>JBFLWJ010000006.1 GCA_040757835.1 Actinomycetota bacterium
GCGAGCAGCATATACCATCGCGCGCTTGGTCTTTCGCGGGTGATTTTTCGCCAGCCGGTACGCCCTATCTGCGTATGATTCTTAAGGGGGAGCAAGCGGAATGTCAAGCAGTAAATGGTTTTTTTTTTACAGCTGTGGTCGCATTGGTTTATGCATCACGGTATGGACCGCTTCCCTATAGGATCACCAATACCACCAGGAGGACCGCAGCGAGGACCAGGCGGTAGATGGCGTAGGGGCGGAAGGTGCCGGACTTGAGGCGCGAGAGCAGGAAACCGATGGCGAAGTAGCCGGTGAGGGCCGCCGCCGCGGCGCCCACCAGCATGGGCCAGAGCTGGTCCCCGGTGACACCGTCCAGCACCAGTTTCAGGCCCTCGTAGGCCGCGGCCGCGCCGATGATGGGCACCGAGAGCAGGAAGGCGAAGTCGGCGGCCTCCTCGCGCTCCAGGCCCGCCGCCCGGGCCACCGAGATGGAGATGCCGGAGCGCGAGACCCCCGGCATCAGGGCCAGGGTCTGCCCCACCCCCACCGCCAGGGCCTCCCGCCATCCCGCCGCCTGCCAGTCCTTCGTCTGCGGACCCAGGGCGTCGGCGGCCCAGAGCACCAGCCCGAATAGGGCCAGCATCACGGTCATCAGCAGCGGCATGCCCTCCATCATCTCCGAGGACTCAGCGAACAGGGCGCCGATGATCAACCCGGGGATGGTGGCCAGGAGCAGCAGCCAGCCCAGCCTGGCCTCGGCCTGCCCGCGTTCCTTACCCGTCACTTCCCTCCACATGGAGGCGATGATTGCCCCCAGCCTGCGGCGGTAGTACCACACCACCGCCAGCCAGGTGCCGACATGGAGGGCGACCAGGAAGGAGAGGTCGGGCTCGCCCCAGCCGAAGATGTGGATGAGCAGCGCCAGGTGGGCGGAACTGGAAATGGGCCAGAACTCGGTCAGTCCCTGTACAGCCCCCAGCAGGAGGGCCGGCAGTATCCCCATCACACCCCCCGGGAACGCAGATAGTCACCGCGGTCGGCGAGTATCGACAGGACGCGCGCCGCCCGCTCGGGGTTGGTATAGATGCACAGCCGGTCGTGGGGGAAGGCGTCGGTGCCGTCCTGGGTCACGTCCATGTACTGCTGGGGCATGCCCACGGTGACGATGGGCTTGCCCTCCTCGGCGGTGAGGCCCACCACCCGCTGCGCGAAACGCAGGCTGCGGTCCTTTACGTACATCCTCTGGACCTCCGCCGCACGCTTCTCCTCTTCCTCCCGCTGCTCGTGCTTGAGGCCGAAGGCCGAGGAGGCGTTGATGGTGCCCAGGGAGAAGACCGCGTCGTATTCGTCGCTCTGTGTCAGCAATTCAAGGCAGCGGGTATGGTCGTCCAGGTTGAGGATGCCCACCAGGTCCACGGGGTTGCCCTTGCTCCAGTAGGAGGGCAGGAACGAGCCGATCTTTTCGCGCAGGCCGTCGGACAGGGGCACCACGTCCAGGCCGCCGCGCTCGCACAGGTCGGCCGCGATGACCCCCCACCCGCCGCCCCAGGAGAGGATGGCCAGCCGGCGGCCCCGCGGCACCGGCAGCTTGGCCAGGGCATCCGAAAAATCCAGCATCTCCTCGGTGGTCTCCGCCTGGATCATCCCGGTCTGGGCGATCATGCCCTGGTAGATCTCGCGTGAGCCGGCCATGGCGGCGCTGTGCGAGGCGGCCGCCCGGCTCCCCGCCCCGGTACCCGCCGCCTTGTAGATGACGATGGGTTTTTCGAGGGAGATTTCCTCGGCCAGCTCCAGGATGCGCCGTGGCTGCTTGAAGCCCTCCACGTAGAGCAGGATGACCCTGGTCAGCTCGTCGCGGGCGAAATATTCCAGGTAGTCGGCGAACTCGAGGTCGCACTCGTTGCCGATGCACACGAAGCGGGAGAAGCCGATGCCCCGGAAAGAGCCCCAGCCCAGCATCTGGGTGCCCAGGTTGCCGCTCTGGGCGGCGAAGGCCACGTGGCCCGGGCGCGGCCTGACCGGGGGCATGAGGGCGGTAAGGCTCCAGGGGGCGGAGTAGATGCCCATGGTGTTCGGGCCGACGACCCGCATGCCGCAGGCGTGGGCCTTGGCGACCATGCTCCCCTCCATCGCGCGTCCCTCGGGGGAGGACTCGCTGAAACCGCCCGAGATGGCGATGACCGTCTTGGCGCCCGCGGCGGCGCAGTCCTCCAGCACTCCCTCGACGTTCTCCGCCGGGATGGTGATCATGGCCAGGTCGATCTCCTTGCCGATCTTTGCCGCGCTGGGGTAAAAATCGATGCCGTTGAGGCTGCCGCCCCGCGGATTGACCAGGTAGAGTTCCCCCTTGTATCCGTCCCGCATGATATTGCTGGGGACTATCCTCCCCCACTTGGCCAGGTTCTCGGAGGCCCCGATGACCGCCATACGGCGGGGGTTGAAGAGCGCCTCTACCGCGTCCATGCCTGTATTGCTCAAAGCAGACCTCCCGTGTTCGCCGCTGGCCTCGCCGCGCGGGCCGGTACCGGCGGGTTGATGCCTACAGTTTCTGGATCCTCTCCGCCAGTAGCTTTCCCTGTTCTATATATGGGTCGACGCTGCCGCTCAGGCTGACGAGATAGGTTATAGCCTCGTTCCACAGCTCCTGTGCCTGGGAGACCGCGTTGGAGAACCACTGCCGGAACTGCACGAAGGAGGCGAGGTCCTCAGGTTTGACCGCCTGGTCCACGGCGGCGACGGCCTCGTCGATGGAGCGGAAGAACTGCGTCAGCTTGTCGCGGTAATCCCGCAGCTTTTCCGGGGGCTCCATGTTCTCGAGGTCCTTGAGGTAGCCCTCCATGGTCTTGCGGTCTTCCGCCGCGGCCGCCTTGATCTCCGGTACCCCGGCGCTGTCGGGCAGGGCGGGCAGGGCCAGGTTCTCGACATCCTGCAGCATGGGCAGGACCACCTCGAAGAAACCCAGGGCGTCCCGCACGTCGCGCATGCCCTCCGCGCCGTCGGCGTAGAACTGGAGCAGGTCCACGTGCAGCGGCACCGCCAGCTGGGGTGGATACATGGGGTCGGCGCTGTCCCAGGCGGTGCCGAAGATGCCTTCCGCCTTCTCGAACACGGCCCGGATCTCCGGCAGATCGTAGTAATCCGTGAAGTCGAACTGGTTCAGCTCCTCGATGGTCACCCCCAGGTCCCAGGCCACCCCGTCATGCAGTTCGGAGATGCTCTTGCGGTACTCGGAGAGGCCCATCTCCCCGTCGCCCCCGCATCCAGCCAGGAACAGCAGCAGGCCCACGGCCAGCAGAACGACTATGATCTTTCCTCGCACTTATTCCCTCCCGTGTCGGGGTTCAAGGTCCAGACCATTATAATATCTAAACGCGGATAGCCTGAAACGGAGCCGGGGAGCCGGCATACATAATTCAGTGCATTGTTCATTAACCTTGCGCGGCGGTGCTAGAATATATATTTGCGGCCTCTAGAGAATCGTTTCGCGGGGGAGAGAGTTGCACAGGCGAGAGACATTGCTGAGTGGAAACGGCAGCGAATCGGCCAGCACGGCATATAAAGTCCGTATCACCAAGGGGTTCGTCGACGCCGACTTCGGGGACGGTTTCCTGGTGGAGGTGTGGGATTTCCGCGTGCAGCGCCTCGTCTACGGCGAACGCTATAAGGAACTCGGGGAAGCCCGCCGCCGCCAGACGGAGATCAGGGGGGACCTCGACACCATGAGCCTCGACCGCTTCCGCACGGCGTACCTGTCGCGCCATCCCCGCACCTGAGGGGTGCCGGACCGCGGGCGCCTACGCGTAGAAAGAGAGCATGCTACGCAGGCGCGCGCGCAGCCTCTCTTTTAGCTCCGGCGGCGAAAGGACCTCCACCCCGGGGCCGAAACCCAGGATCTCCCTCTCCAGCCAGGACAGGTTATCGGTGTTTACCGTGCATACCAGGCGCCCCCTGACCATCTCGGCGTGGGAGAAGATGGGTTTCTCCGCCGCCCTGCGGGCCAGCGCGGGCGAGAAACGCAGGCGGACCTCGATCTCCCCCCCGGCGGCGCCGTAGGCGCTCCGCGGGGTCTCCTCCGCTTCCTCATCCGGCGGCGGCTCGAACTCGCCCGCGGTCACCTCCATGTCCTTGATGCGGTCGACCCGGAATACCCGCACCTCCTTGTTGCGCCGGTCCCAGGCCCGCAGGTACCAGTTGCCCATCCCGAACTCCAGCGAGAGGGGGTGGACCAGGCGGCGCGTGATCTCGTCCCGGCCGTAGGTGTAGTACTCCATCTCCACCACGCGGCGCTGCTCGCAGGCGCGCGAGAGCTCGGCGACGATCTCCAGCCAGGGGGTGGGAGGGCTGAACTCAACGCTGTCCCGGATGACCTCCCTCGGCACGGACCCCTCCTCGAGCACGCCGGCGATCTTGTCCATGGCCGAGGTGAGGGCGGAGGAAGCGGGGGGCCCGGAGAGCCTGCGTACCGCCTCGCACGCCAGGTAGAGGCCGGATAGCTCAGCCGAGGTGAAGCGCAGGGGGCGTGCGAAATAATCGGCCATGCGGATGTGGACGCGGTCGCCGTCGATGTCCACCTCGATAAGGTCGGCCGGGGTGTAGTCGGGCTGTCCGCACATGAAGATGAGGTCGAGGTCGCTGATGATCTGGGCCTGGGACACCCCGAAGACCCCGCTGAGCTCTCCCAGCGTCACTCCCTGGTTCTTGAGGACGTAGGGGATGAGTGCGAGCAGCCGCTGGATCTTGCCCTCGGGGTCAGGCATCGCCGCCACCCCCCAGCCCGTCCAGCATGAGCGACAGCCGATCCTTCACGCTCTGCCGCAGCTGCGGCGGGGAGAGCACCTCTGCGTCCTCCGCGAAGGAGAGGACCCAGGCGAGGAAGGCGTCCTCGTTGCGCACGGTGACGCCGAGTATTCCGCCCCCGTCCTCGCCGGGCTCGAAGGGATAGACGTCCCCGAGGTCCTTCTCCACCTGCCAGGCGATACGGGGCGAGAAGCGCACTCTAGCCTCGTATTCCGCTCCCTCCTCGAATTCCCAGGGCAGCATACGCGAGTAGTCACCGAGCCTGAAATCAGAGGGGCGCTCGAAGTCGGGGCCCTCCTCTCCGGCTCGCGCCAGTTCCACATCCGACTCGATGCGGGAGACCCGGAAGGAGCGGACCTCCTTGCGCAGGTGGCAGTAGCCCACCAGGTACCAGGCCCCACGGTCGAAATAGAGCCCGTAGGGATCGATCTCCCGCTGCCTCGCCCTGCCCCTGGCTTTGCCCTTATCCATGGTGTGATAGACGAAGCGCACGGTGCGCCTGCCGGCCGCGGCCTCCCACAGCACGCTGAGCCCCTCCAGGGGCTCTGGCGGAGGAGCGAACCTCCAGTGGCGGGACCTGGTCTGCACCTGGCGGCTGCCGTCGCCGAGGTCCGGGCTCAACTTATGCAGGGCCGCACCGGCCTCTCGCGAAAGGGGCGTGACCTCCTCGGATGAGAGGCGGTTTACCAGCAGCAGGGCCACCTTCTCCTCCGGGGTGAAGGCGATCTCCGGCAGGTAGTATTCCTCCTTGGGGATGCGGTAACCCATCTCCTCGCCGAAGGCGTCCACCGGCTCCACCAGGATGGGTATGCCCATCTCGCGCAGCTCGCTCTTGTCCCGCTCGAACATGCGCTTGAAGGAGGGCATGGTCGCCTGCCCGTAACCCGGGATGGAGTGGCGGATGCGCTCGAGGGTCACCGGGCGCTGCGCCTCCAGCAGCATGGCGATGAGGTCGATGAGCCGCTCGGCCTTGTTCATGGCCCGCACCCCCGTCCCGCGCCCGGGCGGCGCGGACTGCGGCGGCGGCCCTTGTCACTGGGAGGTGCTAGCATCTCACTTGGAGCGAAAAGATCTGAAAGGCAGGTAGATGAGACCATGAGATCGTTGCGGCCGGCAATGTTTATATCGGGCCTTGTCCTCGCCTCCCTGGCCGAGAGCGCGGGGCCTTTCTGGTTCCTGGCGGCGGCGGGCAGCTTCCTCTCCTTCGCCGTCCTGCTGGTCCTTTCGGTGCGGGGCGAGGCCGTCGCGAGGAGGCACGCCGAAGAGGGGCGGGAGGTCACCATTTCCCTTCCCCCTCCCCTGTACCTCGAGGAGATGGCGGGTGCCGCAGATCCAGTGTCTTGCCCGACGCATCCAGGCTGGATGCCGACTGACACGCCTCTTCCAGCGTCTGTCCGGCGGCAGAGCTGCCGTGTCCCCTGACCATGGCTGCCTTGTAGTTACGTGTGAATTGTTTCAGCATGCGCGGTTTCCCCCGTTATAACGCGGCCATCTTCCTAACAATATATATCATGGTGGAAATGGGGTCAGCCCCTGGCATGTGACATTATGAAGAACCGGCCGGATGCAGAATTTATCAATCGTTATAAATGCCACATGCCAGGGACTGACCGTGTCGGCGGGAAATCCGTATGTTTTTTTGCTATCATTTAGCCATTACGCCATGCGCTTGGCGCCCACAAAATTGCCGGTAAGGACAAAGGGGGGATATCCATGGACGGGAACACCCGTACGGGCAAAGGCGACCGCCTGAAAAAGACCGTCGAGAGCCTGGACAGACACGGCCTCAAACTGCTCGTTCCCCTGGCCATCCTCTGCTTCCTCCCCCGCCTCGCCGCCAAGGCCATCGAGATGGAGGGGGAGAGCAAGGGGTTCGGGGTCAGGCAGTTCAAGCTAACCACCAGAGACGGCACCACGCTATCGGCCGTCCTCTACACCCCCAAGGGTGAGGGGCCGTTTCCAGCCCTGGTCATGGTCCACTCCTGGATGTTCTCCCGCTGGCAGTGCCATCTCTACGCCCCTTATTTCGCCTCTGCGGGATACGCAGTGCTCTCCTACGACTGCAGGGGCTGGGGTTCCTCCAAGGGAAGGGTGCACTGCGCCGATCCAGAGCGCGAATTGAGCGACCTCCAGGACGCTATCGACTGGCTGCTCGCGGAGAGCGGCGTTCCGATCAAGGATGGGGCGCTGGGAGTGACCGGTATCTCCTACGGCGGGGGCCACTCCTTCCTCATCGCCTCCCGCGACCCGCGCGTGCGGGCCGTGGCGCCCATGTGCGGGTGGACCGAACTCAAGGAGAGCATCACCCCGCGCAACTCGCCCAAGATATTCTGGAGCTTCGGCCTGCTGCTCACCGCCTCCTGGGCCACCAGGATGGACCCCCGCAACATCCTCTACCGCTGGTTCGGGACGGTCCTCTTCAGGCGCGGCAGGATCGCCGACTACGAACGGGACATGCGCAGCCGCTCCTGCCTCTACGACGTGGAGAACACGAACACGCCCATGCTCATCGTCGGCTCCTGGAACGACGACCTCTTCGAGCCCAACCAGATGATGGAGTATTACTGCAGGCTCGACGCCCCCAAGATGCTATACATAGGCAACGGGCTGCACGGGCTGGACCCCGGCCTGGGGCCGCGCTGGGCCGGCAAGGAGATCTGGGAACTCACCCGCCGCTGGTTCGACTACTGGCTCAAGGGTGAGGACAACGGCATCCTCTCCGAGCCCGCCGTGCGCCTGTACAAGCCGTGGAAGCGCCGGGTGGAGCCGGAGGACGCCTGGCCGCCTCCAGACGTCAAGACCCACCGCGTCTACCTGGGCAGAGAGAACGGGGATTTCAAGATGAGCTCCCGGCCCAAAGGGGAAAAGGGCGAGCGCGAGCTCAAGCCGAAGCTGCTGAGCCCCGCCCACTCCGGGCCTTCGGTGGTGCGCCCGCAGGCCTTCGGCATCCCCGTGAAGGGGCCGAGGGAGGACGAGGGAGAGGGCTTCTTTTCCTTCACCACCGCGCCCGCCAAGAAAGACTTCGAGCTGGTCGGCGTGCCCAGGCTGCGGGTCACCCTCAAGCCCAGACAGGAGAGGGTGCAGATCAACGCCCTGCTCTACGACGTGTCCCCCTCCGGGGACGCGCCGAAGCTGATCACTTATGGCACCGCCACCCTGGAGGGGATGACCCCCGGCAGGGAGACGGCGCTCTCCCTGGACCTGGTGGCCGCCTATCACCTGCTCGAAGCGGGGCATTCCTTCCGCCTCACCCTGAGCGGGGCCAACATCCCCTTCGTCCTCCCGGTGTTGGGGAAGGGCGCGCAGGTGCTGTACGGCGACGGCGAGAGCATCCTCGAGCTGCCGCTGCGGGAGGTGGTCGCGGTCTGACGCCCCGCCCGCTGCCGCAGCCGCCGCGGCGCGGCCCCCAAACGAAGTCACGGGAGTGGGCTACAATAGGGCGGAGGGCTCGACCGTTCCGGCTGCGGAGGTGAAAGGCCGATGACCGTACGCCCGCCCAGGACAGCGACCTTGCTCGTGACGGTGATGATCCTGTGCCTCGCCGCCCTCCTTCCCGCATGGCCGCAGGCCGCGTATGCCGGGGACGGCACCTGCGGTGAGGCCAGCGCCGCCGCCTCCACCACGTGGTACTTCGCCGAGGGCTACACCGGGCCGGGCTTCCAGGAGTGGCTGACCCTCTTCAATCCCCAGGAGTCACCGGTTAGCCTGGACCTTCACCTCCTTTACAACGGAGGGGCATCGCAAACGGTGCCTGCCGAGCTTCCGGCCCGCTCGCGCGTGACCTTCAATATCAACGACCTGGCCGGAGCGGACGCGGAGGTCTCGCTCTACCTGGAATCGCTGCAGCCAATCGTCGCCGAGCGCCCCATGTATTTCACCTACCGTGGCAAGTGGAAGGGATGCACGGTGACCAGCGGGGCGACGGCGCCCTCCAAGACCTGGTATTTCGCCGAGGGCTGCACCCGCGCGGGGTTCGAGGAGTGGCTGCTGCTGGCCAACCCCGGGGACATGGGCGTGTCGGCGACGGTCCACTTCGTCCTGGAGGACGGCTCCGTGGTCCCGGTGCCCGTGGAACTGCCACCGCGTTCCCGCCGCACCGTCTTCGTCAACGCAGCCGTCGGTGAGGGGCGGGATGTCGGCGCCCGTGTAGAGGCGGACGCTCCCATCTGTGCCGAGCGGGTCATGTATTTCAACTACTACGGCATGTGGCCGGGGGGCCACGCCTCCAGCGGCCTGGCCCAGCCCCGCCAGACCTATCTCTTCGCCGAGGGCTATACCGGCGCCGGCTTCCAGGAGTGGCTCACCCTCTACGCGCCGCGGCAGAGCAGCGGAGAGGACGGCACCGAGATCACCCTGGACTGCCTTTTCCAGGGCGGAGAGGTACAGACCTTTCAGGTGCATCTGGACCCCGACACCCGCCGCACCCTGTATATCAACGACATGGTGGGGGCCGGAAAGGACGTCTCCCTACAACTGTCCGCGGACGAGCCCTTCCTGGCCGAGCGCCCCATGTACTTCAACTACCTGGGGGTGTGCCGGGGCGGCCACGTCTCCAAGGGAGTGGAGGAACCGGGCACCCACTGGTACCTGGCCGAGGGCACCCTCTACTACGGGTTCCATACCTACCTCTGCCTCATGAACCCGGGCGAGGAAGCAGCATCCGTCGAGGTCGATTTCGTGTACGCGGAGCAAGGGTTCGAGATGCCGGAGCAGTACGATCTCCCGCCGCGCTCGCGCCTGACCCTGAGGGTAAAAGGAGAGGTGTCGTATTACTCCGATGTCTCTTTCGAGATCACTTCGGATACCCCAATAGCCGTCGAGAGGCCGCTTTATTATCCGGGCAGCAGCTTCGAAGCGGCCAACGCCATGGACACTATCTGGGGCCTCAGTGCGATCATCGGGCAAAGAGTCGAGGGTACGCAGGGAGAGCTGGCGGCCGCCCAGTACCTTGCGGGTGCCCTGACGAATTATGGATATAAGCCGCAGATCCAGGAGGTACCCTTGCCCAACGGCGCCGTCACCCGCAACGTCATTGCAACCTGCGGCCCCGACTGGGCGATCCAACCCGGTTACGAGAAATACCTGGTCGTGGGAGGCCACTACGACACCAAGATGAACACCGGCAGTCCCGGCGCCAACGACAACGCCTCCGGGGCGGCGGTGGTCCTGGAACTGGCCCGCTGCTTCGCGGAGCACCCTCCCCCGAATTTCATCATCCAATTCGTCTTCTTCGGAGGAGAGGAGCGTCTGGTGGAGAACAGCGACCTCCACCACTTCGGCTCGCGATACTACGTGGGCAATCTGACGACGGACATAAAAAGCAGGATGATCGGCGCCATCGTCGTGGACATGGTGGGGGTGGGGAGCCAGCTCTACGCCCGCACCATGGGCATCGGGCCCATGGACCTCTGCAACAGCCTCATGGCCTACGCCCAGGGGACAGGCGTATACCTGCCCTACATGCAGGATTACTCCTACTCCGACCACGAGCCCTTCGAAAAAGCGGGCATCCCCGCGGTTTGGCTTGAATACAAGGACGACCCCTGGTACCACACCCCCGGCGACAGTTTCGACAAGATAAACCCCGCCTTCATCGAGCACACCGGCCGCCTCCTGGAGGGCTTCATCCGTACTTCGGTCAACTGTCCGACGTGAGGTTCCCTTTGAGGTCCGGTGCGGACCCATAATCGTTTGAGGGCTAGCGGCGGGAGCCTACCACCTGCGCGGGAACGCCGGCGGCGATTGCGTAAGGCGGCACGTCGGAGTTGACCACCGCACCTGCCGCCACCACCGCGCCGTCCCCGATGGTCACCCCCATGAGGATCACGGCGTGGGAGCAGATCCAGCAGTCCTCGCCGATGATTACGGGGCCGTAACTGCCGCACTGGAAACGCATGGGCCCCTCACCGCAGTCCATGCCGTGGTCGGCACAGTTGATGTTCACGTAGGGGCCGAGCATGGAGTTCCTGCCGATGCGGCAGTCGTCGAAGGCGTTGATGATGTTGAAGGGGCCGACGGCGGCGCCGTCCTCCAGCCGCAGGGTGGCGTCGTTGGCGGCGAAGAGGCGGGACCAGGTGTCCAGGGAGCAGTTCCTGCCGATGATGATCCGTCCCCGGTCATTGCCCCTTATCTGCACCGGGGTGGGTATGAAGGTGCCGTCCGCGATGGAGCAGGTCGCGTCGCCGCACAGCGCCACGTCGGGACTTGCGCTGATCCAGACGTAGGGGCCGCACTCCACCCCGCCCCGCCGCAACTGCCACTGGTGATAACGGATGCCGGGGTGCATGGCGGCGAAGCGCAGGCGGTCCCACGCGCTACCAGGTCCTTTCAACCCGCAACCTCCTCTCGAAACGCGCCAGCTTGTAACCCGCCCACATGGCGTACATCAAGTGTACCTTGAGCAGCTCCCTCTCCTCCAACCACTTCATGTCCGGTCCGTAGGCGATGTCCCGCACCAGAGCCTCGGCTATGAACTCCACCCCCTGGGGCTCCCCTTCGAAGGGTATGGCCCCGACAGCCTCCTCCTCATACATGACGCGCAGCTTGTCCACCCCCACCTCCACCGACTCCCGCCGCCCGGGGTCGGTGAACAGCACCGGCTCGGCGCCCAGGTCGTCCGCCGCCCTGGCCAGTATATATCCCTCGAGGAAGGTGGAGTTGATGATCCCGCTAATATCGCTTATGAGGCTGCGCGAACTCACGCGGGGAAAGCAGTTGCGTACCACGCGCTCCATGAAAAGGTCCAGCCACAACATGGCCATGGAGCGTGAAGCCAGGTCCAGGTCGGTGAACCTAATACGGCCGCGGTAGTCCTCGTATCTCTCCCGTAAGTTCATCTTCTCAGAGCTGCACCATCTGGTCGGCGTAAGCATCATAGTCGTCCCCACAGGTGAAGATGATCACCTGGCACCTGCGGGAGAACTCCCTGAGTACGTCCATGGCCCGGTCCAGGCGTCGGGGGTCGAAGGTGACGAAGGGGTCGTCGAGGAGGAGCGGGGGATGCTTCTCGCCGCATATGACCTCAACCAGGGCCAGGCGCGCGGCGAGGTAGAGCTGGTCGATGGTACCGCGGCTCAACACGCCCGGTTCGACCTCGCCCCCCTTCTCCCCCGACCACACCTTTATATCGAAGGTCCCCTCGTCCACCCGCACCCGCTGATAGCGGTTGTCGGTGATGCGCGCGATCATGTCGCCGATCATGCCCTCCAGGAGGCGCGCCGCCGAGGAGAGGGTGGTGCTGGACGCTCTCTCCAGCCATCCCTGCGCCAGTTCCAGTGCTCGCGCCCGCCGGCGCAGGCGGTCCAGCCTCTCCTGCAAGAAGGCTATCTCCTCACAGGTCCGCAGGTGCTCCTCCTCCACACCCTCCTCGCTGACCGCGACCTCCATGCGTATACGTTCCTCTTTGAGCCCGTCCAAGCGGGAGCGCAGGGCTTCCTTCTCGCGCAGGACTTCCTGCAACCGCGCCGCGTCCACGGTACGCCCCCGCAGTTCCTTGAGCCTTCTCTCACGCAGGCTGACCTCCGTGGCCAGCTGCCGCGCCTCCTTCTCCACCCGCGCTATGTCGCCGTCGGGGACGAGCACCTCGAGCTTGTCAGCGATCTCCTTGCGGCGCGCCAGCAGTTCCAGGTAGCCGAGCTTCATCTCGGTGAAGCTCTCCAGCGAGTCGCAGCCGGCCTCGGATATGATCCCCTCCGCCTGCGAGTTGATGCCCCGTTCCCGCTCCTCCAGCTCGCGCACCTGCTCCTCCAGGGCCACGTGTTCCCTGCCGCGGCGCAGGAACCCCAGGTAACCGCCGGGCACGAGGGACAGGACCAAACACGCCACGCCAGCCAGGGAGATAAAGAGCATGTAGGGGGAGAGCGCGATCCCCGCCAGCCCCACCAGGACGAGGGTGATGCCCACCAGGAGCACGTAGGGCGCCCAGGCCCGGTAATGCGTCCTCCTGGCCTCAGCCAGCCTGCCGCGCATGATACCCAACCCCTCCGAGACTCCAGCCCGGCGCAGCTCTATCTCCCCCAGTTCATCCCGCCTGCTTTCGAGGATTCCCTTTAGCCCGCCATACCGGGCACTCTCTTCCTCCGCCAGCCTGGCGTCCTCCGCGATCAGAGATGACGCTGACTCGAGCTGACGGTAGCGGCGGTGGAAGTCCTCGATATCCTCCTCTATATCCGCGCGCTCCGACGAATCCTCCGACAGAGCCATCAAGGCCTCCAGCCTGCCCTTTAGTTCCTTTGTCTCCGAACCGATCTCCTCCAGGCGCCGCCGCGCCTCTCTCCTGGCCTCGACCAGGGCCGCCAGCTCGTCGCGCCTCTCCCGCCATCTCTGCAGCTCGTCCTCGGCCTGGGCGATGGGGCCAGGGTTCTTCGCGGGTCCGCGCGTGCCGCGCAGCAGTTCGGACAGCTCGCGCCCCAGCGTGGTAAGCGCATGCGTCGCCCCCGTGCCCGCATCCGAGCCGGTGACCGTGCGCTGGAGGCCCTCGCTCAGCTCCTTGTTCCCCGCCGAGATCGCGGCGACCTCGTCCTGGCGGATGCCGGCGGTGGAACGGTAGGCGACATCCGAACCCACCCCCAGCCAGTCCTTGATGATCTCGTCGATAACCGCCTGGTCGCGGGTATCCGTATCTCCCCAGACCAGTGACGCGCTCTTCGCCGCGAAGTCCTTGACCAGGCGGAAGGGCCTGCCGGACGCCTCCCCCGCCACCTCCAGGGCGAAGCCGTCCTGTTCGCCCCAGGTGACGCTGTCGCGCACCTCCTTGCGCGTAGCGTCCACCTTCCAGAAAAAGGCAGCGAGGAGCGCCTGGAGCAGGGTTGACTTCCCGGACTCGTTGGGGCCTTTGATCACGTTTATCCCCTCGTCCAGGGAGATGCTCACCTGCCGGAAGCGACGGAACCTGCGCAGGGTCAGCTCGGTGACCTTCATCGCTCACGGCCTCCCCGAGAGGTGGGCAAGCCCCAGCCGCAGGGCCTCCTCGGCCACCAGCAGCTCCTCGCCCTCCAGGCCTGCCATCTCCTCCCGCGCCAGGCGGATGAAACGGCCGGTTACCGTCTTCTCGGCGTAGGTTTCCAGGTCGTGCTCGGAGAGCCCGGAGGGAGTGATGACCAGCTTGAGGTGGAAGAAGAGCGGAGACAGGTCTTCCTCCATCCTGTCCCAGTCGCAGATCACCCATTCCTCGCCCCACAGGCCTTTGATGCGGACCTCCAGGGCGAGTTCGCGATCGGCCAGGCGCCTCAGGTAGGCGTATAGCTCAGCCGGGCCGCCGACCTCCCCGGCGTCCAGCTCCAGGCGGGACATGCGCCTGCGGCCAACGGGGATGGTCTGCACCCGTGCCGGGGCACCGTCCTCCAGCTCTACCAGGATGACCGTACCCTCCTCACCCTTGCCCATATCGAGGGGCTCCGGGGGACCGCTGAAGAACGCAGCCGTGCTCCCCTGACTGTAGTCGCCGCGGGAATGCCAGTGCCCAAGCGCGAGATAGTGGAGGTTGCTTCCGCCAACGCTGCGCGCGGAGACGAGCATCTCGTCCTGCTCGACCTTCCCTGGCACCACGAAGGAGGCGTGCAGCAGGCCCACGCGCCAGCGCGCGGCATCCCCGGCGCGGAACCCGCTCAGGACGTCCAGGCCCTCGCCGCTCGCGGCCATGCCATAGACGTCGAGGCCCAGTCCCGCAACGGAGAAAGGCGACATCTCAGCGCCCCGGAAGACGTGCAGGTGCTCAAGGGTGGAGAACTCGGGGCCCTCGTAGACCCCGCCGGGCTGCAGGCGGTCGTGGGTCCCGGGGACGATAAAGGTCCAGATACCCTCGCCATCGAGGCGGCGCAGTTGATATATCACCTCGCCTACCAGGCCGGGTTGGGGATAGGCGGAATCGAAGAGGTCGCCCGCGATGAGCAGGGCGTCCACCTGGGAGGTGAGGGCGAGATCGATCACCCGCGAGAAGGTGGCCTTGAGCTGGTCGCGCTGTTCCCTGCCGCGCCGCCCCAGAAAGGCGAAGGGAGCGCCCAGGTGTACGTCGGCCGTATGCAGGATCTTAAGACCAGCCATCCGTCCTCCTACGTCGATGAATCACAATCATTATAAGGCAGGGCGGGGACGAACGTTGCATACAGCGAGTCCCGGCCCTGTGAGCGGCGCAGGCCTTAGGTGACAGGTTTGGCCATTGATACAGACCAGGTGGGAAGTGATGGCGACGCTGGCCGTGGCTTATGGGAGCTGGGGTGGCAGCGTAGATGTATAATCTTGTCATGGATGTGTGGGTTTATGTCGTTATCATCGTCGGCGCACTGCTGCTGCTCGCCCTGGTGCTGTTCTTCAACCACATGATCAGGCTGCGCAACAAGACCAGGAGGGCTTGGAAGGACATCGACGTGCAGCTCAAGCTGCGCCACCAGTTGATCCCCCTCCTGGTATCGACGGCGGAGGGCTACGCCCTGCACGAGAAACAGGTCCTGGAGAAGGTCACGCGCACGCGCGCGGAAGCGGTGGCGGCTTCCGGTGTGGCGGAGAGGGGGGCCAGGGAGCTGTCCCTCGCCGCCGCGCTGGGTGAGATATTCGTGCTGAGGGAGAGATATCCCGAGCTCAAGGCCGACGAAAGCTTCCAGAGGCTCTTCGAGGAACTGGTCACGGTGGAGGACCACCTCGCCGCCTCGCGCAAGTATTACAACGGCTCGGTGCGCATCTACAACACCTTCATCCAGAGCTTCCCCCAACTGCTGCTGGCGCGGCTCTTCGGCTTCCGTACGGCCGAATACTTTCAGCAGGAGGGCGGCGAGGTCTAAGTGGGGTCGTGTCTTCAGAATTCAATTTCCCCGCAGGTAGGCGGGCAGACCAGCCGTCTCCTGAAACAGAATTCATGAAGACACGACCCCTTATACGCCGTATCCGGGATTGCGCAACAGGCTCCTTACCCCTTAGATGGTAGGTTGATCGCTCTCGTTGCCGGTGGACACCAGCAGCCTCAAGGCCTTGTTCACGTATTCCGCCACCTGAAGAACGTAATCCCTGTCCTCCCCGGCAAGGCGTTCCACCTGCCGTGCCACCACCTCGGCCTGCTTGTCCCTCATCGCCTCCATCCTGCGCTTGCCGCCCGGGGAGAGCGTGACCACCACCTTGCGCCTGTCGCTTAAATCGCGGGTGCTCTTCACCCAGCCCCTCTGTTCCAGGGTGTAGACCATGCGGCTCACTGTGGAGGGGTTGATGAAGAGCATCTTCGCCAGGTCGCTCTCGTTCAAGGCCCCGTGCATGTAGATGGTGATCAGGGTCACGTACTGGGTATAGTTGATATCGCTGTCCTTGAGGATGGCGCCGAATTCGCCGTACTGCTCGTGCATGAAGAGGAAGACCGTCTCCACCATGTCGGCGAAGACGCTGCTGGTCTCCTTGCCGTCTGGTGATAAATTTGCATTCTTCATATTTTTCATGCCACAATTATTGTAGAACCCCTCGTCCCCGCGGGTCAACAACACGCCGGTGGCAGGCCCAAATTGACCTCATCGAACTGGGGCGATAAAATATGACTGATAGTCATAATTTCTGTGAGGGTATATGAGCAAGGAAGAGAAGGCCCCGGCTCCCGTTCGCGGCGTGCGTTTCGCCCAGGACCGTTCACGCGAGACCCTGCGCCGCATCCTGGACGCGGCGGAAGGGGTCTTCGCCGAGAAGGGCTACGACAAGACCACCGTTGCCGAGATCATCTCCCGCGCCGGTATCGGGCACGGCACTTTCTGGCTCTACTTCCGCAACAAGGACGACCTCCTCGGCTTCATGCTCCAGGACATGGTCAAGGAGTTCGAGGCCTTCGACTGGTACGGCGGGGACGCCCTGGAGGGACCCTCCGTGCGCACTCCCGAAGAGGTGGAGGAGATAATCCGTGGGGTCATGGGCATCTTCGCCCGCTATGCGACTATCCACCCCCTCATCGTGCGCGCCTCCCTGGACAGCGAGGAGTTCCGCATCCTGCTGGAGGAGTTCAACCAGCCCTTCCTGCGAATCGTCGAGACCAAACTCCGCGAGCACCTGGACAAGGGCTGGTGCAGGGACCTGGACCCAGAGATCACCGCCCTGATCATCGTGACCCTGCTGGAGTACGCCAACCTGCAATGGCAGCAGAAGGGGCGGGCCCTGGACGGGGACGCCCTCATCCACAACCTGAGCATGGTCATCTACCACACGTTGAACCACTAGCGAAGGTCAGGGTGGCGCTCCCGGAAAGCCCGCACGGCGTCGCGCACGGTGTGGAACATGTTCTCCTCGCCCACCCTAGCGGTGATGCCGTCCCGGCGCATGAACGACCTCACGGGTGCGTGCACGCGCGCGACGAGCACCTCCACGCCTTCCTCCGCCAGAGCGGCGTGGAGGGCGGTGAACTCGTCGCTGGCGGTGGTGTCCATCTCGTAGATCATCTCGCAGTCGACGATGACCGTCCGGGGACGCGGGTCCGCTCCCTCCACCAGTCCCCTGATGTCGTCCGTGAACTCGTCCACATTGGAGAATATCAGGGGAGCGTCGAAGCGGTAGATGATCAGGTAGGGAGAGTAGGGCTTGCACTCTGGGCGTTCGGCGATGTCCCCATGCTGGGTGCCGCTGTCGTCGACGCCCAGTACGGCGGAATGGGGCGTACTGGTCCTCAGGATCAGGCCGGCCAGGGAGAGCGCGACTCCGATGATGATGCCGAACATCACGCCGAAGATGAGCACGCCGAAGAATGCTCCCAGGGCGAGGGCATAGTCGGCCCTGCTGGAACGGGCGTAGCGGACGAAGGGCCCGACCTTTATGAACCTGCCCACGGCGAAGATCACGATGGCCCCCAGGGCGGCCTGGGGAAGGTACTTCAATGCGGAGGTCAGGAAAAGCGTGGTGAAGACCAGCGCCGCGCAGAAGATGGATGAGAGCTGCGTCCTGCCTCCGGCCTGCTGATTGATGGAGGTGCGCGAGAAGCTGGCATCGACGGCGAAACCGCTGAGAGCCCCGGCGCCCAGGTTCGCAGCCCCCAGGCCGATCATCTCCTGGTCGGCGTCGATCTCGCGGCTGTCCCCGGCAAACGATTTGGCGATGGCCAGCGACTCGGCGAAGGCCAGCAGAGCCAGCCCGATGGCTCCCGGCAGGAGGTGGACGATGTCCAGGGCCCCGACGCCCGCCATGGACGGCCACGTCATCCCCGGGGGCACTTCCCCGACCAGCGCCACGCCGTGCTCCCCCAGGTCGAAGGCGAGGGCGATCACGCTCGCCAGCACTACCAGCACCAGGGCCCAGGGCAGCCTGGGAGCGAGACGCCGCGATATCACGAGAAACAACAGGCAACCGGCGCCCAGGGCGAGGGTCGTCCAGGACCACGAGCCGGCCTGGCGGAAGACGTCGGCGAACTCGGCGAAGGTATTGCCTCCCGAGGTCTGGATGCCGAAGAGCTTGTGGGCCTGGCTCACCGCGATGAAGATGGCGGCGGCGGACATATATCCCGCCAGCACCGGCTTGGCCAGGAATTTGGCGAGGAAGCCCGCCCTCGCCAGGCCGCCGATGATGAGCAACAGCCCGACTGCCAGCGCCAGGGCCGTGCTCAAAGCGACATACCTCTGTGGATCGCTCCCGGCGAAAGCGCCCACCGTCGCCGCCGATACGGCCGCGATGGCGGCCGTGGGCCCGACGTTCACGATGCGGGAAGTCCCGAAGACGGCGTAACCCACGAGGGAGAGGCACGCCGCGTACAGGCCGTACTGCACCGGCACGCCCGCGATGCCCGCGTAGGCCATGGCCATGGGTACCGTCGCCGCCCAGACCGTGAAGGCGGCAGCGATATCACCGGCCAGAAGACCACGCCGGTAGGACGGAAGCCACTTGAGGACAGGCACGTGGCGCTCCAGGAACTCTTTCTCTTTCCCCGGGCTGCTGTCCATTATCTTCCTGACCGATGATCCGCTATCACATCATGCCGGCTCCTTGCCGGAGCAGAGCTTCCGTCTGCTTCCAAGGTATCACAAGCAAGCACTCCCATGTGCCCTCACACGGTGGTGCGGCCCGCGGCCGAGATCACGGACCCGGCGAGAACGGCGGGACGGGCAGCGCCGCATTCGTTGTATGATAATACCGTCTCGAACGAGTGTCAGGAGAGGCATCCATGAGCAAGGGGACGAAGGACGGGCCCGGTTTCTGGCACCGCCACGTGCCCATCGCCTACTGGCTCCCGGACTACGAGAAGAAATGGCTCGGCGGCGACCTGGTGGCCGCCCTGACGGTGTGGGCGCTGCTGGTCCCGGAAGCCCTGGCTTACGCGGGCATCGCGGGCGTGCCGGTGCAGTACGGCCTCTATGCCGCCCCCCTGGCGCTGCTGGCTTACGCCGTCTTCGGCTCGTCGCGCCACATGGTCTTCGGCCCCAGTGCCGAGGGCGCCGCCGTCTCCGCCGCCGTGGTGGCGCCCCTGGCAGCCAGCGGCGATCCCGACAACTACCTGGCCCTCACCATCACCCTGGCCCTGATGGTGGGGGTGATCATGATCGTGCTCGGCCTGGCCCGCATGGGTTTTCTCGCCAAGTTCTTCGCCGCCCCCGTCCTGGACGGGTTCATCGTCGGAGCCGCCATCTTCATAGCCGTGGGCCAACTGGGCAAGGTCTTCGGCGTATCCACCCAGGGCGACAACACCTTCGCCAAGTTCGCCGACGTCTTCCGCCAGGCCGGCTCGTGGTCCTGGACCACCATCGCCGTGGGCGCGAGCTGCCTGCTGCTCCTCTTCGTGCTGCACCGCTTCGTCCCCGGACTGCCGGCCGCCCTGACCATCATGGTGCTGGCCATCATCGTCACCGCGGCCTTCGGCCTCTCCGATCACGGCATCTCCATCGTGGGCGAAGTGCCGTCTGGTTTCCCGAGCTGGTCGCTGAAAGGGGTCGGTCTGAGCGATATCACACAGATGTTCCCCGGCGCCCTGGGGCTGGTGGTCCTGGTCTTCGCGGAGTCCCTGGCCACGGCCAAGGTCTACGCCACCAAGTACGGCTACCGCCTGGACCCCAACCTCGAGATGGTCTCCTACGGCGCGGCCAACCTCGGTGCCGGGCTCTTCCAGGGCTTCGCGGTTACCGGCAGCGTCTCCAAGACCGCCGCCAACGACGCGGCGGGAGCCCAGACCGAGCTGGCCATGGTCTTCTGCTCGGTGCTCTCCCTGCTGACCATCGTCTTGTTCGCCCCCCTCTTCAAGTACCTGCCGGAAGCGACCCTGGCCGCCGTGGTCATCCACGCCGTCGCCAGGCTCATCCGTTTCAAGGAGCTGCGCCGTCTCCACCGCGTCAGAAGGGTGGACTTCCTGTTGGCGTTCTCAGCCTTTCTGGGAGTGCTTCTCTTCGGGCTCCTGGAGGGCATCCTCATCGGCGTCCTCCTCTCCCTGGTCCTCTTCATCAGGAGCGCCAGCAGCCCGCACTGGGCGGTGCTGGGGGTGGACGGCAGCGGAACCCGTTACGGGGACCTCAAGGAACACCCCGACTGCCGGCCTGTCGACCCCGGGCTCATCATCTTCAGGTTCGACTCCCCTCTCATCTTCTCCAATGCGGACGAGTTCGCGGGAGAGGTCCTGCGCCTGGTGGAGGAGGCCGACCCGCAGCCGCGCACGGTTATCGTGGACGGAGAGGACATGTTCGATATCGACACCACCGCCGCGGACAAGCTCATCGAGCTGCGGGAGGGGCTGGAGGCCAGGAACGTAGCGCTCTACCTGGCCAGGGTCCATGCCCCGACCCTCGAGTTCATGCGCCGCGAGGGCGTGGTGGAGGCGGTGGGAGAGAGCAACATCTTCCCCACCGTCGCCGATGCGGTAAAGGCCTTCGAGAAAGGGCTTTAGCGCGCGGGATAGGGACCTTTGCCGTACCGTGCGAGCGTTAGATCCATATAGACGGAAAGGAGCAAGTGGTGGCGGATTATCTTACCTATACGGACGGCGAACCGTTCCCGGGGACCATCGGACGCACCCAGGCCGATTCCGTGCCCGCGTGGCCGGTACCGCCGCGGGCGCCGGAAGGCGCTCCCAACATCCTCATGATCGTCCTCGACGACACCGGCTTCGCCCAGGTAGGGTGCTTCGGCGGTCTGGGCGGTCTCATCGACACGCCCAACATCGACCGCCTGGCCGCGGGCGGCCTGCGCTACAACAACTTCCATACCACCGCCCTCTGCACCCCCACCCGCGCCTGCCTGCTCACCGGGCGCAACCACCACAGCGTGGGGACGGCGGTGATCATGGAGTTCCCCAACGGCTACCCCGGCTATAACGGCTACATCCCCAAAGAGGCGGCCATGCTCCCCGCCGTCCTTGTGGAGCGGGGATACAACACCATGTGCCTGGGCAAGTGGCACATGGTGCCGCCCGAGCACGCCACCGCCTCGGGCCCCTACGACCGCTGGCCCCTGGGGCAGGGGTTCGAGCGCTTCTACGGCTTCCTCCTGGCGGAGACCAACCAGTGGGAGCCTGAGCTGTGGTACGACAACCACCGCGTGGACCCTCCCCGCGGCGCCGAGGAGGGCTATCATCTCAACGAGGACCTGGCGGACAAGGCCATCGAGTGGATCAGCGAGCAGCAGGCGGTGACGCCTTCCAAGCCGTTCTTCATGTACTTCGCGCCCGGCGCCACCCACTCGCCCCACCACGCCCCCCGGGAATGGATCGACAGGTACAAGGGCCGGTTCGACGAGGGCTGGGACGTCATCAGGGAGAAGACGCTGCGGCGGCAGAAGGAGATGGGCATCGTGCCCGAGGATACCGTGCTCCCGCCTCGCAACCCCGGCGTGCGCGCCTGGGACGGATTATCCGAGGACGAGAAGCGCGTCTTCCGGCGCCAGATGGAGGTCTTCGCCGCCTTCCTCTCCCATACCGACCACCATATCGGGAGGGTGCTGGACTTCCTGGAGCAGGCCGGGATCATGGACAACACCATGGTCGTCTTCCTCTCCGACAACGGCGCCAGCGGCGAGGGAAGGGCGGACGGCCTGGTAACGGAGATGAGCTTCTTCAACTTCGCCCCCGAGACCCTGGAGTTCATGCTGGAGAAGCTGGAGGAATGGGGAGGCCCCACCACCCACCCCCACTACGCCACGGGCTGGGCCGGAGCCGGCAACACGCCCAACCGCTGGTACAAGCAGATGGTGCACGAGGGCGGTGTACGCGACCCCCTCATCATCCACTGGCCAGCTCGTATCGTGGACAGGGGCGCCGTCCGCTCCCAGTTCCACCATGCCGTGGATATCATGCCCACCCTGCTCGAGGCCATCGGCATCGAGATGCCGGCCCAGGTGCGCGGGTACGCGCAGATGCCCCTGGAGGGCGAGAGCATGGCCTACAGCTTCACGGACGCTGACGCCCCCACGCCCAAGACGGTGCAGTACTTCGAGATGCTGGGCCACCGCGCCCTGTGGGCCGGCGGCTGGAAGCTGGTAACCGCGCACCCCTCTCTCATCTTCAGGTGGTCGAACAACCTCCTGGAAATGGAGGCGCACGACGGCGATTTCGACGCGGACACCTGGGAGCTCTACCACATCGACGAGGACTTTTCCGAGATGCGCGACCTCGCGTCGGAGCGACCCGAGAAAGTGCGCGAACTACTCGACCTCTGGTGGGCGGAGGCCGGCAAGTACAAGGTGCTGCCCCTGGATGACGCCATCGTGGCGCGGGCCGTAGCGGACGAGCGGCCGCACGTCCTGGAGGAGCGAGAGGTCTACACCTACCACCATCCGGTGAGGCTGGTGCGCATGGGCTCCCCCGACCTCAGGGACCGCTCCCACGTCATCACCGCCGAGGTCGAGATACCGCCAGGCGGGGCGGAGGGGGTCATCGTCTGCAACGGCGGCCTCGACGGGGGCTACTCGCTGTGCGTGAAGGACGGCAGGCTGCATTACGTCAGCAACTGGCTCTCCCGCGAGCATTACGTGGTCACCTCCGAGGACCAGCTGCCGGAGGGGCAGGTGGCCCTGCGCATGGAGTTCCGCAGGACCGGGGACCTCGCCGGCACAGCGGCGATCTTCGTGAACGGCCGCAAGGTGGGAGAAGGCGACATACCCCATACCAACCCGACGGTCTACGCCTTCACCGAAGGGCTGGAGGTGGGCTCCGACTCGGGCTCGGCGGTGTGGCCGCAGTACCGGCCACCCTTCTCATTCACCGGCACCATCAGGAAGGTGGAGATAAGGATGGACGGCCCCGGCTATAACGACCCCGAAGGCGAGGCCCGCGTGGCGCACTACCGTCAGTGACCCCTGATGGGGGAGACGCTTGCGCGCGTCTCCGAGTGGATCACCGGGACCAGGCGAGCTGCGCCGCTCGTATTGACCATCATGGAACCGTAATACACTCAGAGCCGGTCTATAGGAGGTTTAAGAATAGCAAGGGTGGAAATAATACAAGGGTTTCACGGCCAGAATCCCACATCCACACCTTACCGGGTTGAGCAGAGAGGGGGACCATGGACATCAAGGACTTGCGTGACGCGGTGGCTGCCATGATGCCGGAGGTGCGGGAGGACCTGGAGCGGCTGGTGCGCATACCCTCGGTATCACTGGAGGGCTTCCCGCCCGAACCATTGCGCGAGATGGCCGATGCCGTCGTGAAGCTCGCGACCTCGGTCGGCTTCGCAAACGTCCGCCTCATGGACATGCCCGACGGGTACCCCACCGTGCTCGGGGAGATAGAGGGGCCTCCCGGCGCGCCCACCGTCCTGCTCTACGCCCACTACGACGTGCAACCGCCCGGACCTGAGGAGGAATGGACCTCGCCCGCCTTCGAACCGGCGGTGCGGGACGGTCGCCTGTATGGACGGGGGGCCGCGGACGACAAGTCCGGCGTGGTCATGCACGCGGCCGCCGTGCGCGCTTTCAGCGGCAGGCCCCCCGTGGGAGTGAAGCTGGTCATCGAGGGCGAGGAGGAGTCCGCCAGCCACCTGGACGACTACGTGCTGGAGCACCCGGACCAGTTCCAGGCGGACATCATCGTGGTGGGAGATATCGGCAACTGGAAGGTCGGGGAGCCGACCCTCACCACCACCCTGCGCGGCATGGCAGCATGCACGGTGGAGGTGAAGACCCTGCGCAGTCCCGTGCACAGCGGCATGTTCGGGGGACCCGCTCCCGACGCCCTCATGGTGCTCATCCGGCTGCTCTCGGGCCTCCTGGACGACAAGGGCAACACGGCAGTGGAAGGTATCGCCCCGTTCCCCTGGGGGGGGCTGGACTACCCGGAGGAGGTCTACCGCGAGACCCTGGGCATACTCCCGGGGGTCCCGCTCATAGGAGAGGGCAGCGTGTCCGACCGCCTGTGGGCGAAGCCCTCGGTGACCGTCATCGGCCTGGACGCTCCGGCGGTGGAGGGCGCGGCCAACGCCCTGGTGCCCTCGGCCAGGGCGCGGGTGAGCATGCGAGTGCCGCCGGGACAGGACCCGGAACAGGCCCGCAAGAGCCTGGAGGACCACCTGCGCGCATCAGCGCCCTGGGGCATCGCGGTGGAGGTGACCGAGGGGCTGTCCGGGCCCGGTTTCTCCGCCCGCACCGACGGCCCCGGCTACGCCGCGGCCATGCGCGCCATGCGCGAGGTCTACGGCAAGGACAGCGTGCTCATGGGTCAGGGTGGCTCGATACCGCTCATCAGCAACCTGGCCACCGCCGCCCCCCAGGCGGAGATCATCCTCTGGGGCGCCGAGGACACCGCGGCGGCCATCCACTCCGCCGACGAGAGCGTGGACCTGGCCGAGCTGGAGCGCTGCGTCCTGTCCGAGGCGCTGCTGCTGCAATACCTGTCCGAGAAGTGAGGGGGACAGTCTGTCCTTCAGGCTTGTGACCGCATAGAAGGGAGGAGCCGATGGCTGAAAACAACGGGGGGAACGGGACAGGGGTGACCAAGTACCTGAGCTGGACCACCATCTGTTTCATGACCGTGGCCTGCGTGGCCAGCATCCGTAACACGCCGTCCATGGCCATCTACGGGTGGTCCTGCATATTCCTGTACCTCTTGCCCGCCATCGTCTTCCTCATCCCCACCGCCCTGGTCGCGGCCGAGCTGGCCAGCGGCTGGGAGGGCGGCATCTACCGCTGGGTCACCGAGGGCATCGGCCCCCGCGCCGGGTTCATCGCCATCTGGACGCAGTATGCCATGACCCTCACCTACTATCCCAGCCTGCTGGCGTCCGTGGCCAGTACCCTGGCCTTCGTCATCAATCCCGACCTCGCCGCCAGCGGCATCTACACGGGGATCATCATCCTCGTATTCTACTGGATCGCCACCCTCATCTCCTTCCGGGGGCTCTCGGCCAGCGCCATCTTATCCAGCGGGGGCATGGTCATCGGCACCCTCATCCCGGGGGTAACCTTGGTGGTGCTGGGCATCATCTACGTTGCTGGTGGAGGCACCAACTACGCGGCGGGCACCGGGTTCTTCCCGGAGTTCACGGGCATCGCCAGCCTGGTGCTCATCGTAAACAACTTCCTCTCCTACGCCGGAATGGAGGTCAACGCGGTGCACGTCAACAGCATGGAGCGCCCCGGCAAGGACTTCCCCAAGGCCATGTTCGTTGCCTCCGGCATGGCCGTGGCCATCTTCGTACTGCCGGCGCTGGCCATCTCCTTCGTACTGCCGCGGGAGACCATCAGCCTCACCGCCGGCGTCATGCAGGCCTTCCAGCAGTTCTTCGAGTACTTCGGGATGGGGTTCCTTACTCCGGTCTTCGCGGTGATGATCGTCTGCGCCATGCTCGGGGGCATGATGGGCTGGCTCGCCGGCCCGTCCAAGGGCCTGCTCATGGTGGGACGGGAGAACGGCTACCTGCCGCCGGTACTGCAGAAGACCAACAGGAACGGCATCCAGTCCGGCATCCTCATCGGCCAGGGGATCCTCGTCTCCATCGTCGCCCTGCTCTTCGCCTTCATCCCCAGCGTCAGCAGCTCCTTCTGGATCCTCTCCGCCATGACCACGCAGATCTACCTCATCATGTACGTGCTCATGTTCATAGCCGTGGTGAGGCTGCGCCGCAGCCAGCCAGACCGCGTGCGCGGCTATAGGGTGCCGGCCCTCATGGCCATAGCCGGGGTCGGACTCGTCTCCTCGGTGCTGGTCTTCGGCATCGGGCTTATACCGCCATCGCAGTTTGGCACCAGCAATCCTGGCCTGTATTCCCTGATGCTCTTGGGTGGGACCCTGATCCTGGGTATAGGCATCCCCGCTCTGCTCCTGTGGCGGCGCAAGCCGTCCTGGAGGAATGAAGGCGAGGCGGCGGAGGAAGGAGGCGCGTCATGAGCGGCTCCATCATGAAAAAGAAGTGGTTCAAGTGGACCGTATCGGTAATCGTCATCCTGAGCATGCTGGGACTGTCCGTCGGGGTCTGGTACTGGATAGGCAAGCCCAAGGTCAACGAGGAAGCCCAGGACAAGGCCCAGGAGCTCTTCGACCTGGCACGGGAGGCGGGGCTTCTGCAGGAGGTAGAGGACGAGGCCGCCTTCGTCGATGACCTGGCCCAGGTGTTCGGCGACGACGGGGGCTACGCGGTGGAGGTCGTCGAGGGCAACCTGGCCGAGGCCGTCCTCTCCTACGACCAGGCGCGCACCGGCGAGGTAACCCAACGCCCCATCATCGCCGAGCCGGAGTGGATCGAGTTCCAGCTGCTGGTGATCAAGGTCTACAATCCCGAACTGTACGTGGATAAGGTGCTCCCCTACATCAGGGACATGGACTTCCAAGGCGAGCTTCCCGCCTGGCTGCAGGAGGACCTGGAGACGCTTTAATCGTTTGTCGTGCTGGATAGTCGGGCGTTTGGCTCCGGGAGGGCAGGGTGCCGGATAGCGAGGGGCCGCAGGAAGGCAAGCACCAGATAGGCCTTATCCCCTGCGTGGCCTTCTGCGTGGGGACCATGATCGGCGGCGGGGTCTTCACCCTCTCCGGCATCGCCGTGGACCAGTCCGGCCCCGCGGCCATCGTCGCCTACCTGATCGCAGGCGCGGTCATGCTGCTCTCGGCCCTCTCCTTCGTGGTGGTGTCCAGCCGCTCGAAGCCTGGGGACTCCGGTTACGCCCCCCTGGGGGAGATCCTCTCCCCGGGCTGGCGCTTCATCGCCATGTGGGGCTTCTACCTCAACGCCGTGGTCTGCATCGCCTTCGTGCTCCTCTCCTTCGGCTCCTACTTGAACGAGTATTTCGTGAAATCCCTGGGCGAGACGGCCGCCGCGCTCATCGCCGTCGCGGCCATCGCCCTGCTCAACCTAGGCCCGGCCGACATCATCGGCAAGGCGGAGACGGGGCTGGTCGCCCTCAAGGTGGCCATCCTGCTGCTGCTCTCCGGCTACGGTATCGCCTTCATCGCCGACGTGCAGTGGACGCCCTTCTTCGCCGGCGGCCGCGGCTCGGTGCTCACCACCACCGCCCTGCTCTTCACCGCCTACACCGGCTTCAACGTGGTCACCAATATGGCGGGCTCGGTACGCGACCCCGACCGCACCGTTCCCCGCGCCATCGTCATCTCCATCCTCGTCGCCGCGACGGTATATATCGGGGTCATCATCGCGCTTCTGGCCAGCGGGCAGTCCGACTTCGGGGAGGCGGGCCTGGGCAAGGCCGCGGAGGCGCTCATAGGCCCTTGGGGCGGCCCCCTCGTCGCCTTCGCGGCATGCGTCTCCACCCTCTCGGCGGCCAACGCCAACCTGCTGGGATCGAGCGAGCTGATGATCCGCCTCGCCGGTCAGGGCGACGTGCCCCCGGCGGCAGGCCACTTGTCGAAGCGCGGCCACCCGGTTTTCAGCGTGTTCCTGGCGGCCATCATCGCCGCCCTGCTCATGGTCTTCTCGCGCGGGGGAGACCTCATAGTCGCCCTCTCCAACGTCACCGCCATCATCGCCATGCTCGTGGTGGACGTGGGCGCTTTCCGCCTGGCCCGGCAGGGCTGGCCGGGCGGTGGAGTGAAGCTGCCAGGCGGGGTGACCATCCCGGTCATCGGCTTTCTGGCGACCGGGGCCCAGCTCCCCTCCCTGGGCCTGAAAGCGGTGCTCATCGGTACGGGCATGACCCTCGCGGGCTACGCCATCTACGCCCTCCGCCACAACGGGTGGCTCTCCCACGAACTGGAGGAGCTGAGGCGGCGCATCCGCGAGCTGGACACACCCCTGGGCCGCGCGCTGCGAAGGATGATCCGGGAGTAGCCCGGGCCTTCAGGAACCGGTGTTCCCCTCGAAGGTGCGCTCCGGGACCACCTTCAACTCGATATGCACGTCTCCAGCCCGCTCGCCGATAGAGGCGAGGAGTTCATCGAAGGGCGGGAGGTCTCCATCGCCCGCTACGATCACGTCCACGTGGCGGCTGTCGACCTCGATGCTGAAGACCTCGTAGCCGCTGCCGTCCAGCCACCTCTCGGTCTCCTCCAGCGCCTGCTGATGCAGCACCTGCTCCGAGGTGACGTGATAGCTGGTGATCCCCAGAGGTATCGTGATGATGACTGTGGCAAGGGTGACGACGAATACCGCCCAGCGCTTGGCCCTCCTCCCCTGGAGGTGTAGGGCGGCGCCACCGTACCCCATCACGGCGAAGACGACCAGTCCGGCGATGACGATGGCCAGGAAGTTGGTTATGAAGAGGATGAAGGCGCCCAGGGCGTCCCCGTATGCGCCCGCCGCGAGGCAGATGCCCACCACCGACAGGGGAGGCACCAGGGAGACGGCGATAGCCACGCCGGGCAGGGCATCGGAGACGTCCTCGCGCCCCGTGGCGAAGGCGCCGGCGGCGCCCGACGCCAGGGCGATGATGAGGTCGATGAGGCGGGGAGAGACGCGCGCCGCGATCTGTGAGTTGCCCTCTATCTGCACCGATCCGGAAAGGACCCCGGCGAGGAGAAAGGCGAACCCCACCACCGCCGCGGTGCCCGCTACCACGATTAGCAGGGAGCGTATGATGTTGTGCCCGTCCCCGCTGACGATGCTGAGGGAGACGGCCATGATGGGCGTCATCAGGGGCGCCACGATCATGGCGCCGATGACGCTGGCCACCGAGTCGCTCACCACGCCGTAAGTGGCGATGACCGCCGAGAGCAGGAGCAGGACGAAGAACCTCACCAGGCGGTCCCGCTTGGGGTGGCGGTCGAAGAGCAGTTTCTCCTGCAGCAGCTCGACGTCTTCGGCGGTGACCTCGCCGCCGTGCAGCATATCGGCTAACCCTGCCATGTATCACCTCCCGGGTGATTCACCATCCCCGCACAGCGGACATGTCCCGCCCCCACGCCCGGGACCCCGCGGAAGTGCGCGTGTACATATCACCCAGATTATTCCCCGAAACACGGCCGGTCCCTTTCTTCCGTTATTCCTTGATCTGAGCGGGGAATAATGGGGTAGGCGCATGGGAAAGCCCCGGGTCCAGCGCACGGTGTTCATACAGGCGAAACAGGGAGGAGGAGACGGGATGTGCTGCTGTATCGCCGCCGTCGTGGGGGTCTTCGCACCCCGCCTGGCATTGCTCATCGTGTGGATCTTCACGCCCTACGTGACCCGCGCCTTCAGCACCTTCTGGTGGCCGCTGCTGGGGCTCATCCTGCTCCCCTATACCACCCTCATGTACGCCCTCGCCTACCTGCCCGGCTTCGGGGTCTACGGGTGGCGCTGGATCTGGGTGGTACTGGGGGTCATCCTCGATATCGCCTCGTACAGCAGCGGGGGTGTGAGCAGGAGCAGGCAGGCGCAGATGGCATGACCTGCCCACCAACCGACGCGAGTCCGGCGCAGCCTCGCGGCGACGAGATCGGGGGACAGGACGCCGGTCGCGGGCATCAAGCCAAAGGACAGAGCCGCGTCGCTGCAGAAGACAGCAGTAGACGAAACCGGTCGCCGGCGTTCCGGTCACGCCGGCAGCCCGAGGCGCGAAATGGAGGCGCTGTCCGAAGCCTATGATGAGGTGAACGAGCGGAGTTTGTCCGGATCGAAGGAGGTATGGACATGGTAGGTGCTTTTATCGTGCGCAACTGGACCTATATGCTGCTCAAGGGGATCCTGGGGGTCGCCTTCGGGATCATCCTGCTGGTGTGGCCGCGTGACACCATCGAGGCGCTGCTGATCATCTTCGGCATCTTCGCCCTGCTCGTCGGGATCATCTTCGCCATCGCTTTCTTCGCGGAGGTGTCGCGCAAGGAGAAGTGGGGTCTATCCCTTGGCATTGCCCTGGTCAGCATCTTTCTGGGCATCCTGGCCATCGTCCGCACGGAGACGACCGCGGTGGTCTTCCTCTTCCTGCTGGCGGCATGGCTGCTGGCATTCGGGGCCATCCAGATGGCCCTGGGCACCTCCATGGACCCGCAGTTCAAACTCCGCTGGCTGGTGGTCATCGAGGGGATCGTATCCATCATCGTCGGCCTGTGCCTGTTGCTCTTCACCGCGCCCACCCTCAAGCTGCTGGTCTTCTTCTTCGGCCTGTACATCATACTCATGGGCATCATCGATATCGTGGTCAGTTTCATGCTGCGCAAGTATATAAAGGCCGGCGGTCCGGAAGTGATCGTGGTCGAGGGTTAGTCAAGAATACCTGTCGGATATCGGCCGCTCCCGCCGGTGCGGGAGCGGCCCGTCCTTTTTCAGGTCCTAAGCATATGCGGGCGCCGCCGGTTCCCCTTTGAGCCAGCTCCTGATCACGAAGGCGAAGATGACCCGGAGCACCCCCATGCAGACGGCGTAGATGCCGAGGATGAGGATGACGGTCTTGATGCCGAAGAGGGGGTTGAACATGAACACGAACCCGATGACCAGTGAGATCAGCCCGAGTATGCCCAGAAACACCTTCCAGCCGGCGCTCGCTTTCACCTCGATGGCTGCGAATAGCTCCGTCATGCCCATGGCCATCAGCCAGACGATGATGAGCACGAGTACCGCCGCCACCCCGACGCCGGGGCGGGCCAGCACGATGATGCCGATGACGATCTCCGCCAGCCCCAGGAACAGCTCCAGTACCCAGCTCTCCTGCTTGCGGGCCGCGATGATCGCCCCCACGATGTGCACGATACCGAACAGGATGGCCAGCACTCCGAAGAAGATCAGGAGCACCAGGGTAGTAGCCTGTGGCCACACCAGGATGGCGATGCCGAAGGCCAGGGTCAGCAGCCCGTTGAGCAACATCAGTCCCCAGTGACGCGCGATGAATGCCTGCTCCATGCTTCGCTCCTTTCCGTCGCAAACAAGCCTCGCAGTTATTTTAATCCATGATCGCGGCCTCGTCTGCGGCGCCGCATCCGTACCATCCGACACACCCGTTCATCTCATTCCCGCCGACCCCTGTTATAATATTCAAGCCCATACAAAGACCGAGCATTTATTCGGGGAGGGACGTTATGAAAGCCATCGTCGTCGGGGCCGGCACATCGGGACTTGCCGCCGCGTATACCCTGCGCAAGCGGGGCGCCGATGTCGTCGCCCTGGAGGCCAGTGAGCTGGCGGGGGGACGCATCATCGGGGCGCGCAGGCAGGGCTACACCATGGACCTGGGCGCGCAGTTCTTCTTCAAGTACTACGACACCACCTTTGGGCTCTGCCGCGAGCTGGGTCTGGGGGACGAGATCAAGCACTTCCCCCTGAAGGTGGCCATCGCCAGGAAAGGCGGGCTGTACCCCGCGATCGCCAGCCTGAATCCCCTCGACCTGTGGCGCAGCCGCCACGACCTCCTGCGCTTCCGCGGCCTGTCGGTGCTGGGGATGCTGCAGTTCGCGCGGATCATGCCCCTGGTGCTCAGGCGCCGGCGCGACCTCAACTTCATCGATTACGGCAATATGCTCGACCTGGATGATGAGAGCTTCGCGGAGCTGGCCCTGCGGCGGGGCGGCGAGGACATCCTCGAGTACCTCTTCCAGCCCATCGCCTCCTGCCTAACCCTGGGTGAGCCCGAGGATGTAGGGGCCGGTTACGGCCTTACCCTTCTGTGGTATGCCCTGAACGGTCTATCCACCCTCTCCCGCGGTATCGGTTCCCTGGCCGAGCGCCTCTACGAGGAGTGCGCCGGCGACGTGCGTCTCTCCACGCCGGTGCGGAGGATCGTCATCGAGGGTGGCGCGGTGAAGGGCGTGGAGACGGCGGACGGCCTCATGGAGGCGGACGCGGTGATCTGCACCACAACCGCCACCAAGGCCCTGGAGCTCATGCCCGGCCTTCCCGCCAGCCTGCGCGCACCCATGGAGAAGGTGACCTACAGCGCCTGCTGCCACGCCATGTTCGGACTTGAGGAGCACCTGCTGCCGGAGGGATGGTACGCTGTGGGGCTGCCGCGCAAGGAGGGTACCTCCATGGCCGGTTTCGTGGACAACAACATCAAGTCGCCTTTCTATACCCCCCCGGGAGGTGGCATGGTACACTGCTTCACCTTCGGGAAGCATGCCTTCGAACTCAACGCCATGTCCGACGCGGAAGTCTTCTCCCGCCTCAAGGGTGAGATAAAGCGCTACATCCCCACCATGCCCGATGAGCCCGTTTTCTCGGAGATCTACCGCTGGGACGAGGCGGTCTGCCTCTCACCCCCGGGCATGCTGCGGCAGGTGTATAACATGAAGCGTGACCACTACCGTGACGTGAAGGGGCTTTACCTGGCGGGAGAGTACCTGAACATGCCCTCGGTGGATGGCGCCCTGCGCAGCGGCATCGACGCCGCCGCGGCCGCCCTCCGCGGCTAGGGGTCAGGTCTTGGATCTTGGATACCGCGGTATGTTGACAGAAATCCCTTGAATTACAGGTCTGCCAACCGGTATTTACTTGACCTTCCATATTATGGCATGCAAGATACAAGACCTGACCCCTGCAATGGAAAAGCCGCTCGCCTAATGGCAACCGGCTCGACTACGCGATCTCACGAGGGGTCAGGTCGGCTTATCGCCCTTCCCTTCTTCTTCATCCTCTTGCCGCACGCGGCAGGCGCCCGATATTCATGTTGGTACCCCGAGGCGCGGCAGGATAAGTCCGCTCAGCACCAGCCACACCCCGATCACCGCTACAAGGATAAGCCACTCCATCTTCCATCAACTCCCGGTCCGGACCGGACCTTTACCAGGGACGTCACGTGGAGCGGGTGCCGCATGATTCGGCACCGAGTCCCTTGTCCGAACCCCCGATGCCGATGACCGAAAACAGCTTGCGCACCCTCCCGGAACCGCACTTGGCGCATACCAGCTCCTGCTTGTCGGCGTCCTCTGCCTGGCGGAAGAAAGCGTCGAAACGGTTTCCGCATTCCTCGCACCGATACTCGAAAATAGGCATCCTTACCTCCCGTCGTGATTCCTTGACGAGCATAATAATATCTTTCCGTCCTGTCGCGAACCATGATCTAACTCAACCGGTTTTTTCGGGGGTCCTTGCCTGACCCTACGGGGACCCTAGACGAAGCCGCAATGGTTATCTCAAGCCGGGGTGAGCAAAGTCCGATTATCACGGTGCGGGGAAAAAACGAGAGCATTTCTCGTAATCGAATGGTTCCTATGGACTCTGAAACACGCGTCGCTTACGTTGCCTAACACCAAATGAGGACAGAGCTTATCATCGATCAACACGCCAAGGAGCATTAAATGATGGGTGAACCGGCTGTATATCACCCACTAACTTCCGTGATATCAACGGGTGGATCGAATGCCCCTGGTGAATTGAGGATACCGGCGCCGAAACGTTCCCGACTGCGTCATCCTTCTGCGAGACAATATAGTACCCTCGGGGGATATGGAAAACTGCCCGCCTTTTCGATGTCGTTATCGTAGTAACGGATGAGCGAGGATGCATAGGAGCTGATACCAGATGAAGCCAAGTGCGTTTCCAGGTTATCACGGGAGCAGGTTCTTCCCGGTACTCCTGTTCTGTCTCTTCCTCGTTTTCGCTCTTGCCTCCCCCGCCCTCTCAGCCGTTGAGGAGACTGGCCAGGCCGGCGAGATCCGTATCCTTCTGGGTTTCAAGCAGGTAGCCACGGCCGCGGACCTGGATGCAGTGCATTCGGCCTTGGAACCCCTGCTCGATGCAGTCCCCGCATGGGAGGGACCGGAACTCATGCTCCCCAACGTCGCTCGCATCCGCCTGCCGGATATCACCGATCTGGCCCGCCTCAGGGAGCTGCTGGGAGCGCTTCCTTTCACCTCTTTCGTGGAAGAAGACCATGTCACCCGCGCCTCCTATACCCCTAACGACCCCAGTTATCCGGAACAATGGCATCTCCCCTCCATCTCCGCACCCCAGGCGTGGGACGCCACCATCGGTTCCACGGACGTTACTATTGCGATCATCGATACCGGAGTGGATTACAACCACCAGGACCTCAAGGACAAGTGCGTAGCCGGCTACAACTACGTGGATCGCAACTCTGACCCCATGGACGACCACGGCCACGGCACCCATGTTGCCGGCATCGCCGCCGCACTGGGCAACAACTCCACCGGCGTGGCCGGGGTGGACTGGAAGGCGCGCATCATGCCCATCAAGGCCCTCGACTCGCGGGGTTCAGGCTATGTCTCGGACGTGGCCACGAGCATCCGTTACGCAGCCGACCACGGAGCCGAGGTCATCAACATGAGTCTCGGCACTTCCGAGTATTCCTATACCCTGGAGGAAGCGGTGAACTATGCCCACAACAAAGGGGTCATAGTGGTGGCGGCATCCGGTAACGAGAGTTCCAGCGTGAGCTACCCGGCGGCCTGTAACCATGTCATCGCGGTGGGGGCACTGGAGTCCAACGACAGCCTGGCGTACTTCTCCAACCGCGGTCAGGAGCAAGACCTCACCGCCCCGGGCGTATCCATCCTTTCCACCCTGCCGGGGAGCTACGGCAAGATGAGCGGCACATCCATGGCTTCCCCGGTAGTGGCGGGATGCGCGTCCCTGGTCCTGGCGGCCCACCCGGGGTATTCACCCAACCAGGTGGAGCAGGCATTGAAGGACACGGCGACGGACCTGGGCGCCAGCGGTTTCGATAACAACTACGGCTACGGCAAGGTCAACGTCTATGCCGCCGTGAGCGGCACGCAGCCGGAGCCCGAGCCGGAACCGGAACCGGAGCCGATAGATTGGGACCCTCCCGAACCTGGTGGCGAGACGGTATGGTACCTTGCCGAGGGCTACACCGGGCCCGGGTTTCAGACCTACGTCCTGGTGCAGAACCCCAACTCCGAGACCGCCTCCCTGCGCGCCGAATTCGTCGACCCCTCCGGCAACTACCTGGAGCAGTACTACAGCCTGAAGGGGGGTAGCCGCCTCACCCTCAACCTCAACGCCATCTTCCCCTCGCGAGACGTCTCCACCTGCGTCTCCTCCCTGAACGACGTGGGGATAGTGGTGGAGCGCTCCATGTACTTCAACAGCGCCGGCCGCACCGACGGACACTGCACGCCCGGCAGTCCCGGGCTCTCGACCACGTGGTACTTCGCCGAGGGCTATACCGGACCGGGCTTCGACGAATATATCCTGGTGCTCAACCCCTGGTTCACCAGCAACCGCATGCGGCTCACCCTCTACGATGCCTCCGGGGGCGAGCAGGCTTACGACTATTGGCTGATGCCGGCTTCCAGAATGACCCTGCACATCAACAGGCTGGCGCCCGGCAAGGACGTCTCGGCCAAGGTCGAGACCGCATACGGCGCGGTTGCCGAGCGGGCCATGTATTTCGATTACGGTGGCCGCAACGGCGGGCACTGCACCCTGGGGTCACCGTCCCCCTCCACGACCTGGTTCTTCGCCGAGGGCTATACCGGACCGGGCTTCGACGAATGGCTACTGCTCTATAACCCCAGCGGCTCCGACCGTACCGCCACCGTCACCTACCGCTTCCCCGACGGCGGGCAGTTGCAGGCCAACTACATCGTCAACGCCCACACCAGGTACTCCGTACACGTAAACCTCGAGACCCCCGACCGCGAGGTGGCCATCAAGGTGAGCAGCGGAGGGGACGGGCTGGTTGCCGAACGGGCCATGTACTTCGTCTATCAGGGAAGGTGGGACGGCGGTCACTGTACCGAGGGCGCACGTTCCCCGTCCGAGCGTTGGGACCTGGCCGAAGGGTACACCGGCGATGGGTTCGAGACCTGGATCCTCATCCAGAACACCAGCCCCTACGAGGCGGCGGAGATCCGCATGGCCTGCATGGGTGCCGCGGGCATCACCTCCACGCGCACCTACCAGCTGAAGCCGGGCTCTCGCACCACCATCTACTTGAACGAGATGGCCAGGGCGGGGGACGTCTGCGTTTCCCTTTATTCCGCCAACGGCGTCCCGGTGATCGTGGAGAGGGCCATGTACTTCGACTGCGGGGGCATCGACGGCGGGTCGGCGAGCATGGGCTGCAACTGAGCTGTACTGGTATTCCATATCCTGCCATATCAACCCTCTTTTCGTTGCCCGGCTGCCGGAGCCATGCTAGTATGGGATCATTCCGCCGCGGGGCACCATCCAGCTTTTAGCGGCACCAGCGGTACAGCGGGAACCCCGGGCGGAGAGCGAGGGTCAAATACAGGGAAGCTAAGAGGCAGGAGAGATGAGCAGGTTATCATACTGGTATTCGGGGCTCAGCCGCGGGGCTAAACTGGGCATAACCGCCGGGGGCGTCGCCATGGCCATTATCACCGCCGTCGCCATCCTCTACCTTGTGCTCACCCCGGACAAGGTCGAGGTGCGCTACGGCACCATCGTCTGGGACCCCATAGACGGACACGTGTGGGAGGATAACACGCAGACCATCTGGGTGGAGGCCTCCGAGGCGGGCAACTACAAGGTGGAGCGCATCGAGAAGCTAAGCCCGGAGCACGAGGAACAGAGGGCGAAGCTCGAGCAGGAGTTGGCGGAGCAGCAGCAGGCGCAGCAGTCCAGCGGCTTCGAGAGTATAGAGTCCGCCTTCCCCGCTGACACCTTCGCGCAGCTCAATGCCCTGCAGCAGAACATCGAGACCACGGGCCAGGACATCATATCGGGCATGGAGATGGCCAACCAGATCTACACGGCGCAGTTGACCCTCATCGAATACCGCAACCAGGCAGCCAACTTGGCCCTGCCGCCGGAGCTGGAGGGGTTGAGGGCCCAGGCGCTCCAGGTGATGGACATGTACATCAACGCCTGCGACCTCTACCTCGACGCCATAGCCAGCGGCGACCTCACCCTGGTGGACCAGGCCAACGCGCTCATCCAGGAAGCCAACGGCATCGTCCAGAGCCTCATCCCCTCGTATTGATCCCATGCTGATGCCCGATCCAGCGCATGCATGCGGCCGGCGATGCGTAGCGCCGGAGCCAGCATTCATGATGGCCCCAAGCGCCTTTGTAGAAGACCCACGCTTGTTCTATTGATCCTGAAGCAGCATAACAGTTACGAACCACCAGGGCCGACGTTTTACGCCAGTACGTGGGGTCAGGTCTTGTTTTTAGATATGGAGGGCTTGCGTCCTTGCAGGTAAAAGGAGGTAAAAAAGGCCATACATACCGGGGTATCCAAGAAACAAGACCTGACCCCATCTACTATGGTAGATTCTAGGTTCAGGGTTTATGAGGGCGGGGCCGATATCGAAAGGGTAACCGAGCAGGGACACGGGGCTACCTGTTCCACGGAGAACCAAGGAGAAAAATATGGAAGAGGGCGTTCAGGAGAAACCGAAGCTTTTGTTCCGTCTGCTGGAGGGCGCGTTCATGGCCCAGTTCTACGTCATCAAGGCCCTGTCCTACGTACTCCCACCCTCCGCGATCTACTTCATACCCAAGGCCATGGGCTACGCCTTCTTCTATGCCCGGCCCGGGATGAGGCGCAGGCTGGCGAGGAAGATGACCGACGCCATGCCCCACCTCACCGACCCCCGTGAGCTGGACCGCTTGGGACGCCAGGTATGCAGCGGAGTGTTCATGCCCCTCTTCGACATCTTCGTGCTGGCGCGCCACGGCGACCGCTACATGCGCGAGCTGCGCCTGGTAGGCATGGACATCCTCGAGGAGGCGGAGGCCCGGGGCAGGGGCGTGATCTTCACCGGCGCGCACACCGGATCCATCGGCATCATCCACGCCGTCATGGCGCGCCTCGGCAAGCCGTACACGCCCATCGCCTTCAACCCCAAGGACACGGTCATGCCGCGCTACGTCGAGACCCTGGAGTTCTGCAGTGGTATCCTCGGGTGCGACGTCGAGGAACCGGTCTTTTTCGTGGGCGAGGACATCATCCCCAAGGTAAAAGAGCACCTGAGGGCGGGTAAGCGTATCGGCCTCACCTTCGACATCGGAGGCAGCGGCATCGTGGAGTTCTTCGGGCGGCCGGCGGCACTGGCCACCGGCGTCGCGCATTTCGCATACGATTCCGGGGCCCCCATAGTCAACTTCTCCTTGCGGCGGGGCAAGGGACCGTTCGACAACACCCTCAAGATCCAGGGCGTCGTCGATTGCGACACCGGCGCGGAGCGCAAGGGCGAGGTACTGCGGGTATTGCAGGAGGTCGTCAACTACGGCGAGGAGATCATCGGGGAGATCCCCGGGCAGTGGATCAGCTGGTTCGGGCTGTGGAGCTTCTGGGACGGCGCCCGCGAGATCATGGAAGGCAAATCCAAGAAGCAGGGTTGACGCAAGGTCGGTCGGTTGATGTTAGCGAGCGATGCGAGCAGTGACGGCAGGGAGATTGGCGGGACCGATGCCGGCCTTTTCCTGCAGGTGGTGGAATTCGCCCTTCTGGGCCTGTTTCACCTCAACCGCCTGCTTTCCGTCTTGCTTACGCCGGAGATGATGAAGGCGCTCTTCATGTCCGCCGGGTACATCACCTACTATGCGTTCCCCCCCATGCGACGGCGGCTGGACGGCAAGATCCGTGCGGCCATGCCGGAGGCAGGCGGAGCGCGGGATATCTCCCGCATCGGCCGGCGCGCCTGCTGCGCCCTGCTCATGCCCGCCCTGGAACTCACGATGATGCACCGCCACGGAGAAGATTACATGCGGGGGCTGCGGGTGGAGGGGATGGAGCACCTCGAGGGGGCCGACGCCGCCGGCAAGGGGGTCATCCTGGTCGCCGTCCACCAGGGGGCCAACGCCACGCGCATCGCGGTGATGTCCCGCCTCGACAAGGCCTATACCCCCATCTTCCTGCACCCCGGCGAGTCGCCGGTGGAAAACTATTACAGTACCCTGGCCCTCTACGGCCAGGAGCTGGGCTGTGACCGGGAGTGCCCCGTGTTCTGGACCGGACAGGACACCGTGCGCAGGGTACGCGAGCACCTGGAGCGGGGGAAGCGCGTGGGCATCGATATCGATGTGCCCGGCCGTTGCAGGGTTGATTTCTTCGGCCGTACCGCCTCCCTGGCTGACGGGATCGCGCGCTTCGCCCTGGATACCGGCGCGGCCATCGTCCCCTTCCAGCTGCTGCAGGGGCGGAGGGCCCTGGAGCACGTGCTGAGTTTCCGCCCGCCCATCGCGGCCGCCTCCAGCGGTGACCGGGAGGCGGATATCCGCTCGATCATGGGCGAGGTCGCGGCCACCGCCGAGGACATGGTCAGGGACGCCCCCGGGCAGTGGATGAGCTGGTTCGGGATACCCGGTCTGTGGGGGCAGACCTGCGACAGCGGGAGAGGAGGGTGATGATGCGTGTAGCCGACGACATCCTGCGATGCCCGGTATGCAAGGGCCCCTTCGACCGCAGTGACGCCTACCTCACCTGTCCCGCCTGCGCCACCGCCTACGCCAGGCTAGACGGTATGTGGGACCTCATACCTCCCGGCTCTTCCGCCCTCAAGCTCTCCGAACGGGAACACTATACCGAGAAGGTCGACTACTACCTGAGCATGCACTCCACCTGGTGCGGCAGCCCCTTCTACAACCACTACCACGCCGCCTTCCTGGAGGGATTGCGCAGGCTGCCCCGCGGCTCACTCATCCTGGAGACGGGGTGCGGGCTGGGACACGACGGGCTCGAGCTGCTGCGTGATGGCTATCGCATGGTGGAGACGGACATCTCCCCGGGTTCGCTGGCGGAAGCCAGGCGACTACACGCCGGGGAAGGTTTCGCGCAGACCTCGGCGCACCTGCTGGTGGACGCGGAGAACCTGCCCTTCGACTCGGGGTCTTACGACGGTGCCTTTACCGTCGCCTCCCTGCACCACCTGCCCGACCCGCTCACCGCCCTGCGCGAGATCAGGCGCGTGCTGAGGCCCGGCGGCATCTTCGCCCTGGGCACCGAGCCCAACAGCTGGCAGAACCATACCATCTACCCCCTGGGCAAACTGCTCTTGGGACTGTTCAAGCGCATCGCCGGCAAACCCGTCGCCGTGGAGGAGATGGTCTCGGAGGCGGACAAACTGACGGAGGGCTTCTCGGCCCCCCAGCTCGCGGGGCTGCTGCGCGAGGCGGGCTTCGAGCGGGTGGCGCTGCAGCCCGCAGGCTATATCTCCGCGGCCCTGTTCTTCCTCTCCACCGAGCTGTCGCAGACGGTCGGCCGCACCCTGCGCGCCTTCCCCCTTGAGAAGGCGGCCATACCCGTCGACGAGGCGCTGGGCAGGCTTCCGCTGCTCTCGCGCTATCCATGGCACTGGAACGCCGTCGCCTACCGGCCGGGGGTGGTGGGACGATGATGGGGAAGCGGGTGACGACCTCAAACCCGGCCGTGGAGGCAATTTTGTTACGATGTTGTTACGAACGGGTTGTTTTTGTGTGACTTACCTTGAAGTAACTTGATAAATCATCTAAACAATGTTAGATAATATGTATACGGTTTTCGGTATGGTGACTGGGTAAACAAGCAGACGAACGAGGGCAGTATCAAGCAAGCAAACGGGCACTGACGGGGGGTGTTGGAGGACAAAAACGCGGGCGCAAAAGGTTTTGGTCCACTCGGGCGAAGAATCAATTTTCGTGATCCTTCCTTTTTATCCCGATAAACGGCCTTGACCCCGGTTCCCATCCTCTGCATCTCACCGTTAATTCCTCCGATAGAACAGGAGGGCAAACGCCGGACGTAAGGACGAGACGGAAGGCGCCGAGACGAAGAAGGGCTGACGAACAGCGATGAGGGTTGCCCTGGTACACGAATGGCTTACAAGTATAGCGGGCTCGGAGAGGGTGCTTCTGACGTTACATGAGATGTACGCGGACGCTCCCATCTACACCTCTGTCTTCACCCCGGAACAGTTCCCGCAGCTCGCGGGCTGCGATGTCAGGACCTCTTTCATGCAGAAGGTGCCCTGGGCCAAGACCAAGCACCAGGCCTTCCCCTTCCTGCGCACGGTGGCCTTCGAGCGCTTCGACCTCTCCGCATATGATGTCGTCATCTCCTCGGGCCATGCCGAATCCAAGGGAGTGATCACGCGGCCGGAGACCCTGCACATCTGCTACTGTTACACGCCCATCCGCTACTACTGGAGCGGATACCACCATTACCTGGAGAACCCGCGCTACGGCATCCTCAACCCGCTGGTCAAAGCGGCCATGCCCTACATGACCAACTACCTGCGGGTATGGGACCGCTGCGCCGCGGACCGCGTGGACCTCTTCGTGGCCATCAGCGAATACGTGGCGAAGCGCATCCGGAAATACTACCGCAGGGACGCCGACGTCATCTATCCTCCCGTGAACACCTCGTGGTTGAGCATATCCCCCACCGTCGACGACTATTTCCTCCTGGCGGGCAGGCTCATCCCTTATAAGCGCGCGGATATCGTGGTGGAGGCCTTCAACCGCCTGGGACTGCCGCTGAAGATAGTGGGCACGGGGACGGAACTGGACGCGCTGCGCGCGGCCGCCGGCCCCAACATCGAGTTTCTCGGCCGGGTGGGCGACACGGAACTGGGGGAACTCTACTCCCGGTGCCAGGCCCTCATCTTCCCGCCGGAAGAGGACTTCGGGATCGTGCCGCTGGAGGCCATGGCGGCGGGCCGGCCGGTCATCGCCTACCGCGCCGGCGGGGCCCTCGAGACGGTGGTGGAGGGCGAGACCGGGATGTTTTTCGATCGCCAGGACGGGGAATCTTTGATGGAGGCCGTAAGGGATTTCGATGCCGGCCGTTTTGATCCACATCGAGTTAGGCGCCAGGCCCTCGCCTTCGATGTGGAGGTTTTCAAGGAGCGTATAGCGGCTTACGTGGAGAAGGCGTGGAGACGCTTTGAGCATAATCCGGCTACTCTCAACAAAGCGGGGCACCTGGTAAGCGTGCCCGCACCGCACACGAAGACGGAGGAGGAGCATGGACAAGCAACTGACGAAAAACGGGTTGTCTGAGACCGAGATCGTCACCTCGGAGGTGGAACTCTCTCTGCAGGCGTCCGCGGGCTTGGCGGACGAGGAACTCATGGCCATCCTCTCCGAAGCGGAGATGAGCCTGCTGGAGCGGCCGGTTTCCAAGCAGGTCGAGGTCGTGGTGCGGGTCGCTTCGCGCCTGCTCATGGACGGGTTGGCGTTCTTCCTGTCCATGTGGGTCGCCTACTGGATCCGCTTCGAGAACGCCTACGTCTTGCGGACCTTCCCCCCCGAGAACCTGGTGTCCTTCGGCGGCATCGCCATGGCCATGCTGCTGGCCTCGCCCGTCCTCTTCTTCGCGCTCAAGATATGCGGGATGTACGACACGCGCACGCGCGTGCGCATCCTCGACCGCATCCCCAAGATCGTGGGGGCGGTCAACGTCTATCTGATCTTCCTGCTCATCATGTCCTTCCTCCTGGACTCGTCGGTCTCTACCCGCGGGTTCCTGGTCTTCTTCTGGATGCTCTGCATCCTCTTCCTGTTCACCGGCCGCCTGGTGCTACAGGTGCTGCTCTCCGCGGCCGGCATCAACGATGTGGTCATGCGCAACACCCTCATCATAGGCTCGGGAAAGGTGGGCAAGGAGGTGGCGCGCAAGCTTATCCACCACGACTCCTTCGGGCTGCGCCCGATAGGCATGATCGACGACGATCCACTGTATAAGGAATTCCAGGAACCGGAACTGAACGGCCTGCGCGTGCTCGGGGGGCTGGACGACATGTCCCGCATCATCGGGGATTTCGACGTCGAGAAGGTGGTTATAGCCTTCACCAACGCGACCTCCGAGAAGCTCCTGGACGTGGCCTCGAAATGCAACAAGGCGGGCGTTGAGTGCTCGATCATCCCCCGGCTCTTCGAGGTGATCACCGACGAGATAACCGTGAACGAGATCGGCGGCATCCCCCTCATCCGCCTGCGGCAGAAGAAGATCGAGGGCTACCGCAAGCTGCTCAAGGCCGCCGAGGACTACGTACTGGGGACCATAGTGCTCCTGCTCACCTGGCCCATCCTCGTCGTGACCGCCATCGCGATAAAGCTGGACTCGCCCGGGCCGGTATTCTTCAAGCAGAAAAGGCCGGGAAGGAACGGCAAATGCTTCAATTGCCTGAAGTTCCGTTCCATGGTGGACGGCGCCGACAAGATGCAGGCCGAGCTGGTCAACGGAAACGGGAACCTGGACGAGAACTGGCTGATCTGGAAGGACCCCGAAGACCCACGCATCACGAAGGTCGGCAAGTGGATACGCAAGTTCTCCATCGACGAGCTGCCGCAGATCTTCAACGTCCTCTCCGGCAAGATGAGCCTGGTGGGGCCCCGGCCCTCCCTCAAGGAGGAATACAGCTGCTACAAGGAGTGGCACTTCCAACGGCTGAACGTGAAGCCCGGCATCACCGGGATGTGGCAGGTGAGCGGCCGCAGCGACCTGCCCTTCGACGAGATGATAAAGCTCGACCTCTACTACATCGAGACCTGGTCGCTGTGGACCGACTTTAAGATCATCATGCGCACTTTCTCGGCGATCATCTCATCCAACGGCGCCTACTGAAAAGCGGCCCGTGCAATAGCGTAGGGGGGTTTGGGGGGAACCGGGTGGCCCCACCGCCACCCGGTTTCGTATTGCCCGTTGATTGAAACCCGGCCTGCGTCAGCCCCAGGCGGGCGCGCCGTTTCCACGCATGAAACACATCCCGGCCCAGCAGCCAAAGGACACCGCCACCCCCACAGCGAAGAAGACTTCGAGGCGCGCGAGGCGGGACCCGTTTCCGGACGTTCTGTCCCCGATGTCTGCACGGTCCCGTTTCCCCGCCGCATCCCCAAACCATGGGTGGCTATGGACAAGGAGGCGGGCGGTGTTCGAGCACGACGACTGGTGGTCGCTGAAACCCTACCGCATGTGGCTGCGGCGCTTCGGCGGCGCGAGCTGGTTCACCCTGGGCATCATCGCCATCGTCACCCTCATCTTCCTGGACCTGATGGCCACCAAGTCCCTGGTGCTGCCCATCGTCATCGCTGCCGCCCTGGGCGTGATCTTCCTTCCCCTGGTCAACTTCCTGGCGCGCTGGCACGTCCCGCGCTGGCTCGGCGCCGTCATCTGTATCATCATCATAGCCCTGGTCGCGGGAACCGTCGCCATGATCGTCCACGGCATCGCCACCCAGGGAGAGTCCATCGTGCAGACCATCGAGGACGCTTTCGCGGATATAGAGACCTGGTTGGGCGACGCGCGGATAAGCCAGGACATCGCCGGCTGGGCCGAGTCCTCCACCGAGACGGCGTATAAGAACCTCACCGGCGGGTTCGCCTCCAAGCTGTTCAACGGACTGGCGAGCATGGCCTCCCTGGGGCTCGGCATGTTCCTCAGCTTCTTCATCCTTTTCTTCGTGCTCAACTACGCCCACCGCGGGGCGGAAAAGATCGGAGCTGTGAACCGGACGTGAGCGTGCTGTCGGCCGCGATGTGGGGTGCCATCGGGGCGGCGGCCCTTCTCATCGGGGCCGCCATCGCCATACTCCACAAGCCCTCCGAGCGGATGACCGGCATGGTCATGGGGTTCGGGAGCGGCACCCTCATCAGCGCCATCGCCTACGAACTCGTCCCGGAATCGACACTCGGCGGGGGCTTCTGGATAATGATCGCGTTTTTCGCCGGGGCCCTCACTTTCTTCGCGAGCGACTGGTTCATCGACCGCCTGGGGGGCGCGCACCGCAAGGATATCAGCGGGGGCGAGGGGGGAGGCTCGGGCATGGCCATCTTCCTGGGCACGCTACTCGACGGCGTGCCGGAGTCCATGATCCTGGGGATCGGTCTCGGATTGGGCGGCTCGGTGAGCACTGCCTTCCTCTTCGCCGTGTTCACCTCCAACATCCCCGAGGGCGTGGCGGGGACGGTATGCCTGCAGGCCGAAGGGCGTTCCGACCGGAGGATACTGCTCATGTGGCTGTCTCTTCTCCTGGCCTCCGCTGCCGCCGCCGGCCTGGGTTACCTCTTCACCGAACAGGCGAAAGTCATCGAGGGCGCATACCTGCAGGCCTTCGCGGCGGGAGCCATGCTCACCATGCTCGCAGACACCATGATGCCCGAGGCGTTCAAACACGGGGGCAAGGTGGTGGGCCTGTTCACGGTACTGGGGTATCTTGCGGCGGCCGTGCTCTCCGTGCTTGAGTGAGTGACACAAAGGGCGCTCATCTGCTAGTATGTGTGTCAAGTCGCAGGTCACACCGACATGAGGGGAGGACAGCGATGTCCGGGCGCGGTAAATGGTCGGTGGTGATCGTCGCCTGCATGGCCATCTTCATCATCGTCCTCGATTCCTCGGCGATGAACGTCGCCATCAGCAAGCTGGTAGAGGACCTTCACACCTCCCTCAGCTTCATCCAGGCCATCATCGCCATCTACGCGCTGGTGATAGCCTCCTTCATGATGCTGGGGAGCAAGCTCCAGGACATCCTGGGCAGGAAGCGGACCTTCCTCATCGGCACCATCATCTACGGGTGCGGGACGCTCATCGCCACCTGCAGCCTCAACGCCTGGATGCTCCTGGTCGGCTGGGCGCTCCTGGAGGGGGTGGGAGCGGCCATGATGCTCCCCGCCACCACCACCCTTGTCAGCGCCGCTTACACCGGCAAGGACCGCGTGCTGGCCTTCGGGATCTGGGGCGGGATCGCCGCGACCGGCGCCGCCGTGGGGCCCATCGTCGGAGGCTTCTTCACCTCCTATCTCACCTGGAGGCTGGTCTTCGCCTCCGAGATACTCCTGGTCTTCGCCATCCTGCTGCTCAGGTCCCGCCTGAGCGAGTCAGAGCCCGAACTGGGGTGGAAGGACCTGGACAAAGGAGGGGCGGTCATGTCCATCATCGCCATGTTCCTGTTCATCTTCGGAGTGCTGCTGCTGAGGACGCCCGACTTCTGGCCCATCGTCCCCCTGCTGACCATCCCGGGTATCGCCCTCTTCGTGGTCTTTCTCTGGTACCAGGGCGGGAGAAAACGGCGAGGCAAGGAGCCGCTCTTCGACACCTCCCTGCTCAAGAGCCGCGCCTTCGACCTCGGCAACCTGACCTCGATGATCCAGCAGGTCGCCCTGGCCGCGGTGCTTCTGGTAATACCCATCTTCCTGCAGCAGGTCAACAAGGTGAGCCCGATGATGACAGGGGTGGCCCTGCTCCCCCTGTCGCTCTCTATCTTTGTCTTCTCCCTTGCCGGCCGCCGCTTCCTGATCCTTCTGCGCCGTCCCAAATACGTGGTGATGCTGGGTTTCGCGGTGGCGGCGGTGGGGCTGTTCCTGCTACGGGACGACTTCTCTGTGAACACTATCTTGCCCGACCTGATCCTGGGATCAGTGGTTCTGGGCGTGGGTATCGGCCTGCTGCTCTCCCAGCTCACCGAGATCACCATGTCCGCGGGCGGCAGCGGGCAGGAGGCGGACGCCTCCGGGTTCCTCAACACCTCGAAGAACCTGGGTTACTCAATGGGTACGGCCCTCATCGGGGTGCTGCTCCTCCTGGGGTTGTTCAGCGGCCTGGTCACGGAGATAAGCGGTTCGAGCCTGGCCGTGGGGATGTCCGAGGAGCAGGTACAGGAGAGCCTGGTGGAATACGTGCAGAGCATGCAGACCTCTCCCCCGCCGGGCATCCCGGAGGACAAGGTCCCGGAGGCGACGGAGGTCGTGGACTCCGCCCTCTCCTCCGCCATGGAGATGTCCTTCATCGTCCTGGCGGCGGTCATGCTCCTGGGTCTGGCCGCATCTGTCTTCCTCCCGAAAACGGAGCCCAGGAAGGACGCCGGGGACGGATGAGGCCCGCCGTCCCTATTGCCTGCCGCGCATGGGGATTAGGCGCAGAAGGGGCTTGGCCACATCGGTGAGAAGGATAAGTACCGCGACCGCCGCCAGGCAGATACCCCACTGCTCCCGGGACAGCGGCACCGTATCGAATATCCCCCCCAGCAGCTCCAGCTCGGTGATGAGGAAGACGCTCAGGATGCCCCAGAGGAAAGAGAACCATAGCTTCGGGTTGGTGAAGGTCTCGCGGCGGAAGACGCTGCTATCGGGGAAGCGCAGGCTGAGCGCGTAGACGATGGGGGCGCAGGAGAATACCACGAAGGCCATGGTGCGCCCTACAACCTCGGAATCGTAGTGAGCCCTTCCCCAGTGGAAGACCGCGACCACCGCAGCCGCTATGATCAGGCCCGAGAAGGCGACCTGGGCCGCATAGCGCAGACCGAGCACCGGCTGGTCGGCCGGCCTGGGTTTGCGCTGCATCAGTCCCGGTGTCGGGGTGTCGTATCCGAGCACGGCGCCGACGGGCACGACCTCTCCGAACTTGATCCACAGTACCTGCAGCGGGTTGAAGAGGGTGACACCGACGAACAGGCTAGTCCCCAGAAACGCCAGGATGAAGGCCACCAGGTTGGACATCTGCAGGCGTACGAACTTCATCAGGTTGTCGTAGACCACCCGTCCTTCCTTGACGGCGCTGACTATGGTGCCGAAGTTGTCATCGGTCAGGATCATCTTCGCCGCTTCCTTGGAGACGTCCGTTCCCGTGATGCCCATGGCGATGCCGATGTCGGCGGTCTTGAGGGCGGGAGCGTCGTTCACTCCGTCGCCGGTCATTGCGACCACATCCCCCTGCGCCTGCAGGATCTCGACCAGGCGCACCTTGTCATGGGGAGCGACGCGCGCGATGATCCCTATATCCTCGACCTGACGCGCGGCCTCTTCCTCGTCCATCGCCTCGAACTCCTGGCCGGTCACCGCGCGCCCCTCTATGCCCAGCTCCTCTGCGACGGCGGCCGCGGTGACGGCGTGGTCCCCGGTGATCATCCTCACCCGGATGCCCGCTTCCTTACACGCGGAGATCGCCTCCCCCACCTCGGAGCGCGGTGGGTCGGCCATGCCCACCATGGCCGTGAGCACGAGGTCGTTCACCTGCGCCAGCAGGTCGCCTTCCGCCTCGAAGGAATCGCGTTCAAAATCACGGCTGGCCACGATCAACTCGCGCAGGCCCTGCTCCGCCAGCTCGTCGTTGGCCTCCAAGACACGGGCACGCAGCTCATCGTCCATGCTCAACACCTCGCCGTCCCATTGGCGCACGAAGGAAGAGCGGTCGATGACCTTGTCCGGCGCACCCTTGACGAAGCAGCGCACGACCTGTCTGCCCGTCTCGTCGCTCATCTCGTGGAAGGTAGCCATGAGCATGTACTCGGAGTCGAATGGCAGGGTGGCGACGCGCGGATAATAGGCCCGCGTCTCCTCCGCGTCGATCCCTCCCTTGGCCGCCAGGACCACCAGTGCGCCCTCGTTGGGGTCGCCAACGCATTTCCCGTCCTTGATGGTGGCATCGGAGCAGAGGACCATGGGAAGGAGCACGGCGTCCAGGTCGGTCTCCCCCGCCCCCGCCACACGCTGGATATCCCCCTCGAGGCCGTAGCCCTGGCCGGTGACGTTGTAGCGCATCCCGGGCAGCAGCAGTCTGCGCACGGTCATCTGGTTCATGGTCAGGGTGCCGGTCTTGTCGGTGCAGATGGCGGAGGTGGATCCGAGGGTCTCGGCCGCGGGCAGGCTCTTGACGATGGCGTTCATGCCGGCCATCACCACCGTCCCCATTGACAGGATGGTGGTGACCACCGCGGGCAGGCCGGCGGGGATGGCGCCGATGGTGAGCGACACCCCGAAGAGGAAGATGGTGTCGAAGGACTCGTCCTTGGAGATGCCGACTATGAGTACGGTGATGAAGGCCGCCGCCGCCAGCACCAGGATTATCTTCACCAGGTAGTCGATCTGACGGGTGAGGGGCGTCTCCTCCTTCTTCCTGCCCTGCAGGGAGCCTGCGATGCCGCCCACCTCGGTGGACATGCCCGTCTCCGTGACCACCATCTCGGCGCGGCCACGTGTCACCGTGGTGTTCATGAAGACCATATCGGTGCGGTCGCCGAGGGGCACGTCCACGGATGCGACCGGGTCCGTGTTCTTGAGGGCGGAGGTGCTCTCCCCGGTCAAAGACGACTCCTCCACCTCCAGGGTGGCGGCCGAGACCAGGCGCCCATCGGCGGGGATGCGGTCACCCTCGCGCAAGAGCACGATGTCCCCGGGGACCAGCTCCCCCGCCGCGACCGCGATGACCTCGCCGCCGCGGCGCACCCTGGCCTCGGACAGCAGCATCTCCTTGAGCGCCTCGATGGCGCGGCTGGCCTTGCTCTCCTGCCGCAGGCCCAGCAGGGCGTTGAAGACGGTCACCAGGAGCACCAGGACGAAGCTGGGCCAGTTCTGGATGAGGGCAGCCACCACTGCCGTCCCCACCAGCACCAGCTGCATGAGCGGGCGGTACTGGCGGAGGAAAGCCTTGAGGAAGGTCTCCTTCTTGGTCTCGGCAAGCTCGTTACGGCCGTATGTGCGCAGGCGGTCGGAGGCCTCATCTCCACTGAGGCCGTTTGATGGATCGACTTCGAGCCGCGTCAAGCTCTCCTCTGCGCTCAATGCATGCCACGGGACCGGCGCGTTCCCCGGACTTCCCGGACTTGGCTCCTCCGCGGTAGTGGTCATTTCGGACATGGCGTTTCCCTTTCTATCGCAAGGTTAAAGACCCTTGATGAACCGGCGCGTAGTGAAGGACATGAAGAGTTACCGTACCACTCTGATGACGTTACCCCGACCCGCGTGGTAGGTCGGGGTAACGAGAAGTCTGGCCGCTCTTACATCTACTACGGAGTCTGTGCCTTGCTCACCACGATGGTGACGGTGCTACCCTTGCGCGCCGGCTGCCCCGCGGCGGGACTCTGGCTGATCACGATACCCACCTCGATCAAGCTGCTGGCCTGCTCCACCACTTTCACTTCCAGGCCGGCGTTCTCGAGCTGCGATACGGCCGTGCTTTCCTCCACCCCCACTACGTTGGGGACGATGATGTTCTCGACCTCCCCGCCGACCTGCAGGACGACGCTGACTTCGGGAGTGATCAACATCCCGCTCAGGGGAGACTGAACCAGTACCGTCCCAACCCTGGTCTCGTCGAGCACGGTGCTGTTCTCGGCTCTGATATCCTTGATGCCCATCCCGTTCAGGGTGTTCACCGCCGCCGACTCGCTCATCCCCAGCAGGTCGGGCATCCTCATTTCAACGGTCACAACAGCGGTGACGGTACTGCCCTCGTCCAGGGTGGTACCTTCGACGGGGTCCTGTGCCACAATCACGCCTTCCTTCTGGAGTTCGCTCTGTGCATAAGTCCCCTGCGGCCGCATATTCAACCCTATGTTACTAAGGGCCTGTGTGGCCTGCTCCTCGGTAAGGCCGACGATGTCTGGTACGGTCACCGTCTGAGTCCCGGAGGCCTCGATCAGGACCATGACCACCACGACAACGGCGATCGCGCATAGCGCGATGACGGTGATCCACACCCATTTAGGAGGTGATCCCAGCCCGCCGCCTGGCTTGCCTTTCTCAGACATCTTTCCCCTCCCTCTTACGCGAGTTACGTATCACCCCGGTATCATAAGGGATCGGTCTTACCCCATCTTCGCCTTGATCTTGGCCACGCGCTTGTCGTACTTCTCCTGCGAGATCTGTCCCGATTCCAGCATCTGCTGCAGGGCGTAGAGCTGCTCCGTCGCCTGGGCGGTCTTGTAATATTCCTGGTTCTCCCGCACCTGCTTCGCTCTTTCGACGTCCTGCTCGGTGACCGGGCGGGCAATGAAGTAGATGAGCATGCCGAAGAGCGGGAAGATGAGCACGAAGATCACCCACAGCGCCTTGGCCCAGCCGGAGAGGTTGGGACGCTGGAAGATGTCGCACAGGGCGAATATCCAGACCATCATCAGCGGGATGTAGATGAAGAAGACCACCAGCCATTCCCAGAACTCCATTTTCCCTCCTATCTCCGTCCTCCCCGGGCAAGGGCGGACGGATAATCAAAGCATCGGCGGCGCCTGCGGACCAGCATTAAAGCAGCTTGGCCTTCTGGGCCTGGAACTCCTCCTCGCTGATGACGCCCTTGTCCTTGAGCTCGGAGAGCTTAGCCAGCTTGTCGGTCACGTCCGCCGCCTGGGCGGCCTGCATGCTCTTCTCGTACTGCTGCTGCCGCTGCACGTCCTGGGGCAGGATGGGGCGGGCGATGAAGTAGATGAGCATGCCGAAGAGCGGGAAGATGAGTACGAAGATCACCCACAGCGCTTTGACCCAGCCCGAGAGGTCCACGCGCTGGAAGATGTCCACCAGGGTGTAGATCCACAGCATCATCATGGGGATGAAGATGAGGAAGAGGAAGAACCAACCCCAGAAGTCCATCTGACATCACTCCTTTCGGTAAATGCTTTCCGGTCTCTCACAGTCAACGAACGATAAATATCAGCATCACGTACCATAGAACTCGGGACGTCCCCGGCATATGCCTATTCCTTTGGAAAGAAGCCAAGGCCCGCCGTCCCCGGACCCACGTGGCAGCCGATCACCGGACCGGTCTTGCACAGAATCAACTCCTCGGGATCGAAGTCGAGCTTGCCCTCAACCCTGTTGCGCAGCTCGTCCGCCCTTTCCGGGTCCTCCACGTGGCTGATGCCCAGGCGGATCTTTTTACCGCCCGCCTTGGCGATGGCGATCTCCACCAGGCGGTCCATGGCTTTCTTCGCCCCGCGCACCCTCTCCTGCACGTCGATCATGCCGTGGATGAAGAGGATGGGTTTCATCTGCAGCATGGTCCCAAGCAGGGCCTGGGCGCCACCGATGCGGCCGCCGCGGTGCAGGTACTCCAGGGTAGCGACCATGAACATGAGGGTGCTGTCCTTGATCAACCTGCCGGCCATGGCCTTGAGCTCCGCCATGTTCATCCCCCGGTCCCGGGCCTCGGCCAGTTCCATGGCGATCATGCCCAGCAGGCCGGTGGTGAGGCGCGAGTCTATGATCTCGATGGGGAAGTCGCCCATCTCCCGCGCCGCCATCCTGGCCGCGTCGCAGGTGCCGCTGATGCCCTCCGAGATATGGATGCTGAGCAGGGCGTCGTAGCGGTTGGCCATCTCCTGATAGGCCTCCAGGAACTCCCCGGCCGCGGGCTGGGAAGTGGTGGGGAAGGTGTCTGAATGCTTGAGACGCCGGAAGAACTCCTCGTCGGTTATATCCATCCCTTCCCGGTAGGTGACGCCCTCGAAGATCACCTTGAGGGGTACGACCTTGATGTCGTATTTGTCGATGTACTCATCATCAAGATACGAAGTAGAGTCGGTTACAATGCCGATGTTTGCCAACATTTTCCTCCCTGCTCGATCGACGCACTATATTATTCTGTCCTGCCCGCTGGTAACCATGCCAGACGTGGTCGCCGGAATCCCCGGCCATCCTCGTTGCCGAACGCCCCATTCATCGACCCGGGTCAGTCAACCACAGATATAGTTTCCCACCTTGCGAGAAAAATAAACATGGCATGGAAAGTGCCTCCTTCTTATTCCAGGGATACGCCTGCGGGCATGAGTCCGTTCCTCTCCAGCAGTACGCGGATGTAGGCGTATATCCTGGCCACCTCCTCGCGCTTGAAGCGGACGTGCCCGCCCCCCGGGATGGTCACCAGTCCGTTCCTGACCCCCGCCCGGTCGAGTGCCTCGTGCAGGCGCACCGCGTGGCCGTAGGGGACGACGGGATCGGCGTCGCCGTGGATCATCATGATGGGCGGGAGTCCCGGGCGCACCCAGGTGATGGGCGACATCTGCCGGGCCAGTTCCTCGACATGGGGCGTGGTGCCGAGCCAGGCGAGAGCATAACCCTTGCGGTTGGGCCCGTCCAGGAGGTCGACGACGTCGGTGACGCCGGACCACTCGATGATCGCCGCCACCTCCAGTTCCTCTTTACCTGCCTGCCTGGCGGCGTAGAAGCGCCAGATCATCTCCTGGCGCTCCGCGTCGTTGCTGCCCGGCACCTCCCAGTCGAAGCCCGCGGAGGAAGGCAGCATGCCGGTCATCAAGGCCAGGTGGCCTCCCGCGGAATGGCCGAACACCACTATCCTGCCTGAGTCGAAACCGTACCTGTCCGCATTGTAGATCACCCACCTCAGGGCGGCGCGGCAGTCCTGCACCGCGGAAGGCGCGGGAGAGATATGGGCCATGCGGTACTGCACGTTGGCCACGGCGAAACCCATCTCGATGAAGGGCAGGAAGATGAGCGCGAACTGTTCCCGTTCACCGCTGATCCACCCGCCGCCATGTATGTAGATGAGGGTCGGGACCTTCTCCTCCAGGCCTTTCTCGGGCAGCCACAGGTCGAGCTTGCACTCGTAGTTGTTGGCGACGACATAGGTCAGGTTGGGGATCATCTTGTAACCGATGAGGATCCTGGTAAGGACGTCGTCGACGGGATTGACCTCGATGCCGGCGAATTCGCCATGCCAAGGTTCTCTCATATCCGTACCTTTCTCAAGGTGGCAGGGACGGCCCTGGACGTGGAAGTCCCGCTAGGGAAGCGCCCTTCGTGCCGTCAGCTCTTATCTTCTCACTTGACCGAAAAGGATACCGCCAGGGCGCCGTCGTCACGCCTCAGCTCGAGCTTACCTCCCCTGATGGTGTAGCGGGCTGCGCTCTGCAAGGCGGCGAGGTAAGCCGCCTCCTGCTCCGCCAGCGCCGGGTCGCTGGAAGCCATCATGGTTGAGGCCAGGGGACCTATGGTTATCTCGATCCCGTCCACGCTGTACTGCCCACTGAAGGTGTTGACGCCCGAAGAGCCGGAGACCTTGCCGCCCGTATCGAATAGCGCGGTAAGCTCACTGCCGGAGATGGGGGACACCACCGCCTCCTTGCCGTTGTTGTAGCCGGTCACGATCCAGTCCGTGCCGGCGAGGGCGGGGGCTTCCTCCTCCACATAGGAGAGGATCTCGTTGCCGTCCTTGTCGAAGATGGTCAGGCTGCCGCCGGATGCGGTGAAGGTGGACGACTCCTGCAAGGCGGCGAGGTACTCCCGTTCCAGCTCCATCAGTTCCTCGGGGCCGGCCATCATCGTGGTCGCCGCCATGCCGATGGTGAGGTCCGCGCCGGAGAGCTCATACGGTGCGGTATAGGTGTTCACGCCGGAGGAGCCGCTCACCCTGCCGTTCTCGAAGAGGGCGCCCATGCCGAACTCCGGGTTGACCGCCTTCTCCTGGCCCTGCTCCGTGATGGACTGCAGTGCCCAGTTGATACCCTCGAGTTTTCCGCCCGAGCCCCCCTTCGCACCGCCGCATCCCACCAGAAAAACGGCTATAGCCACAGCCGCCGCCACCGGCACGTACCTGACAGATCTCATCGGCTTCTCCTTAAGAAGTTGGAAAAGGTCGGTTTCTCCAAGACACCACCGTATCCGGCCCAGGTCCGGATACGGTGGAGAGAACGGAGTTCCTACCCCAGTATGGCCGCCTTCTGGGCCGCGAATTCCTCCTCGGTGAGGATGCCCTGGGCTTTCAGCTGCCCCAGGCGCTCGAGCTGCGCCAGCTTGTCATCCGTGCTCGCAGCGGGTGCCGGCGGTGGCTGCGAGGGCGCCTGCTGCGCGTAGACCTGCTGCCCCGCATTGGCGTAAGCCGCCACGTTTTTCTCGGCCTGCCTGCGGTTGACCGCGTTTGCCGTCGCCTGGGCGGTGCCGGCGATGACCGCGGTGCGGGCCATTCCTCTTACTAGTCCTGGCATCTTGCGCCTCCTTTACTCCACGCCGATGGCGACGAGGGCTTCTTCCATGATCGGTCCCGGGATGCGGAAGGTCATGGCGACCTCTCCCCCGACTCCCAGGATGGCGTTGCGCAGGCCCACGGCCCAGGTGTTCTCGATGGCCAGGGCCATCACCGCGGAGCCAGGCACCATGCCCTCGATGAGGGTATCCGCGTCATCGGAATCGAAGAGGCCGCGCGTCCCCGTCTCGATGAAGCCCAGGGCCGCCTTGTCCTCCGGGTCGAGGTCCTCCAGGTCCAGGGTGAGCGCGAGCCCGTCCTCCCCCTTCACGATGACCATGGCGTCGAGGACGCGAATCGCCCCCTGTCCGGCGCGCATCTCCAGTTCCGCGAGGACGCTGCCGTCGAATCTCGGCTCGCCGAAAGCGACGAGCACCACGTCTACCGGTCCGAGTTCCATACCGCACCTCCTGCGTCATCCGGCAGGTACGCCGCTATCCAAAGCGTACTGCCGCTTGTTCTGCCATCTATCCCGATAAGAGCCGGCAACGGGCTTCCGGCCCTGGAATCCCGCCGGAACAGTCCCCATGACGCCCATGCCGGACATCTGCCATCGCAGGAATTATCTTACCCATGCGCAAGGCGGTTTTAACAATATCTCCTTCACGAGAAGGAGAGGGGTATGGCTGTTTTTCGCGCTTGCCTCGACGCCACGGTTTAAATCTCATTATACAGGGTACAATGAGTCGAAGGAAGATGTGGACCCTGGGCGAAACCCTTATATATGGGGCATCAAGATCTGCGGCCTGTTAACCATGGTCGCGTAGAGCGACCGCGATAAGAAAGGAGTGTGTATGGAAGACGCCGAGATGCGAGAGGCAGTAGGGATGTTCGCGAAACTGTGGTGGATCGAACTGGTCATGGGGATCCTGTGGATCGTCGTATCCCTGGTCATCCTGCAGTTCGAGGAATCCTCGCTGACCACCATCGGCATCATCGTAGGGATAATGTTCATCGTCGCGGGGCTGCAACAGTTCTTCATCTCCTTCATCGCCGAGGGATGGAAATGGCTGTGGGTGGTCTTCGGGATCCTGTTCATCATCGCCGGAATCGTGGCTTTCGTCTACCCCAAGGAGACTTTCGCCGCGCTGGCGGACGGACTGGGCTTCCTCTTCCTCCTGGTGGGGATCTTCTGGATCATCGAGGCCTTTGCCGGCAAAGAGGACAACCCCCTGTGGTGGTGGGGGCTGGTATCCGGGATCATCATGATCGTGCTGGGTTTCTGGGCGGCCGGGCAGTTCTGGTTCACCAAGGTTTACATGCTACTGGTCTTTGCGGGCATCTGGGCCCTGCTCACCGGGATCACCGACATCATCAAGGCCTTCCAGATAAAGAGACTGGGAAAGATGGTGGCTGCCTGATAGAAGGAGGTAGGCAATGGAGGAGGGAAAGGGCTACGGGTGGATGGTCTTCGCTTCCATCATCCTGGTGGTCGTGGGCATCTTCAATATCGTCTGGGGGATCACGGCGCTGGCCAGGGACGAGTACCTCATCAACCAGGTGCTCTTCGCCAACCTGACCTTCTGGGGGTGGTTCTATCTCATCCTCGGTATCGTCGGGACCTGCGCGGGTTTCTCCATCCTCGCCAAACAGCAATGGGCCCGCTGGTTCGGGGTCATCTGGGCTGGAGTCAACATGGTCCTCATGTTCATGGTCATCTGGGCCTATCCGTTGTGGGCGCTGGCCATCATCACCCTGGACACGCTGATCATCTACGGCCTCGTCACCTATGGGGGGCGCGAGGAAGAGACGGCGGCGTAGAGCGAGTACCCAAAACAGGACAGCCGGCTGCGGCTCTGGACCACAGCCATCGCGAAGGGTAGCATCGGTCGTTTTCGAATCGGCCTGTAACCTGACGCCCGTATGCCCGTGCGTACAGATTTACGGTTAATCCAGGGCCTCTGTGGCAAGAATAGGTACTGGCGGTGTATCGCGAGGAAGCAGCCTTTCGGCTGTATGCGGAGGGGAAGAGCCTTAAACGGAGGGAGCAGCCATGAACGGCGAGAAACCCGGCGGGGGGGAGAACGAGGAGCAGCTCAGGGCGGAGATCGCGCGGCTGAAGGCGGAGAAGGCTGAGCTGCAGGCGAAGCTGGATGCGCCGAGGGCGTCCCGGGAAAGGCACTTTCCATGGCGCGGCATCGTGGCGTGGATCCTCGTAGTCCTCGCCTGTTTCATGGCCATCCTCTCCCCCATCGCCGTGTGGGCGCGGGCCAACTTCCTGGACACGGAGCAATTCGTCGAGACGGTTGGACCGCTGGCTGGTGACGAGACCGTTGCCAAGGCACTCTCGGACGAGATCTCGGCCCGCCTCTTCACCGCGCTGGAGATCCAGGAGCGTATCCGGGACGCCCTCAATGAGTTCCTGCCGGAACAGCTCGACTTCATCGCCGGGCCCATCGCCAGCGGCCTGCAATCGCTGACCAACAAGATAACCTACGAGGTCCTCACCAGCTCACAGTTCGAAGCGGTCTGGTACAAGATCCTGGAAGTGACCCATTCCACCGCGGTGGGCATCATCCGGGGAGACAAAGCCATCACCCTGGAGAGCAACGGTGAGGTGGTGCTGGACGTCGGGGAGCTGGTGGCCAACGTCAAGGACCGGCTGGTGGAGGCCGGCCTCACTTTCCTGGAAAGGGTGCCCATCCCGCAGTTCAGCAAGGAGATAGTGCTCTTCGAGTCCGACCAGCTGGGCATGGCCAAGACGGGAGTTGAGATCCTCGATACCCTGAACTGGTTCTTGCCCCTTATCGCCCTCGTCCTCTTCGCCGCCGCGGTGCTGGTGTCGGAGGACCGCCGCAGGTTCCTGATGATCTCCTCCGCGGCCCTGGCGGTGGCCATGGCGCTTTCGTTGATGGTCCTCAACCTGGCAAAGGGAGAGCTGCTGGGGCAGGTCAGGAACCCGGCCAACCTGGACGCGGCCACCGTGATCTGGAACCAGCTCACCACGGGCCTCATCAAGGCGAACACGGGCCTGCTGGTCCTGGGGATCGTCGGCGCCGTGGGATTCGCCATCGCCGGCCCCTACGCCTGGGCGCTATGGCTGCGGGACAAGACGGGATACCTCTTCAGGCTGCAGCGCGAACGCCGCCTCGAGGGCAAGGAATCCGGCCCGGTAGGGATCTTTTTCGCAGCCCATATCTGGGGCATGCGGGTAGCGGGCGCCGCCGTCCTCTTCGGGATCCTGTGGTTGATGCGCCCGCTCAGCGGCGTCAAGGTCATCGTGGTCCTGGGCATATATCTCATCTATCTCGTCATCTGCGAGCTGCTGCGGGGCAAGCTGCCGGAGGCGGAGGAGGAGGGACCGGCCGAAAAGGCGGCTCCCGGTGACGGCCCGGAGGGACCGAGCGGGGAAGGAAGCGTCGACCCCGGGAAAGAGCCCGAAAAGGAAGGGGCGGAAGAGGAAGAGGTAACACCGGGAGGTGGCGCGGCGGAGCAGACGGAGGACGGATAACCGGGCCGCGCACGCTTACCAGCCGGCTCGAAGGAACGGTTCACCGGGACGGGCCCCCGCCCGTCCCGGTCTCATACATCTTCCCTGGGCAATTTGAGCTGCACGCCCTGGGGCTCATCCATCCCCCCGCCACCGGTTTCCCACCGCAGCTGCAACACGTGCACGATCTCCGCGCCGAGGAAGATGAGGATGCCCACGACGTAGAGCCAGAGCACGATCCCCAGCACCACCCCCAGCGAGCCGTAAAGGGCCTGGTTCTTGGAGATCTTGGTGAAGTAGATGCCCAGCCCGTATTCGGCGGCGTCAAGCAATAGCGCGGCGGTGATGGCGCCCCACAGCACTTCCTTCCAGCCGGGCCTCACCAGGGGGATCCTGCGGTAGAGGACGGCGAAGATCAGCGTAGAAGCCAGGGGGCTTAAGAGCGCGCCGAATACCACGGCCAGGGTTGAAAGCACCGGGCCCGTCTCGCGGTTGAGCCACGAGAAGAACTGGGAGGAGACGAAGGTAACGGCGAGCCCGACGATACCTACCAGCAGCAGCAGAAACATTACCCCGAAAGCGAAGAGTTTCTTCTTGACGAAGGACCTCTTGTAGGTCTCCCAGACCTCCTCGAAACCGGTCTGGATGGCGTAGGTGATCTTGCTGATGGTCCACAGCAGGCCGATGATGCCCAGTATGCCCACCACGTTCCTCAGCCGCACCAGGCTTTCCGAAGCCGCGTTCACGGTCGAGGGCATATCCGGCAACACGTTCCGGATGGCCTCGGTGACCTTCTGCATGACGTCGGAGTTGTAGCTGAAGATGAAGCCGATGACGGCGGCGATGAGCAGGAAGAGGGGAAAAATGGCCAGGAAGGCCGAGTAGGCGAAGTTTCCCGCGTGGAGGCTCATGCCATGGCGGAAGAAGTTGCGTATGGCCTGATCGATAACGGCGATAAAGCCGTATCTCTGCGCCAGGTGCCCGTAGAGACGTCCAGCACGTTGGGTGGCCTTGCGCGACCACCGCACGATGAGCTTTGTTTTCTCGTTCAACCGTTCTTTCCAGGCCATACTGGCTCCTCCATGATCAATGGACAGGAGACCGTAGAAGAGGCTGCATCCCCGATGAAGGCGCCCTTTCCCGACCGTGCTATTCTACTACGATTTTTCCCCGGATTCCCTAGCCCATGATATATTTGGCACCCCGGATGGAACAATATTGTATGATTAACGCAAGGAGTCACTGACCCAGGTCGTTGAACTCCATATAACGTATCCGCCGGAAGGCGCCGAGGTAGGAAGGAGTGGGAGGATGAGAAAGAGCATACTGGCATCCGTGGTCGTCCTGTTCATGCTGGCGGGAGCGATAGCCACCTTCGCCGGCTGCGGAGACGGCGAGGTGGCGGAGAAGGTGCAGTCGCTGACCTCCAGCAGCCCGGAAGTACAGGAGCTGAAGAGCGCCCTCACGGTCATGCTGCAAACCGGCACCTACGAGAGCATGGATACCTTTGAGGCCGCCTGGGCGGACGTGGAGAGCGCCTACGACGACGTGGTCACCGCCGCATCGTCAGCCGGCCAGGATATAGGAAACCTCGAAGACGCGTTTGCGGGACTAAAGGATGCCATCTCCGGCGTTACCAGTGACGCTTCCCTCGAAACGAAGGTCGATGATATAAAAGACGCCGTGGAGGAGATGCAGGATGCCGTGAAGGCCATCTCTCCCACCGCAACGACCAGCGGCTAGGCGTGGCCGCCCCGAGCGGATCATACAGCTCCTCCGGCGGAGGGGCTGTATAATGAAAGACAACGCCCCATAGAACCTGGCATGAACTAGCATGCTGCGGGTCGTGGAGAGCGCCTCCCACGTTGGAGATAAGGCAAGGGGGGATGCGGTTGGCCACATCAAAACCGACCAAGCGGAAACAGCAGCGGATCGAGACCAGGCAGAGGATATTCGACACCGCCATGGGCCTCTTCACCCGCAAGGGATACACCAAGGTGAGCGTCAACGACATCTGCGAGAAGGCAGGCGTGTCCAAGGGGACCTTCTACTACCATTTCAAGTCCAAGAGCCAGGTGCTGAGCGAGCATTTCCTGAAGATAGACGATTTCTATACCGTTCTGATAGAGCAACTCAATAAAGAGGAGAAGAGCCCGACCAGGCGCCTGGTCACCTTCACCACCAAGAGCTTCTCGTACGTCAACGACCTGGGAGTGAAGATCACCAAGATCATCTGGCACAGCCAGATCAATCCCCTCGAGAAGAAGCCGGATATGGCCAACCCGAGGCGGCCCGTGTACGGGATACTCGAGCAGTTGATCAGGGAGGGCCAGGAGCAGGGTGAGCTGCGGCGCGACGTCAGCGCCGAGACCATGGCCGACCTCTACGTCCGCTGCTACCGGGGGATCATCTACGAGTGGTGCCTGCATAACGGCAAGTTCGACATCATCGAGGCCTGCGAGGATTTCACGAAGCTGGTGATCGAGGGCTTCAAGAAGCAGTGAGCCCTTCCTGGCTGTACCGCCTCACCGCCCCTTAGCTAGCGGTCACGCTGAGGCGGGCAAGACCGCTATGACTTCGCAGCGGCTCCCTCTCACGCCTTCTTCTTGTCGAGAAAGGATGAGGGGTCGGTCCAGGCATCGCTGCGCTCGGGCTCCGCGTCGGGGTCGTGCTCCGGCGGCGGGCCGTGGAAGTCGGCGGGGTCGTACTTATAGCCCTTGTAGTCGTCGGGGTTGACCCGTTTGCCCTCCACCCTGATCACCTTGGCCGGGTTGCCCGCTACCACCGAGTAGGGCGGCACGTCCATGTCCCACACCACGGCGTTGAGGCCGATCTGCGCATATTCGCCGATGGTGGCGCTCCCCCCCACCATGGCGCCGTGATAGATCTGCACGTAGTCGCGCACGTCCATGAAGGGCTTGTTTTCCGGCAGTCCCACAGCGCCCACGGCCACGTGCGAGTAGATGCGCACCCCCCTGCCGATGCGGGTCTGCCTCCCGATGAGGGTGGCTACGGGGTGATCCAGGTGGAAGTCGGGGCCGATGTCGGCGTCCGGGTGTATCTCCACCCCGCACATGAAGTAATTCAGGCGGTAACCGAGGAAGGCCAGGTTGATGTGGCCCTTGAGGTAGAGCATGCGGTAGATGCGGTAGAGGGCTATGGCCTGGTTGCCGGGATGCAGGAAGACGTCCCGCATGAGGCCGCCGGCCCCCTTCCGCTTCACCGCCAGCTTGAGATCGTCGAGAAAGTGGCCTCCAGTCTCATCGGCCATCGCCGCCGCCTCCTTCCTTTCTCCCGCCCCCGGACCGTTTCGCCTTGAGCCATCTTCTCGCCGTGTCCAGGGAACCGTAGACCAACATGGAAGCCTCGTAGGGCTTGCTGTCCAGGAACTTCACCGTCTCTCTGGAGAGGACGCTGCGCTCCCTGAGCACCTGCGGCAGGCCCAGCAGGGTGTCGAAGATGCCCCGGAAGAAATAGCGGAAGGTATGGTACTTGATGGACTGCAGGACGAAGAAGACGGTGTAGTAAAAGACTTTCTTCACGGCCGGACCCAGGGGATAGAAACGGGCCAGGAACCACCAGCCCCCGGTCATGGTGATGTACATGCGGTGGCCGGGGTTGCGCACCTCCTTGGAGATCTTGTGCCGGATGGTCGCCGAGGGGAGGTAGACGATGCGGTAGCCGCGCTCGATGGCCTTGGCCGAGATGTTCCGCTCGAACTGGTAGAGCAGTATCTCCGGCTCGATGTAATCTATCTCCTCCAGGACGTCCCGCCTGATCAGGGCGCCGTTGCCGTGGAAGGTTGGCACGTCGAAGATGCGGTCCGAGGCGTGCTCCTCGGCGGTGAACCAGCGCAACGGGTCGTAGACCTCGCCGCTGTCGTAATAGAGGTTCTTGGAATGGACCACCGCGATGCGCGGGTCCGAGGCCAGCGCCGCCACCATGCGCTCCACGGCGTCCGGCGCGAGGATGCCGTCATTGTCCTGGTGCAGGATGACGTCGCCGCGGGCCGTCTTCGCCCCGATGTTCAGGGCCTGGATTACGATGTTGTGGGGAGACTGGATGAAGAGGACCTCCGGGAACTCCTCCTCTATCATCTCCCGCGTGCCGTCCTGCGAGTTGTTGTCGACCACGATGATCTCGCTGACGGGGTAGGTCTGGGCCTTGATGGCCAGCAACGCCTCCCGGAGGTCGTTCTTGCGGTGCCAGTTGGGGATGACCGCGCTGATGGTCGGCCTGTATTGACCTGTCCTGCCGGGTTCGCTCATCTCCTGTCCCCTCTTCGCGCTCCGTTTTCTACCTATACGAATCGGCTTGTGCCGCAAGAAACAATATAGCCTTTGTCCGCCGTTGGGTCACGCCCGCCTACCTGCCGACGTGGCCCGTTTGGTAAGATGCAGGAAGTATCGGAGATAAGCTCGGGAAAGGTCCGGTCGTTGTACGGCGAGTCATACTACCGCTACCGCGAATCGAAGCGCGATTTCCGCGTGGAGACGCAGCTGCTCTACTCCCTGCTCCGGCCCGCTCCCGGCTCCCGCATCCTGGAGGTGGGGTGCGGGGGAGGCGCCCTCCTCGCCTTCCTGGCAGGGAAGGGCCACGATGCCGTGGGACTGGACATCTCGGAGGATGCGGTGGACCTGGCCCGGCGCGCAGCGCCGTCCTGCCGGGTGGTGCGGGCCGACGCCGGCGTCCTGCCCTTCGAGGACGTTTCCTTCGACCGCCTGCTCAGCCATCACCTCGTCGAGCACCTGGACGACCTCCCCGCGGCCCTCGCGGAATGGCGCCGGGTGCTGGCCCCCGGGGGGATCATGGCCGCCTGCACCCCCAACCGCCTCTATGCCAGCCCCCAAATCTTCGAGGACCCCGGCCACCTCCACATCTACGAGGGGAAAGAGCTGGCGGAGACGGTCGAGAAGGCGGGTTTTCATGTCCAGCGGTGGTTCACCGTCTTCCCGCACCTGCTCAGGGACACCATCAGTGTGCACGTGGGAGTGCCCGCCTGGCGGGCGTTCTACCGCCTGCCTTATTTCCGGGAACGAGGCCGCAGCCTGCTGCTGTCGGCCGTGAGGACCTAGGGGTTACAGTGGCGAAATACCGTCTCCTGGTGGTAAACCACGCGGTGGAGATCGGCGGCGCGGAGCGCGCCCTGCTGGGGTTCCTGGACTGCCTGGACCGCGACACCTTCACCCCCGCCCTGGCCTGCCCCCACCCCGGCCCCCTCACCGGCGAGGCGGACCGCCGCCTCGTCCGCGTCCACATCGGTTTCCCTTCCCCGCGGCTGCTGGAGGTGAAGAGGAAGTCCATCGGGAAGGACCGCCTGGCCGCCGCCGCCTACCCCTGGGACCTGGCGCGCACCGCCTGCGGCCTCGCCGCCCTCATCAGGAGGGAGGGCTACGATCTCGTGCTCACCAACAGCGCCAAGGCCGACATCTACGGCAGCATGGCGGGGAAGCTGGCGGGAAGGCCGGTGATATGGAGGCTGCACGATATCGCCAGCGGAGACGCCTTCAGCCGTTTAAACCTCTTTCTCTTCCGCGCCTCGGCCTCCCTCTTCGCCGACCGCGTGCTGGCCATCTCGGAGGTGGTGAGGCGGGCCCTGGTGGACCTGGGGGTACCGGAGGCGAAGGTGGGCATGGTGCACAACGGCATCCTTCCCCCGCGCGCGGCGGCGGCCAGGCAAGAGGTGCGCGCCGCCTGGGGTGTGCCCGCGGGTGCCCCCCTGGTCGGCATGGTGGGCCGGCTGGTGGACTGGAAGGGGCCGGACTACTTCATCGCCGCCGCGGCCGAGGTCGCCGCCAGCCTGCCCGAGGCGCGCTTCATGCTGGTAGGGGACGCCATCTTCGGAGAGAGGTCATACGTGGACGGGCTCAAGGCCATGGCGCGTGGGTACGGGCTGGAGGGCAGGGTGATCTTCACCGGTTTCAGGGAAGATGTCGAGGAGATCATCGCCGCCATGGACCTGCTGGTGCACGCCTCGGTCCTGCCGGAACCCTTCGGGCTGGTGATCATCGAGGCCATGGCCCAGGGGCTGCCGGTGGTGGCGACGCGCGGCGGCGGTGTGGGAGAGGTCGTGGACGACGGCGAGACCGGCCTCCTCGTCCCTCCCCGGGACGCAGCGGCCATGGCGGAGGCCATCCGCGGGCTGCTCGCGGACCCCGCGCGCGCCGCCAAGATGGGGAAGGCGGGGAAGAGAGCGGTGGCCGAACGTTTCGACCTGCGGGACAAGGTGCGCGAGATGGAGGCGGAGATGCTGGTGGTGCTCGCAAGTAAAGGAGCGCGAAGGTGATCATCGGTATCGAGGGCCGCACCCTGCAGGGGGAGAGGTACGGGGTGGCCCGCTACCTCATGAACCTGTTGCGGGAGATGGTAAAGCTCGAGGGTGAGAACCGCTATATCGTCTACACCTCGGGACCCATCGCACCACTGGGGTTCGATTCACCGAACCTGGAGATAAAGAGCATCACCATGCGCCCCTCCCTGCTCTGGCGCCACCTGCGCCTCCCCCTGGCCATGCGCCGGGACGGGGTGGACCTGCACTTCTCCCCCTCATATTTTCTCCCGCTGGTGAAATTGTGCCCGGCGGTGGTGGTGGTACACGACATCACCTTCAAGGTGCACCCCGAATGGTTCGTCATGGACCGCCGCTTCCGCTTTGATGACCTCTTCTGGCGCGAAGTGGCCAAGGCCGAGCGCATCGTCACCGTGAGCGATCACTCCAAGCGCGACATCGTGCGCGTCCTGGGCGTGGCCGAGGAGCGCGTGACGGTCATCAGGGAGGCGGCCGACGCCTTCTTCGTGCCGGTGCGCGACGCGGAGAGGCTTGACGCGGTGCGCGAGAGATTCGGGCTGGCACCCGGTTTTCTCTTCACGGCGGGGTCCATACATACCCGCCGCAACCTGGAGCGGCTCATTGCGGCGGTCTCCGCGGCCTCCGGCGAGCTGGACGCGCCCCTGGAGCTGCTCATCCTGGGGACCCCCGCCCCCTTCAGCCCGCCCGTGGACATCGCCGGGACGGCACGCCGCTGCGGCATGGAGGAACGCGTCAAGCACGTGCCCTACGTCTCCGAGGAGGAACTACTGCTCCTCTACAACGCCTGCGGCCTCTTCGTCTATCCCTCCCTCTACGAGGGATTCGGGTTGCCGGTCATCGAGGCCATGGCCTGCGGCGCGCCTGTGGCCTGCTCCAACACCACCTCCATCCCCGAGGTGGCCGGTGACGCCGCCGCGTACTTCGACCCGGAGAGCACCGGGGAGATGGCCGCCGCCATCCGCGAGGTCATGGGGGACGCTTCCCTGCGGGACAGGCTCTCCCGCGCGGGCATGGAGAGGGCTGCCACCTTCTCGTGGCGCAAGGCCGCGGAAGAGACCCTGGCCGTCTTCAAGGCGGCGGCGGGGAGATAAAGGGCCCACTTACGGGACCAGGGGGTTACGACAGAGCTTCGCCAGCCAGGTCATCCAGCGAGGCCGCCATGCCAGTCGGGATGCAAGCAGCAAGCCCTTGCCGCACTTTCTCGATCCCCGACCAAGCTATCCAGCACACACCGCCTATCCCTTTTTCTTCTTCATCGCCTCCCGGGCGTCGAGGATGAGGTCGAAGGGAGTACCGGTCCTCAGCTCGCTGGCGTCACGCACCTTTACCCCCTCCTTGCGCCAGGTGAGCAGGTGGTCTATGGGCGTGGAGGGGGCGCGCGCCGGGTTGGGGTGGTCGTAGTAGAGTTCCGGCCTTACTTTGAGGTCCGCCTGCCAGGCCACGCCGAGGTCCGTGGATGACATCAGCTTCACCGCGGGGTCGCCGCCAACCACGGTGAGGTCGGGCACGTCCTTGGTCACCACCGACCCCGGGACCACGCCGCAGTGCTTGCCGATGGTCACCCCGGGCATGATGATGGAGCCCGAACCGATGGCGGAATTGTAACCGATGGTGGTGGTCATCACCCGCATGGGCAGGTCGCCCACGGAGTTCACGGCCGCGTCGTGGGCGTGGATCATCACCCCGTACGCCACCTTCGCGTAGTCCTCGATGAACACCGACTGGGGCGTGGTCATCTCTATCCATACCCCCAGGTCGATCCAGGCGGTGTCCGCGACGTTGACCCCGCGCTTCTTCAGGAGCCTCTTGCGCGACTCCGCGTCCGGGTGCCACATGGAGAGCAGCATGAGCAGGCGGTAGTCGAGGAAAGCCACGAGGTCCAGTACCTTGTTGGTCACCTTGCCCGCCAGGATATTGCGCGCCAGGAAGGAGTAACCCCTGGCCAGTTTGAGATAGTTCTCCCAGTCCATCTAACCCCAGCTCCTTTCGCCCTCGCGGAATGCCCTTGCATCGCCGGCTTTCCTCTATATACAAAGAATAATCGTCCAAAACCAGCTTATATTGAGCCCGACCCGGCGCGGGCGTGGCCACGGCGGCTCCATGCATGTATATGACCTGCCGAGGCGCGGGGTTACACCCCGGCAAGCAGGGCGGGAACTCCTTGCGCGGGCTGGGGCGGCCAGCCCTTGAGCCGCGGGACTCCGGCGCCGATATTGCTGTTATAATGAACCCTGTTGGTGGGGGGACCGTCCAAATGTGGGCTTTATCAGCGGGACAAGGTCCTCTCGCGCGGCGCAGATGAGCGAGCGGCCATGGGAAAGGTTGGAGTATGAAAGTTCAGGATATCATCCCGGCGATCACCAAGAGGATCTGGATCGTCATCGCCATGGTGCTCTTATCGACCCTGGTGGCGGCGGTAATCGCCCAGGTGCAGTCCCCGGTGTACAAGGTGGAGACGGCCATGTCGGCCACCGCGCCCATCAACCCGACCACGAAACTGCCCGACGCCACGGTGCAGGCCGCCTATATCGCCCTGATGCCCTCCATCGCCAACTATGCCGAGAGCATCGGGGTGGCGGATGCGGTCAGCGTCCGCCTGGCCAACCAGGGCATCGAGGTCTCCCCCGAGGAGCTGCTGAAGAAGGTCAGCGCCGTGCCGGAGGCCAACTCCACCTCCATGAAGATCACCTTCAGCGACAGCAAGCCCGACCGGGTGGCGGACATCGCCAACGCCTGGGGGGACGTGATGGTGCTCAAGACCAACCAGACCACCGAGTTCTACGACGAGGAGTTCAAGAAGCTGCTCTTGAACGGCAACATCGTCTTCACCAACCGCGCCGTCGTCCCCGAGAAGCCCACCCAGCCCAAGACCTTCGCCTATGTCGGGCTGGGCTTCTTCGTCGGGCTGGTCATCGGGCTGGTGCTGGTGCTGCTCATCGAATACTTCAACCCGCGCTTCCGCAACCCCCGCGAGGTCGAGGAGACCCTGGACCTGCCCATGCTGGGAGTGCTGCCGCGGGAGAAGGGCGCCCGCAGCACGGCCCTCCTCTCCTCCTTCGGAGAGGGCTCGCGTACCTGGGAGGCCTACTCCGAGCTGCGCTCCAGCCTGATCATGCCCCCCGAGGGGTCGCCGGCGTCCGTACTGGTGGCATCGGCCATCCCCTTCGAGGCGGGGGCCGCCGTGGCCGCGAACATCGCGGCCAGCATCGCCAACACCGGGCGCAACATCCTGCTGGTGGACTGCGACCTGCGGGGGCGGGCCCTCTCCAGGCTCATGGAGGCCGCCGAGAAGACCGGCCTCTCGGACGCGCTGCAGAAGGGGGATGCCCTCGGGGGCGCTGTAGTCGCGTCCAGGATAGCCAACCTCTCCTTCCTCCCCGCCGGCTCCAGGAGGGACAACTCCACCGACCTCCTCTCCCTGCCCGCGTTCGCCGAGGGGCTGCGCGAGCAGGAGCTGCGCTTCGACAAGGTGCTGCTGTACGGACCTCCCCTCACCGGCTCCGTGGACGCGGCGGTCGTCGCCGCGCAGGCCGAGGCGAGCCTGGTGATCATAGACGCCGACCACTGCACGCGCAAGGCCGCCCAGGAGGCCATGTTCAGCTTTGAACGCCTGGGCATCGTGCCCACGGGGGTAACGCTGGCGAACGTGAAGGTCAAGGGCCGCGAGCGCGCACCGCGCACCAGCGAGGCAAAGCCCGCGCGGGGTGAGACGCAGGCAAAAGGCGGAGCGCCCGCCGCCCCGGTTGCCGCTCCCCCCGTGGCAGCGGCGCCGGTTGCCGAGGCGGAGCCGTCCGTACCCCGGGAAAAGAAGAGCGGGCGCGCCAGGGAACGGCAGGACAAGAAACAGGCAGCCGCAGCTACGGCGGCCGCGGCCTCAGCCGCGGTGTCCTCCGCCACGCTGGCCACCGGTGCGCAAAAGGCCGGGGAACGGCCGGAGGAGAGGCCACCCACGGAAACGGCGGCCATGGCCATGGCGAAAATATCCGACGCGGCCCTGGCCGAGGCGGTCGAGGAGGAAGTGCTCGAGGAGGTCGCGGAGGACATCGGGGAAGCGTCCAGCGCCGCACCGTCCGCCTCCACGCCCTCACCCCCGCCTTCGTGGGACCATACCCCCGCCGCCGCCCAGGACGGGCTGCAGAAGATCAAGGAGAGCGTCGCGGAGGACTTCCGCCGCATGGGGGAGACGGGCGCCCCCATCCCCAAGAACTGGCTGCGGGCCCTCAACTCCGACAAGGCGGACGTCCGGGAATCGGCGACGGCCGCGATCACCATCTATTACCGTTCTTTCCTGCGCCGCTACAATATCGGTGACGAGAGCGTTGGGCGCATCACCGCTTCCATCATCCAGATGATGCGCCGCGAGGGAGAGTACGCGGGCATAAGCGAGGAGGAAGCGCAGCGCCGCCTGAAGCAGATGCTGGTGGACGCGGGCGCAAGGTTATCGTTCCCCACGCCCGCCGGCGCCCCTCCCGCCCCCGGGCAGTCCGGCGGTACGGGGCCGGGCGTGGCCGGGGAAGGCGAGAAGGACGTGAGGCGCCAGGAGAAGAGGCGCTTCCGCCTGGATGGCCGGGGCGGCAGGAAGGCGGCCGGAAGGGGCGGGGGCACGGCGCCAAAGCCCGGTGAGGAAGAGGGCGGCGACTGGGAATAGGAAAGGAATGACCTGGGGTCAGCCCGGGATATGGGTGACTGTGGTTGGTGCGCATAGTGACCGCCCAGCGCGATTCTCGAAGTCCCATGTCCGGGGGTGACCCCGCTTATATGGAGGTTGTGAGCGAGAGATGGAGCGGGTAGCCCGGCTTTCGAAGAACACCGCGGCCCTGGTGGGCGCGAGGATCGTGACCTCGAGCCTCACCTTCATCCTGGCCATCATCATCAACCGCAACCTGGGCCCGGAAGCGGCCGGCATCTACACCTACGCCTTCACCCTCTACACCATCTTCCAGGTGATACCGGACTTCGGCCTCGGTAACATATCCATCCGCGACGTCTCCCAGCAGGTCTCCCGGCTGCGCCGTTACTTCGCGAACATCGTGTCGCTGCGCTTCCTCCTCGGCCTCATCGCCTTCTCCCTGCTCATGTTGACCAACTTCATCAGCCTGGCCGTGCAGGGGTCGGGGGGGCTGTCCGGGGACAAGTTCTGGGTGGTCTTCACCATCGCCTTCTGCCTCCTGGTCGAGCAGCCGTTCTCCAACTCCCTGTGCGAGAACTTCATCGCCCTGGAGAGGCTGGGGGTGGTGGCCCTGGTCTACCTGATCATGGGGATCATGAAGGTGGCCATGTCCATCTACGTGGTCACCGCCGGCTTCGAAAACGTCCTCGTCTACCTGGTGCTCATCTACATCATCACCATCATCTACTCCATCTTCCACCTCTACCTGCTCTACCGGCGCGTCCTGCGCCGGACGGAACCTGCCGAGGCGGAGATCAGCGACATGGTGGTGGCCGAGGCGGTCACCCACGGGCCGGTGCCGTTCGGCGACGCGGCCATGGAGGCGCTGCTCGCGGATTACTCCTATGCCGGGCTGTCCGAGGAGACGGAGAAGGTGGACGCAGGCGCCGGGGAGGAAACTCAACAACCACCGGTGGCCCCCCCGCCGGAAGAGCCGGCCCTGGTCACCAGGATCGGCCCCTTCACCATGGACGGCAGGTTCTGGCGCTACCTGCTGGTTAGCGCATGGCCCCTGGCCATCGTCGCCGCGGGCGTGACCATCTACGCCGGCATGGACGTCCCTCTCATCTCCTGGATCAGGGGAGACACCGAGGTGGGCTTGTACAGCGCCGCCGGCATGTTCGCGAAGGCCCTGGTGTTCTTGACCCTCGCCCTCAACATGGCGGTGCTGCCGGCTGTCTCCAAGGTGGGCGGCAAGCATCCCGACCGGCTGGGGCAGGTGTGGGAGCGCCTCATCCACTACGCGCTGCTCCTGGTGGTGCCGCTGGTGGTGATCATCCCCGTGCTGGCCCGTCCCGTCCTGGTGCTGCAGAGATTCCAGTACATCGAGGCCTGGCCCGCCACCTGGCTGACCATGGCCGCCATGACCTTCACCTTCATGACCGCGGTCAGCTACCCCTTCTTCATCGTCATCAACAAGCAGAAGACCATCTCCATCGTGGTCCTCTTCGGCCTCCCCCTGAAGGCCGTCCTGGGGATCGTGGCCATCTCCATCTGGGGATATATTGGCGCCGCGGCGAGCGTGCTGCTCAGCGAGTGCGTGGTCTTCTGCCTGCTCTACTGGAAGCTGTCACGCGACCTCGAGCACCGTATAAACTTCCTCCGCTTCGCGGGGGTACCCGCGCTCATGCTGGGAACGCTCTACGGTATCGCCTTCGTCCTAAACAGCGCGCTGGCGGTGGGCAAGGACACCTTCGCGAGCGCGCTGCAGGCCGCCTTTATCATTGCGGCCGCGCTGACGATTGTTTATATAGTACTGGCCATCGTGACCAAGGCCCTGAGCAGAAAGGGCTTGCAGGAACTGAACGAGCTGCTTACGGTGTGAAGGTGACCGGTCCGGTGTTCGGAATGAGAGGCAAGTGATGACATTCGGCCGGAGATGCAAGTTGTATCTGGCGGCGCTGGTGATCCTCGCCGCCGGCCTGCTGTCGAGCGGATGCGGCTGCGTCCTGGGCCAGATCATCGACCAGGCCGGCGTGACCGTGAGGGGACTGGCCTGCGCCAACGAGATCGCCCAGAAGGCGGGCGAGGGCTACGACGTACGCGAGGCGCGGGCCAAGTGGCTGGAGGCCCTGGACGCCTATAACCAGGGCGACTATTCCAGGGCGGACGAGCTAATCGACGCGACCTACGACGCCATGGCCGACATGGAGAAGGTGGCGGAGCGGGTGTACTACCCGAGCTCGGGCGGTCTGACCGTCTCCGGCCTGCTCTTCCGCCCCGCCGAGGGCAGCGGCCCCTGGCCCACCATCATCGTCAGCCACGCCGGTTTCGGCACCGCCGGAGACTTCAGCGACGTGGCCCTGATCATACGGGACCAGGGCTACCTGGTCTTCAACCCCGACTTCCGGGGCAGCGGCATGTCAGAGGGCAGCCACGAGGGGGCCAAGGGGGAGGTGGACGACGTGATCGCGGCCATCGACTACCTGGAATCGGAGGGGCTCATCGCGGACGGGCGCATCGGCCTCTACGGCCAGAGCCACGGCGCCGCGGTGTCGGTGCTGGCCGCGGAGCGCGACCCGCGCATCAAGGCGGTGGTGGCCGAGGCGGGCTTCTACGACGCCGTTGACCTCTACAACAGCGGCATCAACTCCCCCGACCCCAACGTCAAGAACGTCCTCAACGAGATGCTGCCAATGGTGGGCGGCACGCCCGAGCAGGTCCCGCAGGAATACGCCGTGCGCTCGGCGCTGAACTACGTCGATTCCATGCAGGCCGCGACCCTGCTCATCCACGGCGAAAAGGACCCCCTCTGCCCCGTGGACCAGGCGCGCCGGCTCTACGACGCGCTGCAAGCGGCCGGCAAGACGGTGGAGATCAAGCTCTACCCCGACGAAGCCCACTGCGTCGTCGATCCCGCGGGCCGGCTGGAGGTGTGGGACCTCATGTTCGCCTGGTTCGAGGAGTATGTCTAGCGGGCGCGGCGGGGCCGCACCAGCCCGGCCAATGCCCGCGTGGGGTGATGAGTATGCCGAGCGATGAGCGCGACAGGCCGGCGCCGGTCTCACCGGAGCTGTACACGCGCGAGTACTTCACCACCGACTGCGAGGGGTACGACCTCTTCCTGCAGGGGGCGGAACGGCTCCCCGAGCGCATCGAGGTGGCGCTGGACTCCGCGGGAGACCTACGCGGCAGGCGCATCCTGGACATAGGGTGCGGACGCGGCGAACTGGTGTGCGAGGCGGCGCGGCGCGGGGCGTACGCCGTGGGCATCGACTACGCCCAGGCCGCCATCGAGCTCTCGCGCGAGCGCCTGGCCAAGCTGGACACGGAGCTGCGGGAACGGGTGGAATTCCTCCTGGCCAACGCCACGGGGCTGGATTTTCCCGACGGCAGCTTCGACGCCGTCTTCCTGGTGGACGTATACGAACACCTCCACCCCCACGAGATAGAGCATACCCTGGGCGAGGTGAAGCGGGTGCTGCGTCCTGGCGGCCGCCTCGTCGTGCACACCGGGCCCAACACCTGGTTCTACCGCTTCGGGTATCCCTTGGTGCGCGAGGCGGCGCGCCGCCTGCTGCGCCGTGAGTTCCCGGAGAGCCTGCGCGGGCAGTACGACGACATCATGCACGTGAACGAGCAGGACCCCCTCTCCCTTTACCGCGGCCTGACCGCGGCGGGATTCAAGGCGGCGGTGAGGCCGCGCAGTTTCCTGGAGGGCATCGACCCTGAGAGCTGGGAGAAGGCGATGATGGGGGTGCTCTTCGCGCGGCCCCTGGGATACCTCTTCTGCACCAGCCTCATGGCCACCGCCGTCCCCCGCGAAAGCGGCGGCGAGGCGCGCCTGCGCACTGTCCGCATGCTGCGCATGCTGGACACCGTACAGGGCGACATCCTGCTGGTGGGCGAGGGCGAGGGCATGCTGGCGCGGCGTCTTGCCGGTCGGGACGGCGTCCGCGTCACCTGGCTGGAGCCGGGGAGCCCCGGGGGGGTGGCGGGTGAGTCACCCCTGGTGGCGGAGGGATACGAACGCCTGGTGGGCGGCCCCGACTCTCCGCCCTCCGCGCCCGGCGGCTTCGGCGCCGTGGCGGCGCAGTTCACCCTGGACGAGGTGGAGGACCCGGCCGCGGCGCTGCGCGCCTGGCATGGGGCGCTCAGGGACGGGGGAGCCCTGGTCCTGGCGGCCCGCAACGGCCTCTTCGGGGGCCCCGAGCAGAGGCCCTCTTCCCGGCCCCGCCGCACCTTCACCCCCGCGGCCCTGTCAGCCCTGGTGGAGGAGGCGGGCTTCGCCGTGGGCGAGGTCTCCACTCTCCTGCCCGACCTCAAGCTGCCGGCGCTCTACCGCGGCGACCTGGGTTTCGCCCTGCGCCTGGAACGCATACCATATTTTGCCATGAAGGGCAAGCTGCTCTTCCTGCGCGCCGTGAAGGGCCCCGCGCCCGGAAGGGGGAAGGCGCCGTGAGGGTGGGGATCGACGCGCGCGGCCTCTGCAACATCAACCGCACGCGCGGCATCGGACGCTACACCGCGCGCCTCACGGAGGCCCTGGTTGGTTCGGCGGGCAAGGATACCGCCTTCACCCTCTTCGGTTACGGGGAGGGCCCGGAACCGGGGCTCCTAGACGCCGGGGTGCTGGGCAGGGTGGAGTGGCGCTCCATGCGCCATGTCGAAGGCCTGTCCTACGCGGGGCTGCTGGCGGACCACCTGAGCATGGCCCGGGCCGTGAATTCATCCGGGGTGGACCTCTTCCACGCCATGGACCACAACATGACCCCCTTCCTGCGCGTCCCCAGCCTGGTCACCGTGCACGACCTCATCCTGCTGGTGCTGCGCGGTCCCTACCTCGGGCCCACGGCGTGGGCGTGGATGCTGGCACACAGGCGCGCGGCGCGGCGGGCGCGCCTGGTGGTGGCGGTGTCCGAGAACACCCGCCGCGACGTCGAGCGCATCTGGTCCATCCCCGGGGAGCGCGTCGCCGTGGTCCACGAGGGGGTGACGCCGGAATACCGTCCCGTCGAGGACGCGGAGAAGCTGCGGGAGGTGGGCGAGGGCTACGGCATCGCCGCGCCATACTTCCTCTACCTGGGCGGTTTCGACCCCCGCAAGAACCTGCGCAACATGCTCGCCGGCTTCAAGCTCTTCCTCCTCGCCACGGGCGCTGTCCACAGCCTGGCGCTGTGCGGGGACGCCAGGGGGTTCGAGGGCTACCTGACCGATACCGTGGAAGAACTGGGGCTGGAGGAAAACGTGGTTCTCACCGGCTTCGTGCGCGAGGATGACCTGCCCGCCCTCTACAGCGGGGCGGACGCCTTCGTGTGCGTCTCCCTCTACGAGGGCTTCGGGCTGCCGCTGCTCGAGGCCATGGCCTGCGGTACGCCGGTGCTGGCATCGGGCGTATCCTCCATACCCGAGGTAGTGGGAGACGCCGGGCTGCTGGTGGACCCCCTGGAGCCGGCGGAGATAGCCGCTGGCCTCGAGCGCCTGGCCGGTGATGAGGGCCTGGCGGCGGAGCTGTCCGCGCGGGGGCGCGAGCGCGCGGCCGCCTTCACCTGGGAACGCGCGGCCGGGCGCATCCTGGAGCTCTACGGGTCCGTGAGGGGGGGTGGGTGAGCTGAAGGTACGCGAGGAGAAGAGGTCCCTGGCCGGCTCACCCGCACTGATACGGGTGATGGCGCTCCTGGCCGTCATCGGCTTTCTGGGGCTGCTGGTCGGCGCCATGTCCTCGCGCCTGCCGGTGCTCATCCTCTTCGGGGTCCTCGGGGGGGTGGCCCTGCTGGTCATCGTGTGGTTCTACCCCTTCTTCGGGGTGGTGCTGGCCTTCATCTCCAACCTCATCATCCCCCAGGCGGGGCCCAACTGGAACCTGGGCATCCAGGTGGCCATCGTCGGGGAGACGCGGGGGCTCCACTTCAACGTGCACGAGATCATCATGGCCATGGTCCTTCTCGCCGTGCTCATAAAAATCCTCATCAGCGTGTGGAAAAAGGACTGGGACGACGTGAGGGACCTGGTGAGAAGCCCCATCTCCATCGGGGTGGCCCTCTACGTGCTCACCAGTATCCTGGCCTGCTTCATCGGGCTCATCAACGACGCCGAGGGGTTGCTGGTGCTCTTCCGCTTCGTGCGCACCACCTTCTTCTTCTACATCTTCTTCATGATGATCTACATCGTCAGGAACCGCAGGCAGTTCCAGGTGCTGATAGTTGCCATGCTCGTCTGCTTCACCCTCATCGCCGCCTTCGGGCTGGTGCAAAAAGCCCTGGGCGAGACCTGGTCCAACCAGTTCAACGAGAAGGTGCTGAAGAGGCTCGGCTACCCGGCCGATATCAACTACGTCGCGGGCGAGAGCAGCGCCCAGGCCTACCGCATCAACTCCACCTTCGCTCACCCCAACATCCTGGGAGGGTACCTGGTCTTCGCCCTGCCCTTCTTCGTGAGCTTCCTCAGCCTTACCTGGCGCCTGCAACGCTACCGGCTGTGGCTGCTGTTGCTCGTGGCCCTGGGGATAAACCTCGCCGCCCTCTTCCTCACCGGCTCGCGTGCGGCCTGGGTGGCCGCCGGGGTCATCGCCTTCCTCTACGGCATCTTCGGCTTCTTCGACCGCCGCATGTGGCTGGTGCTGGTCACCGTGCTGCTGGTCTTCGCGCTCATCTTCGTCATGCTCAACCCGCCCGAGTTCGTGAAGAAGCGCTTCAGCGGCCTGAGCGCCAAGGAAGCCGCCGATTCACGCATGTACCAGTACAAGCTGGCCCTGGACTACTTCCTGGAGCACCCGCTCTTCGGCATCGGAATGGGCATGGAGGGGCAGCGCATCATCGAGAACAACCTGCGCTACACCTGGGCCGCGGTGGAGAACGTCTGGCTCACCTATATGGTCTCCCATGGCGTGGTCGGGCTCAGCGCCCTGCTGCTGGTGTTCATCCTCTACTGGATGGTCCTGTTCAAGGCGCGCAGCGGGTCGAAGAACGATCCCTTCATCTACTTCAACGCCGAGGCCTTCATCCTGGGCATGGTCGGTTTCGCCGTGTCCAACATGTTCGGTGCCTGGCTGCTCTTCGCCATCCCCATGGTCACCCTGATGTGGTTCTACATGGGCATGGCGGGGAGCCTGTACAATATCTACCAGGCCGAGCAGGAGGTCACCCAGCCGGAACTGCCATCTCCCGAGCCTTTCGTGTCCGCCCTGCCCTTCCCTAACGCCGCCTATCAGGAGCCGCGCGGTACGCCATGAGGTGACCGCCGCCGTCGAAAGAGCAGCGTCACCATACATAAAACAGTTTGCAATTCGAAACCATTCGGTTATAATGTAGTTGCCATAGATAGCGATAGCAGCTCACGATAGGGAAGCGACGATCCGTAGCGCGTGACATGGTTACCAGTGCTGCGGGGAGCTAGTGGTGAAACCGGCCCGATCGTTTTAAGCGGTCGGGTTTTTTCATACAAGTATAGGCAGACAAGTAAGACGGGCAGACAAAAGGAGGACGCAAGAAGGGGTAGAAGGGCAGGGAAAAGGGAAAGCTTTCCGGTCGTGGCCAGAACTCACTCGGCGTAGATATCTGGAACAGACCCCGGAAGGAACCTCCCGAAACCACCCACTGGCACTCTTCGGATGTTGCGCTCGCGAAACCGGACGTTAAAGCGAGCGCCGCGTCCCGATCTTGGGAAAGGCACTATTGCGGAGGTGACGTCAATGAGCAAGTCGACCAGGTGGTTGGCACTCGTCTCCATCACGGCACTGGTACTAATGTCGCTTCTGGGCGGGATCGTCTCCGCCCTGGCCGGAAACGGCGCTGCGTCAAAGGCAGGTGCCGGAAGCGTGATGGCGGAGGGTGCGGCAGTCATCACACCGGAGCAGAACCCGCCCCCGGACGGGGGGGAGACCACTGAAAAGGCGGTCCTCGAGGAGACGCAGAGCGGGATCTTGTGCGAAAAGGGCAAGATCATCGTCATCAAGTTCCTCGACGCCAACGAGAACAAGGTGATGGACAAGGGCGAGACGGGCATGGCCGGCGTGACCGTCACCATCAATGGTGGAAACCCCAAGGTGACCGGGAGCGACGGCAAGGTCGTTTTCGACGGGCTCCTGCCCGGCACATATATTGTGGCCGAGGTTGTCCCCGCAGGTTACCACCCCACCGACAAGGCCTCCTACACTATCGATATATGCTGGGATCAGTGCAAGACCGTCTATATCGGCAACGCCCCCGACGAGGAGCTCAAGGGCTCCATATCCGGCCACAAGTACAACGACGTGGACGCGAGCGGCGGCTACAGCGCGGGCGACCTCCCCCTGGCCGGAGTGACCATCAACCTGCTCAAGGACGGGCAGGTCATCGACTCCACCACCACGGCCGCGGACGGGAGCTACTCCTTCAGCGATCTGGCGCCCGGCAACTACGAGGTAGAGGAGGTCCTCCCCGCGGGGACCGAGGCCACCTCGCCCACCAAGCTGGCGGCGCCGGTGACGGAGAACTGCCTGGACGTCACGGGCAAGGACTTCTTCAATAAGGTCATCGAAATAGAGCTGAAGGGCTCCATCTCCGGCCATAAGTACAACGACGTGGACGCAAGCGGCGGCTACAGCGCGGGCGACCTCCCCATGGCGGGAGTGGTGATCGAGCTGTGGAAGGACGGCGCCAAGGTAGCCCAGACGACCACGGCAGCGGACGGGAGCTATTCCTTCACGGACCTAGCCCCCGGCGATTACACGGTAAAGGAGGTCCTGCCCCTGGGGACCGAGGCTACCTCCCCCACCAGCGTTGACGTCACGGTGTCTGAGGAAGACCTGGACATCACCTGCGTCGACTTCTTCAACAAGGAAGTCCCGCCCGAGTGCGACGACGGCATCATCGAGGGCGTGGTCAGGGTGGACGAGGACTGCGACGGCGAGTTCACCTGGGACGACCCGCTCCTCGACGGCGTCATCTTCAGGCTCTACCATATCGAGGACGGGGGCGGCCTCACGCCGGTCGTGCCACCGTCCCAGATAAGTGGACCGGGTTGGGGATACAACGTCTTCCTCCCCCTGGTCATACCGGTCTATTATCCCGGCGGGCACGTCATCTGGGAAGGCCTGCCGCGCGCATACGGCGGCAGCACGACCTCTGCCCGTTACCGGCTGGTCATGGAGGTGCCGGAGGGGTACACGCCCATCGGGCCGGTCAGCTACGACCTCGAGCTCCACAACTGCCCGTGGCCCTGTTTCTGGTTCAGCAAGAACTTCCTGCTCTCCAGGAACTCGCACCTGCGCGGGCACAAGTACGAGGACGTGAACTGCAACGGCGTATACGACGCCGCGATGGATAAGCCGCTCGAGGGCTGGACCATCGAGCTCTACAAGGACGGTTCGCTCATCGCCACCACCACGACCAACGCCGCGGGCGAGTACAGCTTCGAGGACCTCCCCGAGGGCGTGTACACGGTCAAGGAGGTGCTGCAGGACGGCTGGATGTACAGCTATCCCGCGGACGGTACCTTCGTGGACGTGCCGGTTGGATGCGGGGACGTCGACGGCAAGGACTTCCTCAACAAGCGCTACCTCGGCATCAGCGGGCACAAGTTCCAGGACGCGAACTACGACGGCGTCATCGACGCCGGGGACCCCGGCGTGCCGGGCGTGGAGGTGCAGCTGTTCAAGTGGGACGAGGGCAGCGGCGAATACGAGTACCTGGCTTCGACGGTGACCGGGGCCGGCGGTTACTACGAGTTCACGGACCTGGTGCCCGGTGACTACAAGGTGCAGGAGGTGCTCACGCCGGAGCTCCTTGAGGACTGGTACATCGTCAGCCCCGAGGGCGGCGTGTTCGTCCCCGTGGAACTGGAGTGCGAGAGCGTCGAGGACCTGGACTTCCTCAACGCGCTATACCTCGGCATCAGTGGGCATAAGTACGAGGACGCCGACGGCGACGCCGAGATCGGCGGGGAAGACCCGGGGGTGCCGGGAGTCGAGATCCAGCTGTTCATCTGGAACGAGAACAGCGGCGAGTTCGATCTCCTGGCTTCGACAGTGACCGGAGCCGGCGGTTACTACGAGTTCACGGGGCTCAAGCCCGGTACCTACAAGGTACAGGAGATACTCACACCAGCGCTGCTGGAGGACTGGTACATCATCAGCCCCGAGGGCGGCGTGTTCGTCCCGGTGGAGCTGACGAGCGGGGACGTCGAGGACAAGGACTTCCTCAACGCCCGCTACGGCGCCATCGAGGGATGGAAGTACTGGGACAAGGACGAGAACGGCATAATGGACGGTGATGACGAGGGGCTGGCCGGCGTGGCCATCATCCTCGATCCTCCCCCGGACCTGGGCGCGCCCCGCGTGGCCATCACCGACGCAGAAGGACATTTCTTCTTCGGCGGCCTCAAGCCGGGCACCTACACGGTGAGCGTGGACGAGTCCACGGTGCCCGACTACTATCCCATCAGCCCGGTCACCGTCGAGGTGGACGTGGTCAACGCCGTGACGGTGCAGGTCTATTTCTCCGAGGCGCCCTACGGTTCCATCTCCGGCAAGAAGTGGCTGGACGCCAACGCGGACGGGATATGGGGCGAGGACGAGACGGTGGTCATCGCGGGCATCACCATCAACCTCTACGAGGGCAACCCGCCCGGAGAGCTCATCGCCTCCACTGTTACCGGTGAGGACGGCTACTACGAGTTCACCAAGCTCAAGCCCGGAATCTACACGGTGGTAGAGGAGGGCAAGGAGGGTTACTTCGCCTGCACTCCCATCGAGGTGGAAGTGGTCCTCTCGGCCGGAGAGGGAGCCGTGGTGGACTTCGGCAACTGCCCCTACGGGCGCATCGAGGGGTTGAAATACCTCGATGAAGACGGTGACGGTGCCCAGGATGCCACCGAGAGCGGTCTCGAGGGAGTGGAGATCACCCTGGTCGGGCTGGACGTCGATGTCATCGCCATCACCACCACCGGTGAAGACGGCAGCTTCGTCTTCAACGACCTGATCCCGGGAAGGTATGTGGTCTCGGAGACCGTTCCTTCCGGTTATTACTTCACCCGTCCCATAAGGGTCGAGGTGGTCGTGGGCGCGGGAGAGAGCATATCGGTCATCTTCGCCAACGCGCTCTACGGCAGGATCGTCGTGAACAAGTGGCTGGACGACGGAGACCAGCTGCTCGACCCGGAGAAGGACACGCCCAAGGCGGGCATGCCCATCAAGCTCACCGGCAAGACCGTCAGGGGCGAACTGGTGAGCATTGAGACGGTGACGGACGAGGACGGTAGTTATACCTTCCTCCTGCTGGAGGCTGGAGACTATACCGTGACCGAGACCTACGACCCGGAGAAGATGATGGCCATCACGCCGGACAGCGTGGATGTGGCGCTGCCCCCGGGCGGAGAGGAAGTAGTGGACTTCCTCAACGCCGAGGTCGAGGTGTCCCCCGAAGTCATCGAGGCGGATACACTGCCGCAGACCGGCATCAACCAGCTACCGCTGCTGTTCGCCGCGGGGACGCTGGTGCTCGCGGGCCTGGTCTTCCTGGCCCTGGGTCTGCGCAGGCGCTTCCAGGAATAATACACGATCCGACAACGTCACACCGCTTAGGAAAGGGCCCCCACCGGGGCCCTTTCCGATGGGGTCAGCCCCTGACATGTGACATTTACTCGATTCAGAAAGATCGAAGAAGATACCTCAAATGAAAATGACACATGTCAGGGGCTGACCCCATCGGCTACTACCACTCGAACCCTATGCCCGGGTCGTCGTAGGGGATGCGCTCCTCATCGGGGGCGGAGGGGTCGTAACTCTCGGTGGTATGGTAGAAGAGGCCGGCCGGCCGGTCTCCCAGCACCTGGTAGCCGTGGGCCACGCCGGGGGGGATGACCACCAGCAGGGGCTTGTGCTCGCCCGCGTAGATGACCTGGGTCTGCCGGTAGGTGGGCGAGCCCTCCCGGAGGTCGTGGAGCACCACCCGCGCCTCGCCCATGGCCATGAACCACAGGTCGTACTGCCTGCGGTGCCAGTGGAAGGCCTTGATGACGCCGGGGTAGGTGACGGTGAAGGTGGTCTGCCCGAAGCGCTCCAGGAGGCCGTCGTCGTCGCGCAGCACTTCCAGCAGGTATCCCCTCTCGTCGCAGAAACGCATGAGGGGCTTGACGCGCACACCTTCTATGTTGCCTGCGGGCATTCCGTCCATGTTCATCACCATAGCTAAGGTTAGCGGAGCGGACCCCCCAAGGCAACCCGGGGCCAGTCCCTCCGCTATGGCGAAGGCCGAATAGAAAAAATGTCACATGTCAGGGGCCGACCCCCTCCGTTAGACCCCGTACGTTATTCGTGCTAAGTTTCTACTGTGGGTGCTCCGACAGTTCGCAAGGAGGAGGACGGGGATGCGCGTTATCGTCTGCGGCGCCGCCGGCCAGCTGGGCACGGACCTCGTAAGCGTCTTCGAGGCCGGGGGCGAGGAGGTGATGGGTTTCGACCTGGACCTCGACATCACCGACCATGCCCTGGTCATGGAGAAGATACCCTACCTCCGGCCGGACCTGCTCATCAACTCCGCCGCTGACCTCGACGCCGACCAGGCGGAGCGGGACCCCGAGCCGTCTCTGAAGACCAACTTCACCGGCACCCAGAACCTGGTCCTGGCCTGCCTGGAGGCGGGCTGCCCCATGGCCTTCATCAGCTCGGACTACGTCTTCGACGGCCTCAAGGGCAGTGCCTATAACGAACTCGACGAGCCCAATCCCCAGGGGGTTTACGGCAAGGCCAAGCTGGCCTCCGAACGCTATCTCGCCTCGTCCCTCCCCCGCTGGTACGTGTTCCGCACCCAGTGGCTCTTCGGCAAGGGCGGCAAGCGCAACTTCGTCAAGAGCATCCTGCGCAACGCCAAAGAGAAGGGCAGCCTGCGAGTGGTCACCGACGAGGTGGGCACCCCCACCTGTACCGCCGACCTGGCGGAGATCATCTACAACGTATGCACCTCCGACTGGCACGGCCTCTACCACGCCACCAACGAGGGGGTGTGTTCGCGCTTCGAGTTCGCGCAGCAGATCGTCGAGATCGCCGGCATGGGGGACGTGCCGGTGGAGCCCATCGTCTATGCCGACCTCGACCTCCCCTGCCCCCGGCCTCCCTATTCGCCCCTGGACAACATGAACCTGCGCCTGCAGGGTTTTCCGCCCGCCCGCCATTACCTGGAACCCCTGCGGGAATATATCGCCTGGCTGCTGGAGAGCGACGGTTATTGAGATTCAGCGGGACTCGTGTAAGCAAGCGACTCGGCGACTATTGAACTGGCTTCACGCTTCCATAGTAGATTATCATGGCCTCATATCTGCATTGATCAAGGGCAAAGGAGGGACCGTGGGATATAACAGGAACAACCTTTCCTATCTTTACCACATCAAATCCGAACCAGAGCTGCGAGACGGGAGCAGATGGAGAAGGAAGCCCGATGCATTGGGTTGCGCTTACCTGATACTTGGTGTATTTATGGGCCTCATATATGCGGCCTCTATTGAAGGAATATTCGGTTCTAGCGTGAAGGAGAGTAATATGCATGACCTCATCGTGGTGGGGGCGGGGTGTGCCGGATGCGTGGCCGCGCAGAGGACGGCAAGCCGGGGACACAAGGTGCTGGTGCTCGACCGCCAACCCCTGGTCGCACTGGGGCACACCTGGGTGAACGGCGTGGAGCGCACCATCTTCGACCGCCTGGGCATCGCCATGCCCAGCGGGGAGGAGACCATGCCGTCGCCCCTGGGCTCGCGCCTCTTCGGGCCCACGGGCAGCCGTTACATAGAGACCACGTCCACTCCCACCATCGAGGTGCGCATGAGCGTCTTCGTTCGCCGCCTCCTCGCATCCGCCTTGGAGGCGGGCGCGGAGTTCCGCGAGTCCACGCCCGTCGCAAACCCCCTCATGGAGGGGGACCGGGTCGCCGGCGTGGTCACCGCCTCGGGGGAGGAGTTGCCGGCACGAGTCGTCATCGACGCCTCGGGGTGGGAGGCGGTGCTGCGCCACGGGCTCCCCGAGACCTCTCCCATCCCCCGCGAGATGGACGAGGGATACATGGTGACCGCCTGGAGGGAGCAGCGGCGCTTCGGCCCCGACGAGGCGGCGGAGGTGCCGCGCGTCCTGGGCATCCCCCCGGGCGTCAGCGTGAACCGCGTGGGCTGGCGCGGAGGATATTCGGTGCTCATGCTGCATTGGGACCCGCACGAGAGCGAGCTGGACATCCTGGTGGGCTTCAACCAGGCCGAGTCCAGCCAGTCGGCCGGCGAGTTCGCGCGCGACTTCTTCCGGGAGAAGGGCCTGGGCGGCGAGCTCTTCTACGGCGGCGGCGGCCTTATCCCGGTGCGGCGTTCCCTGGACGTCCTGGTGGACCACGGCATCCTGCTGGCCGGGGACTCCGCCTGCATGGTCATCCCCGCCCACGGCTCAGGCGTGGCCTCGTCCCTCCTCGCCGGAGACCTGGCCGCGCGCACCATCTCGCGCTGCCTCGCGGAGAACGACACCAGCCGGGAGAACCTCTGGGAATACGCGGCGGCCTACCAGCGCGGACGCGGGGCCCTCATGGCCTATTTCGACGTCACGCGCGGCCTCACCGACAACTTCGACCAGGCGGACATGGACAAGCTCGTGGGTTACGTCATGACTTCCGGGGATGTCGAGGCCGGCCTCAGGGCCGAGCCGCTGGCCATAGACCTCAAGGACGCGTTGCGCCGCACGCGCAGCCTGCGCCACCCCATCTTCACCGCCCGCTTCGCCTGGCTGGCCAGCGCCGCCATCACCCTGAAGAAGGCCTACGAGGACTACCCCGAGCGCTACGAGGCGGCGCGGCTCGCGGAATGGCGCGCCAGGGTGGACAAGGCCAGGAAGCGGCTGCAGGCGGACTGATGGGGCGGGCTTTCTAGCCGAAGCACTCTTCCAGCCTGAGGCAACCCACATAGGCGGTGACCGAGGCCACCAGGGCCAGCCACAGGCCCCAGCCCACGCCCTTCATGGTGGTGGCGAAATCGGTGCCCGTCGCCTTGTCATATCCCACTCCCCCGATGATCCTGAGCACGAAGAAGAGCAGCACCGCGAAGACGCAGAGGAACGAGAGCACTTTCATCGCTTTGAGCCAGATATCGGGCCTGCCGATGTCGAGGAAGAGCAGGGCGCCGGCCGCCCACACCAGGGCGGTGAACACGGCCACCAGGATGCCCTCAGGAAAGGTGATGCCGATGAGAGCCCGCGAGGGGTTGAGTTCCGTCCCGATCCAGGGGAACACGGCGGAGACGATGAGCGCCAGGCCGCCCCCCACGGTGATAGCGCTCCAGCGCACGACCCGCCTGCGGTCGAGGACACCGGAAAGCCTCTCGGGGATGGCGGGCCTGGATGCCCGCTCGCCGCCTTGCGGGGCCGCGCTCCTCACCGCGGCGGCCGCTCCCCCGACCTTACCCGGGTAAGCCGGGGACCTGGCGGCACTGGCCTCCAGCTGCTCCCAGCGGTTGCGCCTCTCCTCCCGGCTCACCCCGGACGGCGCGGTCTGTTCCGTCTTCTCCTCGTCCCCGTGATAAATACGCGCTATGAGGTCCTTCCACTCCCTGTCCCGGCGGAAGTCATAGCCTCCGGAAGCGTCCTCAGCCCCCGCCTCACCTTCCAGGAGGCTCTTGGCGGCCTCCAGCTCGCTCTGCATCGCCTTCTCCTTGTCGAAGGCCTCGTCCTGTTCCTCCGCGGCGATGGTCATACCGAGATCGGCGCGCACCCTCATGAGGTCCTCCCGGAACTCCCGCAGGTCGGGATAGCGCTGGTCCGGGATTTTCTGCAGGGCGCGGTGGACGGCGCGCACCAGGTTCTCCGGCAGGTCTTTCCGCAATTCGTCCAGGGGCACGGGCTCCTCGGACGCGACCTTGAAGATGATGGCGTAGTCGTTCTCGGCGTCGAAGGGGCGTTTGCCCGCCAGCATCTCGTAGAGGGTGACACCGAGGGAGAAGATGTCCACGCGGTGGTCGTAGGACATCCCCTTTATCAGTTCGGGTGCGATATAGTTGGGGGTCCCCATGATGACGTCGGTGTGGGTGCGGTCGCTGACCTTGAGCATCTTCGCGATGCCGAAATCGGCAACCTTGATGTTGCCGTTCTCGAGCACGAAGATGTTGTCGGGCTTGATGTCGCGGTGGATGATGTCGTGGGAATGCGCATATTGCAGGGCCTCTCCGATCATGGGGGCGATGCTCATGACCTCTTCCGCGGAGAAGGTGCGCTCCGCCAGTATGTCCCGCAGGGTCTTGCCCTCAAGGTATTCCATGACGATGAACTGGCGGGTGTCCGCGGACAGGATATCGTGCACGGTGAGGATATGGGGATGGGTGAGGCGTGCGGCGGCCTTTGCCTCCAGGCGGAACCTCTCCCTGACCTCCTCCTTCTCCTCGTCGCTGAGGTAATCCGGGACGGCCAGTTCCTTCAGGGCGACATCCCTGTCCAGGACATCGTCATGGGCCAGGTAGACCCTCCCCATGGCCCCACGGCCGATCTCCTTCAAGATGCGATATCTAGCAGCCATTGCACATCACCGCGCGCCGAACAGCCGACAGAGTTTGCTTATCTCGGGTTATCGACCGGAAGCGTACGGAAATTGAGATAAGGTTCAGGCATGGAAGATGAGCTTCATGGTGCCGAGGAAGATCTCGTCCCCTTCCGTGAGCACCTTGGGCTCGAAGGCCTCGAGCTTCTCGCCGTTGACGTGGGTGAAGTTGGTGCTGGAGAGGTCCATGATGTAGTAGCGGTCCTCGCCCAGACGCGTCACCTTGGCGTGGCGCCTGGAGATGCCCATCTCCACCCCGTCAAAGGGGGTGAGGTCGACATCGGGCAGGGAATGGGTGGCCGGGTCGGTCCTTCCCAAGGTGTGCTCGGCCTTGTCGTCAAGGCCGATCTTGTGCCCACTGCCCTCGATCTCCAAATATGCCATACTCTATTTTTACCAGTCTTTTGCCCCGCGCAAAAGCCCCCAAACGCCATACCCGGCTGCCGGGCTCAATAGTGTATCTCCATGGCGCGGGGCGGACAGACCTTTATACACAACTCGCAGGCCACGCATTCCTCGTCGTCGAACCCGACCTCCATGCTGTCCCGCTTGACGAAGAGCGCGTCGGTGGGACAGACCGCGATACATGCGCCGCAATGGGTGCACTTGAGCTCGTTGCGCCGGATGTCCTGGGACAGGGGCTGGATGGTAACGCCGCAGGACTCTATGTAGGCCATGCCGCGCTCGTAGTCCTTCTCCTTGCCGGTTATCTCCAGCACCAGCAGCCCCTCCTCGCGCGGGGTGATGGAGGCCTTGAGGATGTTGAAATCCAGGTTGAAGTCCCGCACCAGTTTGCTCACGATGGGCTTGTCCACCTGCTCGTGGGGGAAATGCAGCACTATCTTGTGCCTTATCATCTATTCCACCCCCTCCTGCCTCGCGGCGCAGGGCAACAGCTCCACCGGCTGGGCCAGGAGGAAACGACCCTGCGTGATCCACTCCTTGAGGGCAGTGGCGATCTCCCTCGCGCGGCTGTAACTCGAGAGGGAGGCGGTGGGTACGTCCCTGCCCTCGAGCCTGACGCTGCCGCTCTTGAGCTCGGCGTAGGTGACCTCGGCCAGCACCTTGCCTGTCCCTTGGGGGTAGTCGAAGGAATAGTCCACCACCGGCGCCACCAGGTCCTCGTCGCGCACGGCGGCCGCCTTGACCACCTCTTCGTCCAGGACGGGGATGGGGACTCCTATCCCCACCGCCAGGCTGGCGCCGTATCCCAGGATAGAGTAGCCGGTGAGGAAACGCGGGTCCATCCCCCTAAGGTCCCCGATGACCGACAGGGTGCCGGCGGGTCGGGTCGGTGCCCCGGAATCTCCACGGGGAACGTCGGTGTTGTGCTGGGTGCCGTACCAGGCCACGTAACCGACCCCCCCGCCCAGAAAGATGCGGGTGCCGATGCCGATGGTGCGCAGCAGCGGGTCCTTGAGTAGCGGCGACAGCTGGCCCGCGCTGCAGTAGTTGGCGTTGCCCAGCTCCGGCCGCAGCACCCCCATGTAGGTGTAGATCACGCGGTCGGACAGGTTCACCGCCACGTTGTAGTTCTGGTAGGCGTTGCGAGGATTGAAGAGCCACGCCTCCTTGACGTCTGCCAGGGTCAGGTCCTTCTCCCAGTGTTTGTTGGGATAGCAGTCAGTGCCGTAGGAATCGGCCCGCAGTCGCAGCGTCTTCCCCGCCACCAGGTCCTCGATGACGTGCCCTCCCCCGTAGCGGAACTCGCCCGGGAAGACCTCGTTCAAGGGGTCGTGTTCCGCCATCTCCGTGGCCCCGATATAGATATCCACGGCCGCTATGCCGCAGTAGACGGGCACGTCGTTGAGCCAGGCACGCAAGATCTTCATGCGCGGCTGGGCATGCCCGACGTTGATGAACGCCCCGGATGAACACATGGGGCCGAAAGTGCCGGTGGTGATAACGTCCACCTTGCGCGCCGTCTCGGCGGCGCCCTCCTGCTCCACCAGGTCGATGACCTCTTCCGCGGTGACCACTACCGCCTCGCCCTTTTTTATCCTCTCGTTTATCTCCGCTATGGTCTTTCCCATCTCCATACATCCTTTCCGATCAGCCGGTCATAACATGCCATCAGAAAAGCGGGGCATGACCCATACGGAGGCCACCACCACCTTAGTGTCTATCACGTTTCCGGTTCTTCTCATCTTCATCCGTCCAGTCCCTCGCTGTCATCGCTGACATCTCCGGCCACCCCAGGACGCCTCTTTCTCAAGTCTCCGTGCGAGCGATGTAAAAAGACCGCCGGCGAAGGCGCACGGCGGTCAGGTAACCGTCTTGCCCGCACCGGGTACGGCGCCGCTGCGCGATACCCTCGCCTGTGATCACGGAGGCATCCGTCCTCGCCTACTCGCTCGCGCTTTCAGCGGGAAGCTCCGGGGCCATCTTCGGCCCGCTTCGCGCACCGGTTCTCAACTTCCGCCCGGCTCTCTGTAGCGCTACCGCGGGCTTACTCCTCCCCTTCATCGCCTTTCGCGGTGGGTATTCCCTTGTCAATAATCCCCAGTAATCCATGGGGATAGAATGAATGATACTTCCGCATGCGGTTCCTGTCAATTTTAACCCCCGGCATATGCCCTGTAAGGCCGCATTGACCACGTCTCGCGAACGCGGAATAATGGCAGCAAACCCGGGGGAGGTGAGCGCCGGTGATAAGGTCATTGGGGGAGGGGGACCGCGAGGTCGCCCTGCGTTTCCTCGACCGCGACCACGAGTGCAACCTGATCATGATCTACGACCTGGACCATTTCGGCCTGGAAAACCGGGGCCATCCCTTCCAGGGAGACTATTACGGCTCCTTCGGCCCGGAGGGGCTCAACGGCGTCGCGGTCCTCTTCAATTTCGGCTCCCTGTTCATCTACGCCCCCGATGCGGAAGCGGCGCCACGGCTCGTGGAGCACATGGCCTCCCTGGAGAGGAAACCATCCTACGTCATCGGCCGCGCGGAGTGGGCGGGTCCGGTCATAGACCGGCTGGAGGAGCAGGGGCTGCACCCCACCGGGGCCGAGGATCAGGATTACCTGGTCCTGACCCGCGGCTCTTTCCGCCCGCGCTCCGGGCACGAGACCCGTTTCGCGGAACCATCCGACCTCGAGCGCCTCATCGAGCTGAACCGAGCCTTCCAGATCGAGTACTTCGGCGGCCTCACCGATGCGGAAGAGGAGCTGGGCAGGATGGCCGAGGTGCGCATGGAGCGGGCGGGGATCGCCGTCGCCGTGGCTGACGGCGAGATCGTCTCCAAGGCCGAGAGCATGGTGCGCACCGAGCGTGCGGCCCTCATCGGCGGCGTCTATACCGTGCCAGCGTATAGGGGCAGGGGCCTGTCTGCCGCTTGCATGTCGCGGTTGTGCGGGGAGATCCTGGGCAGCATCGGCAAGGCCTGCCTCAACGTCTCCACGCGCAACACGCCCGCACGGAGGGTCTACCGCGGCCTGGGTTTCGAGAGGTCCTGCGACTACCGCATGGCCCACTACGCATGAACTGCGTACGTCAGGGGTTCACCTCGTAGAGGAAGGCGTCGTCGAACCATACGCTCCCCTTTGCCGCGGCCCCCACCGCGCCCACGGTCTGCAGGCTGACCACCGCATAGGCCGCCCCCGCCGGAGCGAAGGCCTCGCAGGACAGAGGGGTCCAGCCGTGGGTCGAATAACCCTGGGTAGTCTCCAGGGGCGAGGGACTCGTTCCCACCTGGTTACCAGAGGCATCGTACCAGTATATGGCCGCGCCGATGGAAGCACCCTTGAACATCCTGGTGCGGCAGGAAACATGCAACCTGTATCCTTTCCCCGGCTCTATGCCGCTGGCCATCGCGCTGTTCCACGCGCAGATATAGGGGGGTGTCGAGAAGGCCGGGTCCTTGATGCGCAGTGACCTCTCACCGCTGTGGGACTGCATGCGGTTGGCCTCGTAGCTCACGCTCCCGCCGGGAAGCGCGAGCGGGCTCCATCCCGGCAAGGTGCCGTCGGCATTGACGTCCTCGAAGCTCGCGTTGGAGAGCAGGTTCGGCGGCAGCGACGCAGGCATGGTCACGGTCACTGTCCGCTGCCGGTCGAGGGCGATGGAGGGGATGGAGAGCGACGCGCCCTGCAGCGTATATCCGGACCCCTCGACCAGCTGCGCCCCGTCCAGCCTGACCTCGAGCCCCGATACCGGCGGCCAGGCGTGCAGCAGTTCCAGGTCGGTCCTGCCCAGAACGTCCGTCACGGGGATTGCGCTGGGGTCGGTGTTCGAGTCCAGGCGCAGGGTCACCGTTTCGCCGGCGCCGATGTCTGCCCCGGCGGCCGCGAGGTCCAGGGTCAGCCTCTCCACGTTCCTCGTGTGTGTGTCCAGCGCGTTTGCCGCGTTGTCGACCTCCGCACGGGCCAGGGCCGCCTCCTCCCCCGCCGCCGCGAACCTCTTCATCTTCAGCCAGTAGGCCTCGCTGACCTCGTCGTCGTAGCTCTTGTAGGCCACCTGGGTCGGGTGGCGCTTTCTGGCCTGGGCCGCGAAGAAGGCGGCGGTGACCTCGTAGGGTTCCATGAAGCCGTGGCCGCCGTAGGGGCTGGTGACGTACTCTGAATAGTACGGTCCCTGCGCGGACCAGGTGGTGAGCAGGTCGTGGATGTCGCCGCCGTTCTCGAAGGTCGCCGTGGCGGGGGAATACGGGGCTGGGGCCTCAACGTGCCACCAGAAGTGGGACGCGGGGTCGCTCCTCCTCCACCACATGACCGTGAGGTTCTCGCGCATATTGGGGAAGTTGCTGTCGTTCAGGCCCTGGACGATGCGTACGGGCATGTTGGCCATGTTCTCCAGCACGTAGCGGGCGCTGAAGTCCTTCATCAGCGGCGTGTCCAGGGGCTGGTCGGGTTGGTGCTCCATGCCCGCGATGAGCCTCCAGGTGCTGCACACGAGGTGGTCGCTGTACCTGGCGAAGGGCTCGCCCGGATCGACGGGGAAGTGGTCCCGCAGGAATTCGTAGTCATAGACGAAATCCGAGGCCCCGGCGTTGGGGGAGACCGCGGCTACGAGCCCGGGGGCATGGATACCGAGGATATAAGCCCCGCATGCGCCCATGGACAGCCCGGACGCGTAGATGCGGTCCTCGTCGATGTTGAACTTCTCCATGGCCTGGTTGATGCAGTCCAGCGTGTCCTGCTGCCCGTACGCGAAGTCGTTCTGCACCCGCAGCTCGCCGAACTCGTGCACGCCCCCCAGGCTGCATACCGACACCTCGCCGCTGACGGGCGGTTCCGGCACCAGCCACCCCGTACCGTACGGGGAATCGTCCCCCGGTACCTGCAGGTTCACCGGCTTGTCGTTCACCGCCACCCGGATATAGCCGTCGTACGAGGTCACCTTGAGGCGGATCCAGGTGTCTCCCGCCGTCAGCGGCTTCCACTCCAGGGCGGTCTGTCCGATGAGGGTCCAGGCGCCGCCGCCATAGCGGAAGAGGCGCACGTACTTGACGGTGCCGGCGCTGGTGGTCTCGGTCAACAGGTCGGCGTGGTAGCAGTCACCGGTGACGGGGTCCCGGCGCAGGTTGATCCCCATGGCGCTGACGCTGCCGGCGCGGCTAAGCTCCCGCATGCTTACGCGCACGGCGTAGTCCTGGCCGCTGGAGCCCGACCGCACCAGTTCCTTCCATGCGCTCGAGCCGTCCGACTGGCGCAGGGCACCGCCAACCGCGGACCAGCTACCTCCCGCCACCGCCCACCCGTCCAGGCTGGACATGTCGTCGATGATATCGGGCTCGCGATTGGCCCCGGAGTCCTTCCTCACCCCGTCGATATAGTAGCTGCCCAGGTTGCGGCACCAGGGCGAGAGCACGATCCAGCCACGGGTATCGGCCACGCTCTTGATGCTGTTGGAGAACATGTCCCAGGGATTGTTGGAGATGATGGCGGTGCCCTCCAGGGCGTGCAGCTCCACCCACAAGGGATAGGAGCGGGAGGGATCGTAACCCTTGGGCAGGTAGATGCTGCAGGGGAGGTTAAGACCATCGGCGGTGGACACGAAATCGTAACGCACGGCCTGGCCGCCCACGGTCGGCTCTCCATAGGGGAGGTATTCGCACCCGGAGAGAAACGTGAAAGGGGCGCAGATAAGGGCCAGCGACAATGCCAACGCGATTGCTCTGTATATCCGGCGTGTCCATCGCATATTCCTACTCCTTCCTCGCGGACAGCGACAACGCAGCGCGCACGCAGGCAAGCGATTGTGAGCAGGACCACATCGTCAGGGAGCGTATATGAAATAACCCACAGATATTCTACCCGTTTATGCCCGGCGATCAACCCCGGTCTTGCCGTACGGTAATGTTCAATAGCTCCTTCGAGCTGCCCGCCCTACTGGCGTACGATGAGCACGGGGCACTTGGCGTGGTGGGTGACGCGGTTGCTCACCGAGCCCATGAGGAAACCGCCCAGGGCGCCGCGGCCGTGGCTGCCCATTACGATCATGTCGTAGCCGCCCTCCTCTTCCTCCTGCAGCACCTCCGCCGCCGGGTTGCCGAAGCGTATCCTGGGCATAACCTCGAGGCCCGCGTCGCGCAGGGGCCGGGCGCTCTCGGCGAGCATCTCCTCGGCACGCTTGTCCAGCTCCTCGCGCAGTTCCTCCGGCGGCGGCATGAGCACCTCGGGCGCGATGAGGCCGTCGGACCAGAAGGCGGAATAGACCGGTTCCTCCACCACGGAGAGCAGGGTGATCTTGCACGGCGTGTTCGCGAAGAGCTTCGCGGCGAAGGCGATGGCCTTCTCGGCCGTATCGGAGCCGTCGGTGGGAAGCAGCACCTTGTCGATCATCTGTCTCTCCTCCCGGTTATTGGGCTCGGCATCAAGTATCACGACGGAGCGGGTCGTGGCAGTATCCCGAAGACACGCGAGCGAGCCATCCACCTCTCCCAATGATAGTAATAAGATACTACGCCGCGCGGCGTGCTACCAGCCGAGGGATTGCGTCATCCCCTTCTTCTCCTCCAGCCCGCCGTGCCCGCCAGGGAGAGCAGTCCCAGGGTCAGGCCCAGCATGAGCAGGGCGGCTCCGCTGCCCGCGCCGCACAGGGAGGACACGGTGAAAGCTCCGGGAAGGCGGGCCTCATCACCGTCGGGGTTCGCAACCACGACATCATAGGTCCCAGGTTCGGCCCCAAAGAGGCTGATCCCGCAGGTTATCTCCTCCGTGGAGACCACGCTGGTGCTGACTGCCCCGATGACCACTTCGCCCTTCTCCAGTCTTACGTTGGCGCCGGGCTTGAAGTTGGTACCGGTCACGGTGAGGTTCAAGGCCACTGTATGCTGTATCCCGCTCTCGGGGGTTACGGAGGCGACCGAGAGCGGTATGGGTTCCCCTCCGTTCTCGGTCTTAAGGACCAAGGGCGCCCCGGACGCGTCTTTACCCCCTGCCCAGGCGGTAGAGGCATCCACGGCACAGACACAGGAGAGACATCCCCCCGAGGATTCGTACTGCGTGGTCCAGGTCGTTCCCCCATCGCTGGTCTTGAGGATCACGCTCCTATCGGCGGTCGTATATGGCAAGTTCAGCTCGCCGACGGCCCATGCGGTGGAAGGGTCTACCGCGGAGATGCTGGAAAGGATAAGGCCGCTCTCGCTAAATTGTGTGTCCCAGGTCGCCCCGCCATCACCGGTCCTCAGGATGACGCCCGCTCCCGTTCCAGGATGGCTGGTCGTCGCGTTACCGATGGCCCAGGCATCGCTGGAGTCAAAGGCATGGATATCGAAGATATACAGATCTTCCAGCTCGTTCGTATCCCAGGTAGTTCCTCCATCCGTTGATCTCGTTACTACGGGTGGGATGCTGCAGAGCGATATCCAGAGGGTAAGATCGTCGGCGATTTCCAGGCTCGACACGCCTTTATAAAAATCGATAGCGCCAGGAAAATCGAACGCACTTGTGTAATCCCAGCTGGAGCCCGCGCTGGATGTCCCGAGCAGGCTCCACCAGCAATACACATCCGGGAGGTAGAAGAGATTGTAGTAAAAGGCCAGCAACCATGCGGTGCTACCGTTCAGGGCACACAGGTCCTGGCACCATACACCGCCGTGAGCGGAGGTGGAGCCGTACCGAGCGGTTTCGTTCCAGGTAACTCCCCCGTCGCACGTCCTATAGACCCCACCCCACTTATTGGTCCATACGGTATTCTCGTCCACCGCGCATACGTCCGGGGTGCTTCCCCCATAAACGGGCGTCCCGAGGTTCTGGACAGACCAGTCAGAGCCACCGTTTGTTGTCTTGAGGATACCCATATCCGGCCATGAGGTGACATCTACCGCGGCCCACGCGGTCGCCGCGTTTACCGCCGAGATGCCCGTGATCTCCCCTTCCGTATAAGGGATATCCTGCTCCTCCCAGCCCGAGCCGGGTTCGGCCAAGGCGATACCACTGCCGCTTCCCGTTGCCGGCAGGCCTAAGGTCAGCAAGAACAGTAAGAAAACCAGAATGATGGCGCGGACATACCTTGCAGACCTAGAACAGCTTCGCATCTCGCAACCCCCGATCGTCTCAAGTATGGGTTCAAGCCGGGTGCTGGCTTCCCGTCAATCCCTCAATGCGCCCTTCGCCAATTCTATCATGACTGTGTGGTCGCCTGACCTCACCGGCGGGTCCTGGCGGCCTTCCTGCTCCAGCCTGCCGTGCCCGCCAGGGATAGTAGTCCCAGGGTCAGGCCCAGCATGAGCAGGGCGGCGCCGCTGCCCGCCCCGCAGGGTGAGGTCACGGTGAAGGCACCGGGCAGACGGGCCTCCTGGCCGTCGGGGTTCACCACCACCACGTCGTACGCACCCGGCTCGGCCCCGAAGGCGCCCACGGTGCAGGTGATCTGGTTCTCCGAGATCACATTTACGTTGTAGGCGTTCAGCACCGCCGCGCCCTTCTCCAGGCGTACGCCGGCTCCGGGCTGGAACCCACTGCCTGCGATCTGCAGATCCAATGCCCATGCGAATTGAGAGCCGGTGTTGGGGGCGACGGAGGTGACCGTGGGTGCGGGATTAACGTAGGGACCCGTAAAAGCGACTTCGTTCGAGTTACCGGAAGCCGTGGCCACCCTGACCTTGATGTTCCCGTTGGCGCCCGGCGGCACCTTGACCACGATCTCACTGTTCGACCAGGACAGGTATGCGGTTGCCCGAACAGCTCCGAAGAAGACCCCCGAGGAATCTATCGCTGCCCCGAAGTCGCAGCCGGTGATGGTAACGACGCTTCCGATATCGCCGGTGGCGGGGACCAGTGCCACGATATCGGGCCTGGCGTCTCCACCATTGCTGGTCTTGAGGATAGTACCGCCTGTGCCGACGGCCCAGGCGGTGGATGAATCGACGGCCGAGATATCATTGAGGTTGAGACCGGTGCTGGACTGCTGCGATACCCAAGTGGCGGCGCCGTCACCGGTCTTGAATATGGTGCCGGCGCCCCCCACCACCCACGCCGTTCCCGTATCCACTGCGCATACATCGTTGAGGGTGACCGCCAGGTTCGAGGCCTGCGGAGCCCAGTAACCACCTCCATCATGGGTAACCAGGCCTCCGTACTGTGCCAGCACCACAAGACACAGGTAGTATTGGGGCGGGAAAGTAAAGGGGTCCTTCACTGCGAGTCCCGGCAGGGGGCTGTAGGAGATGTCCCTGCCAACGGCAATGACATGATCGGCATCCGCTGCATCTATGCCGTTGAAGCCCTCGTTGTACGTTCCCAACTGGCTCGCCGACCAGTTCGCCCCCCCATCAGACGTCTTGAGGATTATCGGATAATAGGGGGCGTTCTCGAACGGAGGCGGCGTGTTGTAGAAGTTGCTGTAGGATTGGCTCAATGCTGCAGCCCAGGCCGTGTTGATATCGACCGCGCTCACGGAGGTCAAGGTGAGTTGCGTGGGCGATGCCTGGACGGTCCAAGAAGCTCCACCATTGACGGTCTTTACGATCGTTCCTTTCGATCCCACCGCCCAGGCGGCGGAGGAATCCAGCGCAGATATACCGTTTATCTGGCCCCCTGATAAGAAATATTGCGGGGTCCAGCTCGACCCACCGTCTGTCGTCCTGTAGATAAAGCCTGTCCCGCTTGTCGCATCTCCCTCTCTTCCCACTACCCACAAGTCATTCGCATCGATCGCGCAGATGTCCAGGATGTGGGTGGTCGATGATTCGTAAATAGTATCCCATGTAATCCCTCCGTCAATGGTCCTGAGGAGTATGCCCTCTCCTCCCGCCCATGCGACCTGCGGGCTGATCGCGGAGACGCAGTTCAGGTCCCTTGTCATCCCCATAGAGGTGTCGATCATCTCGAGCCAGCTGGCGCCGCCGTTCGAGGTCTTCAGGATAGTGCCGTTCGCGCCGACCGCCCAGGCCGTGGCCGCGCTCGCCGCATATACCGAATTGAGGTCGACCGCGACTGAACCTTGCTGCGACCATGTCATGCCACCGTCCGTGGTCCCCAGGATCGTGCCACCATATCCCACGGCCCATGCCACTTGATCGTTCCAGGCACTCACCGAGAGCAGGGATTCGGTTCCCGTTCTCACCAGCTCCCAGGTCTCACCACCGTCTTCGGTCTTGATCACCGCGCCGGAGTCCCCGATCGCCCAAGCCACGTTCAAATCTACCGCACAAACCTCTCGCAAGCCCGGAAGGTCCGTCGCCTGCATGACCCAGCTGTCTCCCCCATCCGCGGTCTTGAAGAGAGCCCCCGCCGAGCTGAAGAGTTCCCTCTGGGGGGTGACCGCCCATGCGGTGTTGGCATCCACCGCTGAGATGCTCGTTAAACCCATCCCGCTCGGGGTATCCTTGCGAACCCATGTATTCCCGCCGTCCGTGGTCTTCCAGATCATCCGGTTCATCAGGGTCCCGTACTCCGATCCCGCCACCCATGCAGTCATGCCGTCGACAGCGGAAACGGCCTCCGGCACTCCGGCACCGGTCTTCTGGACAACCCAGTCGACTCCACCGTTTGAGGTCTTGAGGAAGTCTCCACTACTGCTCACCGCCCAGACGTTATCGGAGTCCGCCGCCGCTATGCCACAGAGGTTATTCGCTGTTCCCGTTCCCTGCAGGTCCCAGGTCGCGCCCCCATCCACGGTTTTCAGGATGCTCCCGGATGCACCCGCTACCCAGGCGGTCGACTCGCTGACCGCACAGACCGCATTCCTGCTGAGCCCGAAGTAATTCTCGCTCTGGTTGGTCCACCCCGAGCCGGGGTCGGCCAGGGCGCGGCCTCCGCCTGGGTCCGCTGATAGAAGGGCCGCAAATGACAGCAGGAAGAGCAGTATGGCCGAAGCGATAGTAACGGGCATGCTGATCGCTTTAGGGCGGGTTAGCATAGTGATCCCCCTTTCTTCGTCGGGCGAGCGCCTCATCGCTCTCCGGGGCAAAGCACCGGCAAGGCTTCGCCACATGAGCTAAGATTTCAACCCCACAATGCGCCCCATTACGCATTGGTAACATATATTTTAATTCGATGAGTTCGACCCGGCAACCTTACCGACAACTTATCGGGTTACCCCCTGCCCACGTGAACGGAAGCATGATGACGCGGGCGCCTGCCTGGACTGTTCGCTACCCTTGCGCGAACAAATAGCCTGTATTAATATGTTTAAAAGCGACATGGAGTCGGAAAAGGAGGTAGCCATGAGTTGCGGGGAGGAACACGAGGAAATGGGGAGGTATGCGGCGGAGAACCATTGTGCCGCCTGCTGCGATGAGCCGGGCGGACCGAGGCCCAACCCCCTAATCATGGCCTTGCGCTTCGCGGTCTTCGGGGTGGGTTGCCTGGTCGCGCTGGTGGGGATGATCAAAGAGAAGAAGTTCAAACACCTGGCTTTCTGGCTGGGCTCCTGGGGCCTCTTCCTGACCTGGCCCCGCTACCTCATCTGTGCCCGCTGCGAGGGCTACGGCAATATGTGTTACTCCTATTACCTGGGCAAGTACACCTCGCTGCTTTTCCCCAAGGTGGAGGGAAAGGAAGTGGGCCCGCTGGGCTTCGGCATGGAAATCTTCTGTCTCGCCTCCATGTCCTGGACGCCCGCGCTGGCGCTGCGCAACGACCGCAAACTGATGCTGCGCTACATGGCGATCATGCAGCTGGTCCTGCTCGGCCAGTTCTTCCACGCCTGCCGCTACTGCGCCGCACACTCCACCCAGGAGTGGAAGGACTCCTGCCCGAATCACCGTATCTGGAAGAAGCTGCTGAAGATCTCGTAGGCGCGACCCCGCCCACGCGGACATTGATCCCGGCGTCCGCCATATGATGATATCATTTAGCTGATTATGATATCATCATATCTGGAGGTGATGTCGGTGGTCAGGACTGTCATCCAGTTGGACGAGAATCAGTATCGCGAGCTGAAGAGGATAGCGGGCGAGAGGAACAGATCGATGTCGGCATTGATAAGGGAAGGTGTTAACAAGATCATCCAGGGATCGTTAAGCCCCGAGGACATGAAGAGGCGTGCCCTGGAAGTAGCCGGCAGGCACCGTTCCGGCATCGCGGACCTGGCGGAAAAACACGACTCATACCTCGCTGAAGATTACGGGGAGAGAAAAGGGTGAGGTGTTTCGCCGATACCTCAGCGCTCATAGCGCTTCTGAATGCCGACGATGAGCATCATGCCAGGGCAAGAGCAAGGTGGCAACGGCTGCTCACCACGGACGCTTCCATGATCACCAGCAACTATGTCATCCTGGAGACCTTCATCCTCGCCCAGCACCGTCTCGGCATGCAGGCGGCCAGGGACTTCAACGACGCCGTTGTCCCGGTGCTCAACACGGCATGGATAACGGAGGAGGTTCACAACACGGCGGCGGCCTCGCTCATCATCTCCGGCAAGCGCAACCTCAGCCTCGTTGACTGCACCAGCTTCGAGATCTGCCGACGTCTGGGCATCGAGAACGCCTTCGCATACGACCGCCATTTCCGCGACCAGGGTTTCAAGCTCATAAACTGAGAGCCAAAAGGAGGCTCGCCCCCCGGCTTGCCATCTCCCGTGGAAGTGCTATGATGACTATAGTCATTGACTATAGTCATTGAAAGTCCTGGAGCGCCTCGAGGGGGACCATGGGAGCGAGACCCAGCCAGCAGACGGCCCGGCAACCCGGCAAGAAAACGGCCCTCAAACAGGTGGGCGGCGAGACGGCCCGTCAGGGCATGCCGGGAGAGAGGATATCGCGCAAGCAGCAGGCGGAGAACACCAGGCGCAAGGTGGCCGAGACGGCGCTGCGCCTCTACGCCAGCAGGGGCTTCGACCAAGTGGCCGTGGACGATATATGCCGCGAGGCGGGCGTCTCCAAGGGCACCTTTTACGTGCATTTCTCCTCGAAGGACCAGGTGCTGGTGGAGGAGTTTCTCGGGCTGGACCGCCACTATCTCGACTTCCTCCCCGAGACCGCAAGGACCGGCACGGCGACCGGCCGGCTGCTGGCCTTCGGAAGATACTCGTTGAGGCACATCTCCAGCCTGGGCAAGGACTATATCAAGGCAGCCTATTCCAGCCAGGCCGCCCCCGGCCGCGGGCCGTCCCCCCTGGCATCGAGAGAGCGTGCCTCCTACCTTATCGCGCTGCGGCTGGTCATGGAGGCGCAGGAAAGCGGGGAGTTGCGCCGCGACCTTTCCGCCGAGGAGATCACCCTGGCCCTGGTGCGCGCCATCCGCGGGGTGGTCATCGAGTGGTGCCTCCTGGACGGCGGTTTCGACCTGGAGCAGGCGGGCGGGCCGCTGCTGGAAATCATGCTGAACGGCCTGAAACCGCGGGAGGGAACGGCCACCAAGGGCAGGCCGGCATCTCCCGGGCGCAAAGGGAGGGGATGAACGTGTCCTATAAGCTCACCGTACCGGGACAGGAGAAGGAGCTGCGGCGGTCCTTCGTGCGGGAGATCGCCCCCGACGTGTGGATGCTGGAGGGTTACATCAGCGACTACTTCCTGCTCAAGCCCGCCTCCTCCAACATCTTTATGCTCAGGGACGGCGACTCGATGCTGCTCCTGGACACCGGCACCTACCCGTTCTACCGCGAGCGCATGCTCGATCTCATGCGCCGTTATAAGGGAGACGGAGTCAAGCGGGTGGACCTCATGCTCACCCAGGGCCACTTCGACCACGCCTCAAACAACGACGTCATACTCGAGAGCGGCCTGGAGTGGCGTTTCCTGCTGCAGGAGCCGGAGGTCAAGGTGCTCGATTATGCGAGCGACTGGATGGCGGACTTCCGCGACCTGGAGCAGCTCTACAACATCTATTCGCTCTTCGACGCTCGGGGCATAACCGCCCCGGTGAACCTGGCTTCGCGGGTCTCGGTGGGCCTGGCGCGCGCGGTGCTGCGGGCCAACTTCAAGCTCATGTTCATGGGCATCGACTCCCTCTCCGGCCGGGCGACCATCCTGCCCAGCGCCGCCAAGGTGAAGCGCAGCTTCGGAACGGTGGAGCTGGAGGGATGGGAGGTGGGGCGTTTCTTCGCCATCCACGACGCCTCCCATACCGCGGGGCACATATCCCTCTACGACCCCGAGAACAGGCTGCTGCTGGCGGGAGACGTGACGGTGGAGATCAACCCCGCCTTCTACTACTCGTCCTTCGAGAGGTGCATCTCCACCTGCGGCCAGTTCCGCCGCATGGCCGAGGAGGGGTTCATAGAGCTGGCGACGGATTCACACCGCAGCACCACCTTCTTCCCCGACGTCATGGACAGCCTGGGCCTCGCGCCCTTCGACGACATGGAGCTGGTGGACGTGGCGCGCGGGCAAGAGGAATGCGTGCGTTTCTTCGGGGCCTTCGAGGCTTTCTACTCGAACCTGCGGGACGATGTACTGGCTGCCCACGCGCGGGCGGGCGAAGCGACCATACCGGAGATCACGGAAGAGCTGCGCTCCATCGACGAACCCGCCGTCAACCAGAGGAAGAAGATGAAGTTCCAGCGCATACCCGGCCGCCTGGACGTGCTGGTCGCGGTGGTGATCAAGGAGGCCGGCGCCGCAAGCCGCAGGGAGGGGGAGCGCGTGCTCTTCTCTCCCGCCGGATAACAGGGAGGTAGGGATGGGTCTGTTCAAGAAGCTGAGGGTCTGGGAACTCTTCGGCAGGATGATGAACTCCCCCGTGGGCACCAGGTTCATAGACACGTTCCGCAAGCTGGTGGAAAAGGCCATGAGGCTGATAGCGGCGGGCAAGAGAGAAGAACCGCCCGCTTTCACGCCATGGCGGAAGCCGCTGGCGGAGGCCCGGGTCAGCCTCATCACCACCGCCGGCGTGCACCTGGCCGAGCAGGAGCCCTTCGACACCGGCGCCGCCCTGGGTGATTCCAGCTACCGTCCCGTCCCGTCCGGTTGCGACGTGCGTTCCCTGTGCATCTCCCACACCCATTTCCCGCTGGAGCGCGCGCAGGCGGACATCAACGTCATCCTGCCCATCGAGCGGCTGCGGGAGCTGGCCGGGGAGGGCGTCATCGCTTCCGTGGGCGAGCACCACTACTGTTTCGGTTTCGACCTCCACGTGAAGGAACTGGTGGACCCCGCCACGGGGACCGCCCACGAGATCGCGCGCGCGCTCAGGGATGACGGCGTGGACGTGGTGCTGCTCACCCCCGGCTGACCCATGTGCAACCGGGCCGTGAGCCTTATCGCGCGCGTGGTGGAATCCTACGGCATCTGCACCGTGTCTCTCTCCCTCAACCGCGAGTTGTCGGAGATGATCGGCGCCCCGCGCACCCTCTACCTGCGCTATCCTTACGGCGCTCCCCTGGGGGAGCCGGGCAACGTCAACCAGCAGAGGGCCATCCTCAAGGACATGTTCGCGGCGCTGGAGACCATCAGGGAGCCGGGGACCATCATCGACCTGCCCTACCGCTGGCGCCGCGACACCTTCGCGCCGGTGAGCTTCTAGCTGCTATGCTTGTGGTGGACGGACGTACCGGGTGCATTACGGGTAATATAGCGGGGGGTGAAGTTGAAGAACAACGGATTAAACGCTTTCTCGTCCTGGAGCGGGGGCAAGGATTCCTGCCTCGCCCTGCACCGCTCGCTGGCCGGCGGCAACGCCGTCACCGTTCTCCTCACCATACTGCACGAGAGCGGCGGGTTCCTGCGCACCCACGGCACGCCCAGGGCGCTTATCCAGCGCCAGGCGGAATCCCTGGGCCTCTCCATCCGTTTCGGGAATTCCACCTGGGAAGGCTACGAATCGGCGTTCAAAGAGGAGATCGCCGGACTCAAGGCGGGCGGAGTCGGAGCCGGCGTCTTCGGGGATATCGACCTGGCCGAGCACCGCGAGTGGATAGAGAGGGTATGCGCGGAGGTGGAGATCGAGCCCCTGCTCCCGCTGTGGGGCGAGAAGAGGGGTGATCTGGTAGCGGAGTTCATCGACCTCGGCTACCGGGCGATGATCATCTCGGTGCGCAAGGGCACCTTGTCGGGCGACTGGCTGGGAAAGACCCTTGACCGGCCGGCCTTGTCCGCCCTGGAGGAGCAAGGGGTGGACGCCGCCGGAGAGGGAGGCGAGTACCACACCTTCGTGTACGCGGGTCCGCTGTTCCGCCACGCGGTTGATCTCCGGCCGGGCGGGATAGAGGAAAGAGACGGCATGTTGCGGCTGCAGCTGGAGACGTAATCCCAGCCTTGTGGGCTGCACCAGTTTCGAGATATTACGACGCCTGGGTATCGAGAGGGTTTTCGCCTTCGAAAGGCATTTTCACAATCAGGGATTTAAACCTTAGACTGATTTCAACGCTAGCCTTGATTTCCATGTTAGTCTTCTTAATCAGCTGCAATGCTATATTTATCACTATCCACCAGTATAATTATATTAGTTGTCTTTGGGGCATTCGACACGTGAGAGGGAAACGGGCTATGCAGTATCTAGCGCATTCTGAGAACGAGTTACATGAGGTGCATGAGAAAGATCTGGATATACCCCATCTCGGCAAAGCGGCAGCTACAAGATATACAAGTCCTCCACGGGCAAGCGAGTGACAGTTCCTTTTCACTCGGGAAAAATCCTCCACCCCAAAATATTGAGGAATATACTTCGAGATATGGGTTTGACGGTCGAGGAATTCAAAAAACTTCTCTAGCTAGGAAAGCTATCCATCAGGGGATCTTCTCCACGCGGAAGGTGGTGCGCCATGGCGGGGTGCCGTGGCGCATGTAGACCACGCCGCTGCCGCGCAGCCCCAGGCTCTTGGCCTCACGGTAGACGTAGATGACCGCGTCGTGGGCGCGCGCCCCCAGCTCGGCCCCAGCGTTGTGCACGTGCATCTCCAGGTGGCGAGAGTCCAGGCCGGCCAGCCTCCCCACCTTGCGGGCGTCCACGTAACAGCGCTTCGACTTGAGCATGAGCCAGTCGCCGGCCTCGCGCGTCTGCAGCCTCAGGTCCTCTCCCTCCTCGCCCAGGCACTTTCCCGCCATGTCCACCTCCACGCAGCAGGAGTGGGCGCGCCGGAAACAGTAGTCGCCCACCGTCTCCGCGGTGATGTCCAGGTACCTCGACTTGAGGCCCGCGAAGTTGCCGATGCGCCTCGCCCTGATGGCCAGGCGGCGGTCCGGCGTCCCCTCGGCCTGCATGCCCACGTAGTCCAGGCCATCCGGTATGTCCAGCACCCCGCCGCCACGGCGGGAATACGACTCCACCCCCAGGCTGGTGAGATAGCCCACCGCTTCGCGCTGCCACTGCATGCGTAGCTGCAGGTAGTCGGAGGAGGCCTCGTTCATCAGGCGCAGCGCCAGGTCGACCACCTCCGCGTCGTCTCGCGCAGGCAGCGCGCGCCGCACGCGGGCCTTGGTGAGCTTGTCGCGGGAGCGCAGGTTGAGGAAGAAATCGGCCAGGGCGAACTCGCGGAAGCGCGCCTTGCGCGCCTCCTCCTCGCGGCGGTTGGCCTCCAGGATGTCCTCCAGGGACTCCCCGCTGCCCGAGAAGATCGGTTTGGGTAACTTCATATGCATCACCCGCAGGCAACAGGCTCCGGGTCGCAGCGTCTCGAGCGCAGGCGACTCGTGGCGGAGCGGGCGTGTCGAGATTGCTTCGTCACTTTGTTCCTCGCAATGACACTATCTTCAAGCGTACAGGTCGTGGGCCTTGCCGGCCACTACGCGCACCAGGTCCTGTCCCCGCGACACCGGGAATATATCGTAGCCCGCTTGGCGGATGGACTCCGCCTTCTCCGTCCACGCCTGGTCGATGAGGAAGACCGAGCCGGAGTTCTCCGGGTGCATCAGCAGCGCCTCGCCCAGGTGATAGGAGGCCTCGGAGATATTGGTGATCTCGGTGTCGGATATGAGGCAGAAATGCTTGGGGCGGTGGGTCTCCAGGGACGCCAGGTGGCGGAACTCCTGCACCGGGAAGACGGTCCCTCCGCCGTAATAGGTGACCAGCCCCTCCTCCACCCGGCGCAGGTCCCATACCGGCTTGACCACCAGGGAGCGCTGCTGGTCGGAATAGACCACCAGGCCGACCTTTGCCCCGAGGTTGCCGGCGCTGCGCGCCATCACGAAGCCGGCTAGCACGGCGTTGGCCACCTCGGAGGTGGGGTTGGTCATGGATCCGGAGGCGTCCAGGATGATGATGACGTCCGGGGGCGTTTTGCGCCGCGACACCACCTCCATCTGTACCTTCTCCCACTGCTTGGTGGTGAGGGTGGGCACCGCCTTGCCGCAGGTGTACAGGGTATAGGGGAGGTCGAGGCGCTCGAAGGGGTCTGCCATCCCCCAGGCCAGGGGAGCGTGGGGGACTTCTTCCCCCGCCTCGCTGCGCACCGGCTGGAAGCGCACCTCGTAGCGGCGGGAGAGGTCGCGGTAGTACCAGACCAGGGCCTGGGTCTCCGAACCGGCCCCTATCCCCCCCACCAGCTCCTTGAAGTCCTGCATGCCCATCTCCATGGCCATGGAGCGCAGCGCCTCCTCGGCGGAGCGCGCGCGCAGGTCGTCTATGCCGTGGTCCATGAGGCGGCTGTCGTCCATGTCCGCGGGGTCCTCGTAATAGCGGTGGAGGTAGCCCACGAGGAAGCGCACCTTCTCCTCCCACCCCGCCGCGGCGAAGGGCCGGTCCAGCACGCGCGCGGCCAGGCGGCGGGCGTCATCGCGCATCTCCTTGGGCACCCTGCCCACCAGGGTATCGGGGGCCTCCCACATCTCCTCGAAACAGCAGAGAAGGAACTTCCATATCTTGGTCTGCTTCTGCCCCTTTGACTTGTCCAGGGCATGGTAGAGGCCGATCATCTGTTCGCGCATGCCGCTGCGGGCAGCATAGGTGACGTTTACCATGTCGCAGAAGAGGCGCTGGATGGATATGGCCTCCTGGAAGGTGACCGTGCGCCCGCGGTCCTTCACCTCCTCCAGGGCCAGCTTAGCCGAGGCGGTGAGGCGCAGCGAGGTGCGCATGTCGAAGGGGGCCAGGGCGTAATGGAGCAGCTGGTAGACCACCACGGCTTCCATGTTGCGCATACCCAGCTTCTCCATGACCTCGGGGACGTTGATGTACACGCGGTTCTCCGAGGGTTCCCAGATGCCGAACTCTTCGTTGAGCTTGGCGGCGAAGGCGTGCCCGGCGGGATCGATCACGAACTCGGGGTCCATGATGCGGGGGTAACTGCAGAAAGCCCGCGCCCGCCCCAGTATCTCGTCTAAGTCGACGCCCTGAATGCGCAAACCGGCCTCACCTCCGGGTCTCGCGCGCTATCTCCCGGTAGACCTGGCGCAACATGGTGGCGATGGGGTACTTCGCCGGAGAATCGTAGCTCTTGAGCGAGTCCAGGGCCTCGAGGACCAGGCCGGCATCGACGGACTGGTTCCTAACCGCCTGCTCGTACAGCTCGAGCACGCCGTCCAGGGTCTTGATCATGCGCCGGCTCTTGAGGTAATGGTTGCGCGAGGTGGCGAAGAGGTCCTGCACCAGGGCGATGCGGTCGTTCATGAACTCGGGCCGCTCCGACCAGGCACGGTCGGTGGGGATCAGCTTGAACCACAGCACGTAGGGTACCACCGCTTCCACTTCCTCCAGGCCCGCCCGCTCGCGCCCGCGGAACCAGGCCAGCGCCTTGGCATAGCGCTCGATTGTCTTGCCCGCACGCACGCTGACCTCGTTCTCTGTCTTGTAACAGATGTTCTCGGTATTGTGGTAATGGCAGCCGCCCAGGTGTCCGCCGCCGCCTGCTCCCCCGTCGTCCACCTGTGAGCAGAGTATGGGGGGCTTCACGAACCAGGCGAAGCCCTTGCTCTTCCGCTCGATGTCCGGGGAGGCCAGGGTACAGCCGTTGAGCTCGGAGATGAAATTGTAGAGGATGTAGAGGGCGTCGGGCTCGATCTCTATCGCGGCAATCTCTTCCCTCATGGTCTCGATGTCGGCTGTGGATATCTCCACCCCTATCTCGTCACGGAGGTGGGACACGTACGACTCCTCGTTGCCGGTGAGCTTGCGGTCCTCCCCACCCTGCGCCATCTCCAGGAAATAGGGGTTGAGCGTGGGCGCGAAGACCCCCACGTCGATACGGTCGAGGAAGGGCGGCGTGAGATCGGACGACGCCACGTCGCGGAAGTTGGCGGTGAGGAAGGTCGCGCCCTCCGCAGCGTAGATCTTGGAGTCGCCGTAGACCGAGAAACCACGGTCCATCATCTCTAAGAGGTTGTTGGTGCGGCCGGGAGTGAGGCGGTTGACCTCGTCCACCATGCGGAAAGGGGAGAGCATGAACTTTCGCGGGATGATGTCTTCCTCGCCGTCGCGCATGAGCTTGCCCAGGTGCGGGCGGCCGATCATCTTCTCCTCGGTCAGTTCGTGGTGGCCGTGGATGGTCGCTTCGTGTATGGCCTCCATGACCTTGAAGTCGGCCTCGCCGTCCCCGAAGGCCTCCTTGAGCATGGTGCCGTGCACGAAGGCGCCCACGAACTCGGCCGAGGTGGTCTTGCCGGATCCGGGTGAGCCATAGAGGATCATGGTGCCGTTGCGCAGCACCGAGGTGAGCAGGGCCATGAGCAGGGGAGAGTTGTAACTCTCCTCGGCGATGACGATGCTCTCGGTCTCGTTCAGGTTGAGCGGCACTTCCTTCTGCTCGTGGAAACGCACATCGTGGTTGAGGTTGATATAAAGCCCGCTGTCCTCGATGGCCTTGTAGATACGTTGCAGCTTAAGGTTCAAATCGCTCATATCCAGGCTCTCTCCTCTTCTTCTGCTCTACCCCCGCCCGCCATGCTCTCCCGCCCGGCGGGGCCTCTGATATAATGATTCTACCTTATCTCGATGGCGGTAAGGATAATGTTCGTCAAAGTGGGGTCTCGGGTTTTCACTCTCGAATCTGAAGACGTGTAAGCCGCTACCGGCGGGTGGAGGCCCCGTCCTCGCGGGGGAGATGGCAAGGGAGGTAGCCGTGGAGACCGAGAAACTCGTAAAGATCGGCAAGCAGCTCGCGATCATGCACTTCTTCGAGGCCTTGCTCGCCAGGCGCGCGGCCAGGAAGCGTGGACTGAAGCCGAACAGGTATTTCTGCCTCACCCTGATGTTCGGGGTCTTCGTGCTGGTCCCGCTGCTGCGCAAGCCCAAGCTGGAGAAGAAGGCCGCCGCGGTAGACATCTAGCGGTGGAGCCACGGGTGGATATGGAACCGGGCTGGCCGATAAGGGCCTTGAAGCTCTGGATCTTTGCCGCGGTGGTCGGCCATACCCTGCAGGCCCCCTTCGCCTACTTCGCCGCCAGGAAGAGGGGAGAGGACCCGTGGAGATGCGTCTACGACACCTTGGCCCTGGGGGCCATCGCCCTCATCCCCCTGCTGCGCAAACCCAAGCTGGCCGATGAGGCCGGACGAGTGAACGCCTGAACTTCTCCGGCATCTTTGGGATCGCTGGTCCGGTTCGGGTCAGCCCGCTTACTGAACAATCAGGGACAAATAATATGCAGGCTGTTGACTGGGAGCCATTGCCGTGCTATAAGTTAGTTAATATTCACTAACCTAAATGCGAGGCGACGATGGCCGGCAGGAACGAGCGCATGAGCGGGGCGGAGCGCAAGCAGCAGATCATCCAGGCGGCTATCACCATAATGGCCGAGCACGGCCTTCCGGGCACCACCACGCGGCGCATCGCCGAGGAGGTTGGGGTATCCGAGCCCGCCCTGTACAAGTACTTCCCGGGGAAGAAGGAGCTGCTGCTGGAGGCCCTGGCCGAGGTGGGCAACCGCTTCTTCTCCACCCTCGCCACGGCCGCGAGCGTCGGCGATACCGTGCCCGAGCGCATCTACAACATGAGCGCCTCCTTCTACGAGTTCGTCATGGACCACCCCGATGAGTCCATGCTCCTCTTCGAGACGGTCACCGGGGCGCGCGACCCGGAGATAAGGGCGGCGCTCAGCGACAAGATGCTGCAGTACACCAACGCCCTCGCCGGGATGTTCGAGGCCGGAAAGAGGCAGGGCTCGGTGAGAAAAGACCTTGATACCACGGTGGCGGCCTGGCAGATCCTCTCCCTGGGTATCACCCTGGTCTTCGCGGCCCTAACCGGGCTTGAGGACGTGCTCACCCGCGACAAGGCCCTGCTGGCGGTGACGGAGGTGTTGGAGAACATCGTGAGCAATGCTTCGGCAAGAAATACTCAGCAAGCGTGAAAAGGAACGCTACGCAGTAAGAGAAAGGAGAGGGAGAGATGAAAGCACTGGTCTTGGGCGGAGGCATGGCCGGGCTGGCCACGGCCATCAACCTGCTGGACCTGGGGATCGAGGTGGAGCTGGTAGAGGCCGACGAGATCTTCGGCGGGCGCGCCAGTTCCTGGCTGGACGAAGACGGGGACATGATCGACAACGCCCTGCACGTCTTCTTCCCCTATTACGCCAACCTGCTCAACTTCTTCAACAAGATGGGCATCGAGAAGAACATCCAGTGGAAACAGACCGAGTTCTACTATATGCAGGAGGGCGGTAAGGAGGCGGTGCTGAAGTTCGCCAACCTGCCCGCGCCATTCCATGCCGCGGTGGCCTTCGCCAGCCTGCTCAAGTCCTACACCGCCGTGCCCAGGTGGAAGCTGCTCTTCACCGCCGCGGGCATGGGCGGGGCGGTCATGTACTCCAACCACAAGATCGACAAGCTGGACGAGGTGACCTTCGGCCAGTGGCTGGTGCGGCGCGCGCCCAGGGACGCTTTCCTGCCCCTGGAGCCGGGCATCAACGGCCTCACCTTCACCCCCTCGTGGATGATCTCCGCCAAGGTCATGCTCAACTGGTTCCGCAAGGTGGCGGCGGACCCGGACAGCGCCCGCGTGGGCTTCGCCAACGGCGGCCTGGGCGATATCTGGGTGGATACCTGCCTCGATTACATCCATTCCAAGGGCGGTAAGACGGAACTGAAGCAGGCGGTCACCGCCATCAACCTCCAGGACGGCAAGGTCAAAAGCGTCACCGTGGGCGGCAAGGAGAGGACCGCGGACATCTACGTCTCCGCCATCAGCCCCTACGCGCTGCGGCGGGTGCTCCCCAAGGAGGCCTTCTTCTACGAGTACTTCAGGGACCTGTGGCACTTCCAGTACGCACCCTCGCTGTCGCTGCAGGTATGGTTCGACCGCAAGCTCACCGACGTGGACGTGACCTTCTTCTCCAACAACTGCATCTTCAACACCTACGCCGACCTCTCCAACGTGCTCCCCCACATCTTCAAGGGGGGCTCCATGTTCGAGATGGTGCTCTCCCCGGCCGACCACATCGAAGGACTGCCGGACGAGGTCATCTTCGACATCGCCATCAAGCAGATCAAGGCACTCTTCCCCACGGCGCGCGAGGCCGAGGTGCGCAAGTACAAGGTGGTCAGGGAGCGCCAGGGCGTCTACCGCGCCCTGCCGGGGATGGAAAAGCACCGCCCCTACCAGCGTTCGCCCCTGGACAACCTCTACCTCACCGGCGACTTCACCAAGACCCACGTCTCCTCGGGAGGCATGGAGGCGGCCATCTGGAACGCAAACCACGTGGCGGAGGTCATCGCCCTGGACAAGCTGGGGCGCACCATCTCCCTCAACGTGGAGTTCAAGCCCAAGAAGGGGTTCACCCCCCTGCTCAAGCCGGCGACGCAGATCGGTATGGCCCTCGGCGGGCTGGCATTGGCCAGGGGAGCCTTGAAACTGCTCAAGGCATCGCGCAGCGAGGCTTGATCTAAGATTCAGGGTTCAGGCCCTGTATGTTTTCACCCCCGGGTGTCAGCAGGGAACCGATCCGACCATCCCCCCGTAGGTCGGAACAGCAGGGGCGCGGCTGACCGCCGCGCCCCCTCCCTTGGGGCAGGTTTGGTTGAAGGATGGTGGGTTTCCGCCAGCCTTCAAGATCCTCAGGTCCTCCGAGTCCACGATCCTCTTCAGCGGTCCTTTCAGAATTGAAGGTTGAGATGTGGTCCCCCGGGCGGGATTTGAGCCCGCGACCTGCCCTTTGTGAGGGAGCTGCTCTGTCCGCTGAGCTACCGAGGGCCCACCATCCTTACTCCGACAATCTACAAACAAGATGATTTTACCAATCCAAGGTGACAATCAGGCTTTCCTACTCAAGCGATGAGCATGACGTTTGTATGTGATAAAATAAAGGTACTTCGTGAGGGGGCTGCTCTCAGTGTAGAGCTGCCGGAGAGAGACGGGAAACCGCCTCTCTTTCTTTTTCCAACCCATCGATCAATATAATTAAGATGCGGTGTCTCGGGCAACAATAATCATGACATCAAGATAACGCCCGTAAGGATTGCGAGGTAACCATGCCGTTCAAGGATTTCAACGACAAGCACAGGGAGGTGCTGGACAGCATGCTCCTGGACATCCCGGGGGTGAAGGCAGGGAAGATGTTCGGCCTGCCCGGGTACTACGCGGACGGCAAGCTCTTCGCCTGCGTCTGGGAGGACGGCGTATCCATCAAACTGCCGGAAGATTTGCGCACAAAGATGCTGAAGCGCAAGGGAGTGGAGCCCTTCGTGCCCATGGAGGGGCGCCCCATGAAGGAGTGGGTGCTCATCAACCGCGAGAACTCCCGGGACTACCTCAAGCTCGAGGACGTCTTCGTCTCGTCGGTGGAATACGTCCTCTCCCTGCCGAAGAAGAGCCCGCGCAAGAGGGGGTCAGCCCCTGACATATGACATTATTAATAGAGACCTTTATCTGGACCTGCGAGATCAAGAAATGTCATATGTCAGGGGCTGACCCCATCACTTTACGTTGTAGATGTAGAAGGTGCCGAGGGCCTTGGCCACCATTTCACTCCCGTTCACGACCTCCGATTCCAGGATGGCGATGCGCGATCGCCTCTCCAGTACCTTCGTATCGCATACGAGGTTTCCGCTCTTGACCGCCGACATGTACGCTATCTTGATCTCTACGGTGGTGCACAGCTCGTTTTCCTCGAGGACCGAATAGAGCGCCCCACCCATGCCCGTGTCCGCCATGGCATAGACGGCGCCGCCGTGCAGGACGCCGTGCGGGTTGAGCAGCTCGTCCTTGACCTGCAGCTCGCAACGGCTCTTGCCTTCGCCGAAAGCCGTGAACTCCAGGCCGATGAGTTCGCCAAAGGGATTGAACCCCTTGGATGCGGTCGGGAACTCCTTTGGCATCTCAACCCTTTCCCGCGATGAGCTGCTACGAAACCGTCGTACCACGAGGAGCACCGACGTGGCAGGCCGCCGCCGTGCCCGACACCACCATGATAGCACCGGGGCGGTCAGTGTAAAGGAAGCCTGTCCGGGACGCATGGGGTATACTTCTTAAAGTCCTCTCGCGGAACGGGAAAGGAGTGGGTCTTATGGCCGGTGATTTCCTGCGGGGAATAGAGCGGGCGCATGCCAGTATCGACGGGCTCGATTTCGAGTTGCCGGTGGTCATCAGGGAGGCGCGCATCTTTTCCAGCGTCTTCCCAGCCTCGGCGAAAAAACTCCGAGACCTCATCCAAGAGCGGGAGTTAGTCCCCGCGCAGCTGCTCCCGGGCATGGGGCTGGTCCAGCTCACCGCCTACGAATACACGGACACGGACATCGGCCCCTTCAACGAGTTCTCCGTGGTCGTCCCCCTTTACGCGCCGGGCTTCCCCAAACTGCCCTTCCTGAACCTGAACAGGGCCAGGGTCACCCGGGAGGTGCACAACTTCCTGCTCCATCGGGGGGCGACGTCGCAGACGGCGGTACGCATCCTCGGGGGTTATCACCGCTGGCCGGAGTTTTTCTCCTCCATAGACATCAGCGAGGACGCGGACTGGGTCACATGCGAGTGGAGGGAGGGGGACGACCTCATCTGCCGCATGCGCGGCCGCAAGCTCCAGGCGCGGCACATGGGCCGGGTCAAGGTATTCGTCTATACCTCCGCACACCCCCGTCCTCAGCTCGCCGACATCAACCCCGACCAGAGCACGACCACCCGCGGCCCCGCCAACGCCGAGCTGGTCCTGGGGACCTCCCACCCCATCGCGACGGAGCTTTCCCGGGTGCTGGCGTCCACCAGGCCGCGCATGTACACCTACGGGCCGCGCTGGCAGCTCATCGCCTACGGCCCGGAGCAGCCGCCCACATCCTGAAAAAACACACCGCGCGCAAGTCGGTCGTGGTGGAGGAGACGAACAGCTCCTCGCCCCTTTACGACCAACTTTCTCGGTCGCCAAACACCCGTTCCCCCCCGGCTGCCCTCAAGCTCGCCCGGTGAGCAGGCGAGACTAAAGAGAGACATGCCTTTATGAGGCGATGCGTCTAAACGGCTTCGGCCAATGATGAAAAGGACCGCGGTTTGTCGAGATGAAGGCGGCGGAAAGCACCAGGGTCACACGTTCCAGGGTCATCATCTGGCTGCCGTGCCTGCTCTCCTTCTGCCTCGCCATCGCGCTCATCATCTACGCGGTAATGGGGTGGGGAGGAGCAGCGAGCAGCAAGAGCAGCCCAGGGGCCCCTGACTATGCCGACCCCGGCAGTTTCACCGAACAGGAGGTGACGGTAGGGAACGGCGAGTGGTCCCTGCCGGGCACCCTGACCATGCCCGGGGGTGACGGGCCCTTCCCGGCCGTGGTGCTGGTGCACGGCTCGGGTCCCAACAACCGGGACGAGGGGGGCGACCTTATCGCTCCCTTCAGGGACCTGGCCTGGGGGCTCGCTTCGCGGGGGATAGCCGTCCTCCGTTACGACAAGCGGACCCTGGTCTACCAGGACGAGCTGGCCGCGCAGGGCGGGAAGATCACCGTCTGGGAGGAGACGGTGGATGACGCCGCGGCCGCCGTCGAGCTGCTCCTGCGGACGGAAGGCATTGACGCGGGCAACGTCTTCGTGCTCGGCCACAGCCTGGGCGGCATGCTCATCCCGCGCATCGCCGGCGCCTCGCCGCGGGCCCGTGGGTTCGTCATCCTGGCGGGGGTCGCTCGCCCCTTCGAGGACCTGATCCTGGAACAGACCGAATATATATTCTTCCTGGACGGGGAAATCACCCCGAACGAGCAGGCCTCTTTGGACCAGTTGCGTACCGCAGTGGACCTGGTGAAAAGCCCGGGGCTGTCGCCATCCACCCCGGCGTCCGAGCTGCCCTTCAATACCTGGGGCGGCTACTGGCTGGACCTGCGCGGTTACGACCCGGCAGGGTCCGCCCGGAGCATCGACCGCCCAATCCTGGTGCTGCAGGGGGAGCGCGACTACCAGGTGACCATGGATGATTTCAGCCGCTGGGAGCAAGCCCTTTCCGGCATGCCCAACGTCGCGCTCAGGACCTACCCCGACCTCAACCACCTCTTCATCACGGGGACGGGCAAGAGCGTGCCCGCGGAGTACAACCAGCCGGGGCACGTCTCGCAAGAGGTCGTCGACGACATCGCCTCCTTCGTAAAAGCCAACCTGGCGGGAGAATAGGCTTTCAGCTCACGCCGCGGGTGGACCCCCGGGCATCTTGTGCATGCAAGTTAATGGCGCGGCCTGCCGAGAATAACATGTAGTTATGGTTTCATCTCCAGGTTGCCCGTAGCGGCCCGGGAACAAGAGAGGAGCCCGATACCCTTGGCATCAAGACACATCTTCAGCGTCGCCCTCACACGCGCCGCAATCGTGGCCGTTCTCCTGGCCGCAACCGTCCTGTCGCTGTTGGCGGTCCCCCGGCCAGAGCGTGCCGCAGCGGCAGTGCCCATCGACCGCAACCGCATCAAGCAGGTCATCTATCCCACCTTCGGGTACCCCCAGATATCCCGGTGCGGCGACCAGTTCACGCTGGAATTCGACCCCCGCGACCAGGACTGGAGCCAGCCCCTCACAATCCTTGACGGATTCACCGTCTTCGCCAACGCCTCCAACACCCCTTATGCGGTGCACCGGCAGCTGCGCGTGGACTCCTTCAGCGTGGGCTACAGCGCCCGCTGGCCGGAGTACTCCCAGCAGGCGCAGCCCAAAGCGCTCCTGTACCTGGTGAGAGTGACCGTGCCCGGCAACGTGCCCTACGACCTCTACGACCTCACCGTCAACGGCCACAGGCCCGACGGGGGCTGGATCTCGGACTCCCAGCCCCACGCCCTGCAGGTTATCGAGGCGTTCAAGGACGATTTCAACCTCTGCCAGCTCACGGACATCCACGTATGGGGACCGGAGGCCCACTCCCCCGGCTCCAACGCCACCCACCAGAGGAACTACCGCCACGCCGACTATCGTGAGGAGGACGGTTACGGCGCGGAATACTACCACAAGGCCATCCAGCAGGTGAACCTGCAGAAGCCGGACGTATGCATCTTCACCGGAGATTTCGATTTCTCCCAGAAGTGGCTCTATGAGCATGACTACGCCGCCATCGCCGCCTACGCGAACACCCCCTGGAACGGCTACTACTACGAGCCGTGGTTCGAGATGGACTGGTTCTACGAGGAGACCTTGAAGCTGGACGTGCCGGTGTTCATCCTCCCCGGCAACCACGATGGTTACGCCCGCTACAACCTCGACAACTCCCGGCTGGAGGAGGACTACCTGACCTCGTGGAGAGACCTCTTCGGGCCGCAGTACTTCTCCTTCAACTACGGCCCCGACTATCATTTCACGGCGCTCAATACCATGGACTGGACCTCCAGCCAGCGCAACCTGCACTGGTTGATACCCGACGAGATGCTGCGGCCGGGGAAGTGGCAGGGGCAACTGCGGGGCGGGGGGGACGCGTTCCAGGCCGGCTGGTCCCAGGCACGCGAGGACGCCATCGACTTGAGCAAGCTCACCGGGCAGCTGGCCTGGGCCCGGGACGACCTCGCCGCCCACACCGGCGCCAAGATGCGCACCATCGCCCAGCACCACGACCCCTGGAAAACGGCCGGCTCCGGCTCCATGTTCGACGACGCCGACATGTTCGGCATCAGGCTGGGGGGCCGCGGGGAGGGGCGGCTGGCGGCGATCAAGCTGGCCCGTACCTACGACGTGAGCCTGGTCATCAGCGGCCACGACCACTCCGACTCTTATGGCAGCATACCCTGGGCCGCGGGCGGGGGCGAGGTGAAATACGTCAACACCACCTGCACCATGTTCCAGGACGCCCCGAATATCCTGGACCCCAAGTGGGACAAGATGTGGGTCTACCCCGGCTACCGCACCATCCATGTGAGCAACGGCAACGTGGTCAACTTCTATTACAAGCTGGCAGGCGACCAGAACGGCAACCCCCTGCAGTACTCCTGGCCCTTTTACGCCGGGACCAACGTGGGGGGGGAGAGCAACTTCAACAACATGATCGATGCTGAGGTCAGCCACGTATGGGACCCGGTCCCCGGGGAAGCCGAGGACGTCACCTGCACCATCACCAACCACCTCTGCGGCTACGAGGTGGTGCCGGGCGGGGAATGGAGCGGCGACCTGCGCGGCGCCTTCCTGGAGTTCCCCATGCCCTACCTCAGCGGCGGTTATTACTACACCGTGACGGGCGGCGGCTTCGGCGAGGTCTACGACAGCGACAGCCCCGGCTCCCACCGCATCTGCCAGGTCTACACCGACGTGGGCCATGCTCCCGACGAGAGCACCCCCACGGTCAAAGACGTCTCCGTGGAAAAGAGCGCCGCGCCGGACACCCAGGCGCCCGCCTGCACCACGTTCCAGATCGACGGCGGGGCCGCCAGCACCGATGTCGCCCAGGTCACCCTCGGCAACGACGCGGTGGACCCCGGCGGCGCGGGGCTCATGGACATGATGGTCTCCAACGACGACCCCACCTTCACCGGCTGCGTCTGGCAGCGCTACGAGGCCTCCGTGTCCTGGACGCTGCAGCGCCTGGGCGGCCTGCGCACCGTATATATCAAGTTCCGCGACGCCGCCATGCCCGGCAACGTCTCCCCCACCTACGCGGCGAGCATCACCCTGGTGGGCTCCGCACCGCAGATAACCTCGGTGGACCCTTCGCCCGCCCACACGGGGGATACGGTGACCGTGAGCGGCTCTGATTTCGGCGCCCCCCGGACCCTCCACGATAACGTCTTTTTCAACGGCGTGGCGGCGGAGGTGACGTCGTGGACAGATACCGCCATCGCGTGCGCGGTGCCCCACAGCGCGGTCACCGGGAACATCAGCGTGGCCAACGACGCGGGCAGCGCTTCGTCCGCTTTCCACGTGCTCCCCAGGATAGATTCCGTAACGCCCGATTGGGGCTACAATAACGGCTTCGTGGACATCGGCGACCTGGAGGGGAGCGGGTTCTACGCCAGCGGGGCTCACCCCGTGGTTACCCTGACCAACGGCACGGACGTGATCTCGGCTACCGGCGTGAGCGTGGACTCGTTCCACACGATCAGTTGCCGCTTCGACCTGCGCGGCGCCGACGCCGGCTTCTACTCGCTTACGGTCCAGAACGCGGATGGCGGCAGCGACACCCTGCACGGCGGCTTCACCGTCGACTTCCCGCCTCCCACCGTCACCGGCATCACGCCCAACTGGTGCACCAACACCGGTCCCATCACCATCGAAGATATCGCGGGAGCGCATTTCCGGAGCGGGGCTGCGGTGGAGCTGAGGCGGGAGGGTGCGGTCATCGACGCCACCGGAGTGGACGTCGTCTCGCCGCAGAAGATCACTTGCGACGTCGACCTCAGCGGCGCGGCCCTGGGAGCATGGGACGTGGTGGTTATCAATCCCGATCTCGAGGAAGGTGTCCTTACCGGCGGCTTCACCGTCTCCAATCCCACCTTCTATTTCGCGGAGGGGACCTGCCGGCCCGATTTCGAGCCTTACCTGTGCATCCAGAACCCGGGGGAATCCGAGGCCGAGGTGGAGATCACCTACATGAAGGGTAATGGCACCACCGTGGTGCAGAATATCAATGTGAGCGCGCGCACCCGCACCACCGTGGTGCCCCGCAGCGAGCTGGGGACGGGTGACGATGCCGCGCACGACTTCTCCATGAAGGTGGAGTGCACCAACGGCCGGTCCATCGTGGCCGAACGCCCCATGTACTTCAACTACGGCGGGGTATGGACGGGCGGGCACGACGTCATGGGCATCCCCGCGCCCCGGACCGCCTTCTATTTCGCCGAGGGGACCTGCCGCCCCGACTTCGCGCCTTACCTCTGCATCCAGAACCCAGGGGACGCACAGGCCGCGGTGAAGATAACCTATTTGAAGGGGGACGGCACCCAGGACACCCAGGAGGTGAGCGTAGCCGCCAACTCCCGCCTCACCGTCGACCCCCGCAGCGAGCTGGGGACGGGTGACGATGCCGCGCACGACTTCTCCATGAAGGTGGAGTGCACCAACGGCCGGTCCATCGTGGCCGAACGCCCCATGTACTTCAACTACGGCGGGGTATGGACGGGCGGGCACGACGTCATGGGCATCCCCGCTCCCCGGACCGCCTTCTATTTCGCCGAGGGATATACCGGACAAGGCTTCGATGAGTACCTCTGCCTGGCTAACCCGGGGCAGCAGGCGGCCAATGCCCATATAGCCTATATGTTCAACGACGGCGGCACGCAGGAGCAGGACGTGGCCATCGCTCCCGCCTCCCGCACCACCGTGTCCGTCAACACCGTGGTAGGTCCCGACCGCGAGGTGTCTGTCGAGGTCACATCAGATGCGCCCATCGTGGCCGAACGTCCCATGTACTTCGACTACCGCGGTATGTGGACAGGAGGGCACTGCGTGGTCGGCGCGGCCGCTCCCGCAGGGGAATGGCTCTTCGCGGAGGGTTACACCGGCACGGGTTTCGAGGAGTGGCTGTGCCTGTATAACCCCGGCGACGCGCCGTCCAACGTCACGGTGACCTACATGCCCCAGGGCGGGGAGGCCTTCACCCGCGACCACATGGTGCCGGCACGCAGCCGCTACACCATCGCGGTCAACCAGGACGCCGGCAGTGACCTGCAGCTGTCCTGCGGGGTAAGGGTGAGCAGCGGCCCGCCCATCATCGCCGAGCGCCCCATGTACTTCGACTACAACGGTGCCTGGACGGGAGGGCACGACGTCGTGGGCTTCCGGCCCTGAGCGGTCAAGGCATGCATCGGGGAATTCCTATAGAATATACTGCGTTGCGCAACAACGTCAGGGAGGTGAATATGTCCGAGAAGGTCTGGATGAAAGCGGCCACGGCCATGAACAATGCCGGGCCGGTGCCCATGCCCATAACCGACACCCTGCTCGAGCTGCTGCGGACCATCATGGACGAGGAGGAGGCCTCCTTTATCACCATCTTCGACAAGCCCTCGTTGAACATGGAGGAGATAAAGGAGCGCCGCGGCCTGGATGGCGCGTCCCTCGACGCCATGCTGGACGGGCTGTTGCACAAGGGGGTCCTCATGGTCACCACCAGCCGCAGCACGGGGATCGACGTCTATACCCTCATGCCGCCCTTCCCCGGCCTCTTCGAGCTGACCATGGTGCGGGGGGGGACGGGCGAGAAAGAAAAGAAGCTCGCGGTCCTCTTCGAGAAGCTGTTCGAGGAACTCTCGCGGATGATCCAGGCCAATTACGACAGCGTCATGGAAGTGATGAAGGTCGTGCCCCCGTTGACGCGCGTGGTCCCCGTCGAGTGCGAGGTAGACGTGAAGCAGGACAGCGTCCTGCCCTACGAGGACGCCATGAAGATCGTTGACCAGTTCGACACCTTCGCCGTCAGCTACTGCTACTGCCGCCACCACAAGGACCTCCTCGGCAAGCCGTGCGAGGTGACGGACGAAAAGGTCAACTGCCTCACCTTCGGTCGCTCGGCCCGGTTCATGATCGACTACGATTTCGGGAAGGAGATCACGAGGGAGGAGACCAAGAGGATCCTCAGGGAGTGTGAGGAGGCGGGCCTGGTGCACAAGTTCTTCCACGAGAAGAACGACCTGGAGCGCAAAGAGTTCGCCATCTGCAACTGCTGCAAGTGCTGTTGCGGCACCTTCGAGCTTTTCTACCGGGGCGCCATCCCCATGCAGACCTACACTTCGTACAGGGCCACGGTGGACGGTGAGGTGTGCAACGCCTGCGAGGTGTGCGTGGACATGTGCCCCATGGAGGCCATCGAGTTGACCGGCGACGTCGCGAGCGTGGACGACGCCAGGTGCATCGGGTGCGGCGTCTGCGCCTATCACTGCGCCAGCACGGCCATCACCCTGGAGCGGACCGGCATGCGGGACGTCTTCGTGCCCCCGCCGCGCTTGGTATAGGATTTCATGTCCTTAGCCGCTGGGTCCAGACGCGCTATCGCTTTTTCCGAGGGATACCGGCCAGTCTGAAACGTGGGGGCGCAATTGACGCGTCGAGGCCCACGATCCCGGGGTGAAGCGGCGCCTTGAACACCCGGTGGCGGAAGAGCGCGGCAGGCCCGCTACTCATACTTCTTCAGATCTTTTTTAGCCCGCTTGATGAACCTGCCGAAATCGCGGTCCTTCCTCCTCTTCTCCAGGCTGGTCATCTCGTAGTACTCCGCTTCCCTGGACAGTTTGAGGTAGTTCTCATACATGTCCCCGTCGAGCTCACCCCGGGTGATGGCCTCCCTCACCGCGCACCCCGGCTCGTGGACATGGGTACAGTCGGCGAACCTGCAATCTCTCCCCCGCATAGTTATCTCCGAGAACGCACCCTCGATGCCAGCCTGCGCGTCCGTCATCCCTATCTCCCGCACTCCCGGGTTGTCGATGAGGATGCCCCCGCCCGCGAGGAAATACATCTGCCTCACCGTGGTGGTATGTTTGCCTTTGCCTGTCCTCGCACTGACGGCGTCGGTCCTTATGGCGTCTTCCCCCAGCAGCCGGTTGATGAGCGTGGACTTACCCACCCCGGACGGCCCCAGCAGGCAGCACGTAGTCCCCCTGCTGACGAGCGCCGCCATCTCGCCCGGGCCGTTTTCCAGAACGGCGCTGGTCTTGATGATGTCCGTGCCCCTGAACCTCTCCCGCAGCCTGGATACCATCGCTTCCACTTCCGCTTCCGCTATAAGATCGACCTTGTTGAGGACGACGACCGGCCTGATGCCCCCGTCGCGGGCCAGGGCCAGGTACCTCTCGGCGCGGTTCATGCTGAAGCCGCCGCCCGTGGCTTCGACGACGAAGGCGATGTCGATATTGGCGGCGATCACCTGGGTTTCCTGCCGGCCGCTGTACTTCCGCTCGAGCACGGTCTTCCTGGGCAGCACGCCGTGGATGACGGCCCTGCCACCGCCGGTGTCGGTCAACGCGACCCAGTCTCCCACCGCCGGGTAGTCCTCCCTCGCGCGCGCCTCGTGCATCCACCTCCCGGTCACGGTGGCAAGGTACTCCCCGTGCGTGTCCCTCACGCCGTACGCGCCCTTGTGCTCGGCGGTGACCCGCGCCAGTGCGTAGCCGTCCAGCCCCTGCTCTTCGCGGCCGGACTCGAAGAAGGCATTATAACCCAGGTCCTCGAGGTCGATCTCTCCCGCACCTTTCACTAGCGATCTCCAGATAGTCGTTATTATCCCAATTCTAGGTATTTACTAGCGAAGAGGTCTAGAGACCTGCCTCGAAGGGAGCGCCACGAGAGAACCTTTCGAGCATACTGCTCCCAGCTGAATTGCGGCATCCATATAAGGTTTACCGGACCCTTATCGCTAAATCCGGCCTGATGGCAGGTTCAGGACATCATGAAGCGCATGATGCGCGGCATCATGTCGGGCATGATCCTGTCCATAACCTTGGGCAGGATATCCGGCATGAGTTCACGCATGGACCCGCTCATGGTGGGCATCTTCGCCTCCATCAACGGCATCATGCGCGGCAGCATCCAGGGCATCATCACCGGGAGCATCTTCGGCATCACCAGGGGCAGGAGCCGGTCGGTGACGGCGAACATCCCCGTCTTCAGCGGCGCCGGTATCTTCTTGCCCAGGCGCATGGTCCTGCCCAGGAGCGGCGATATCGAGTCCATGAACTCCCACATGAAATCGGCCATGCCCTGCGGGGTCATCAGCTGGATCATGGTGTCGAAGACGGCCCAGGACGCCTCCACCTGGGGATCGGGGTTTTCCAGCTTCTCGCCCAGGGCTTCCGCGACCACCGCGGCGAAGTCCAGGACCTTGAGGCCGTTGCCCTCGGCCGCGTTCCAAACCCGCAGCTGGAACTCGCAGCAGGGGCAGGTGGTGACGATGGCGTCGGCCTCGACATCGTGCGCTTCCTGCAGGCGGGCGTGGGCGATGCGCCCGGAGGTGGGGCGGGTGTCGCCGATGAGGGTGAGCACGCTGCCGCAGCACAGTCCCTCGTCGCGGTTGTGTTCCATCTCCGCGAATTCCAGGCCGGGGATGGCCTCGAGCACCTCGCGGGGCTCCTCGTAGATCCCGCCGTGCCTCCCGATGTGGCAGGGGTCGTGCCAGGTGACCTTCATGGGCACTTCGTGCTTGAATTCGAGTTTGCCCTCGCGCACCAGTTCCGCCGCCAGCTCGGTGATATGCACGACCTCCATGTCCCACTCCAGGCCCAGCTTCTCTGCCCACTCCCTGTAATGGCCGCTCAGGGTGACCCAGCACCCGGGGCACGAGGTGTATATCTTCTTCACTCCCCTCTCCTTGAGGGCCTTCACGTTGCGGCGCACCGCCTCCTCGAAGACGTCCCACTTGCCGCTCATGAGGAAGGGGACGCCGCAGCAGGTCTCGTCGTTGCCGAGGTAGACGAAATCCACACCCCCCTCCTTGAGGATGCGCACGGCCCCGCGGGCGATGTCCTGCTCCACGTAAGAGGCGGTGCAGCCGGCCCAGTAGGCCACCGGGCCGCTCTCCTGGGGCTTGACGTCATCGGGGAGCCAAGCGCTGCGCTCCGCCGCGAAGCCCGCCCAGATGTTGTTCTCCATGTCGTAGGAAGCGCCCATCATCTCGAAGGGGGCGAAGGTCTTGAACTTGCCCGAGGCCACCAGTTCTCCTCGCATCTCCTCCCATACCGATTCGATGGGCAGGTCGGTCTGGCAGGTGAGGTCGCACTTCTTACACGTGGTGCAGAGGAGGAACTTATCCGACATCTCCTGGGTGAGGGGCACCTCGCCCTTGGCGTAACCCCTCAGGTACTGCATCTTGCCGCGCGGAGAGGCGCTCTCCCACCCTTTTCCGCAGTAGAGGGTGCACCCCTCCTTGCAGTAACCGCACTGGGCGCAGGTGAACGCGGCCTCCTCCACCTTCCCGGGAAGCTTGCGGCGCGTGATGCGCACGTGGGGAGCCAGCTTGCGGGTGGGCACGGCCAGGGGCAGAGAGAGCTTTGCCGCGGCCATCATGCCGCGCAGGGCCTGAAGGCGCGGGGCATGTGCGCAGGTGTCCACCATCTTGCCGGGGTTGAGGAGGCATGCGGGGTCCGCCTCCCGTTTCGCCTGCTGCAGCCGTTTCCTCGCGGCCATTCCCAGCCGCTTGTCCGCCCTGTCCACGAAGTACAGGCCGATGCCGTAGGGCGCCCCGCCGTATTTCTCGGCCAGGCGCAGGAACTCCAGCGACGCGGTGAAGCTGACGGTGAAATCGGCGCTGCGCGAGTCGCTGGGGATGAAGCCCAGGAAGACCGACTGCCCCCTGCTGCCCACGATGACCTCCAGGGCCAGCTCGGGGAGGCGTTTCGCGGTCTCCGCCAGCAGGGCCCCGACCTTGACGGTGGGCACTTCCGCTTCGGCGGGGATCACCGACGGCCCGGCCTTCTTGATGCGCAGGGGATAGAGCCTCTCGTCCCATTCGTGCGCGGCGGCGGTCCCGTCCACCTCCCTGCCCATGGCGCTCGCGGCCAGGCGGACAAGCTCGCCGCCGGGCCCGTCCTCGCCGCCCTCCAGCACCGCCAGCACCAGGTAAGAGCCCTCGGGAAGGTAAGGGCTGTCCGACACCTTGTTCTTGAGGGCGGCCAGCTGGGGGGTGATCACCTGGAGGTGGAAGAGGGGGAGGTCTCCGCCCTTGAGGGAATTGATGAGGCGCTGCGCTCCCTCCGGGCCGTCGAAAGAGAAGAGGAAGGGTGCCTCCACCGCCGCCTCGCGCACCGCGAGCCTGACCTCGGAGATGAAACCCAGCGTCCCCTCGGAACCCACGAAGAGTTCCATGCCATCGCCGTCCACCGTCTTCTCCCCGTCCGGCCCCACGACCTTCAGTCCCAGCAGGCTGTCCGAGACCTCGCCGTAGGCGTAGGCCCCGATGCCCGAGCCGCCCTCGGCCACCCATCCTCCCACGGTGGAGGAGGGGGCGCTCGAGGGGTAGGAGCGCAGGGCGAGCCCGCGCGAGCGCAGCTCCTTCTCCAGCTCCCACCAGACCACCCCCGGCTCCACCGTCGCCGTCTTCGCCTCCGTGTCGATGGCGATGATGTGGTTCATGCGGGTGAGGTCGACGACGATGCCGCCTTTAACGGGGATGGCGCCTCCGTAGCCGCTGGTGGCGGCGGCGCGCGGGGTGAGGGGAAGCCCGCGCCGGCGCGCGAAGGACGCGATCCAGCCCAGCTCCTCCGCGCTCTCCACCTGTACCACCGCCTGGGCGAGACCGCCCACTATCTTGCCCACGATGCCGGGGAACTCTCCCATGTCACGGGAATAGATGTATCTCTCGACGGGGTCCGCGCTCATGCGCTCTCCGAAACGTTCTTCAAGTTCAGAGAGGGCTCCGGGGATCAGATCGGTCTTGGCCATGACCTACCTCCAGGAAAGAGAAATCCAGTAATCCATGGAGGGATGATATACCCTTGGGGGTATAGGCGATACGATCTAGATCATACGGCTCAGACCGCCGGGAACGGGCCGGGAGATCGCCGGATACCGCCCTATTCGGGGGTTACCGGGCCTATGCGAGAGCTGAAACGCAGGAAGGTGTCGATGGCCTCGGCGATGGCTTCGTCGGGCGACAGCTCGCGGTTCTCCTGCAGGCATTCCCTCATGCGGTGGGTGATGATGTGGATGCCGATGCGGTCCATGGCCGAGCGCGCCGCGGCCACCTGGGTAAGCACTTCCTCGCAGTCCTTCTCCTCCTCCACCATGCGGATGATGCCGCGCACCTGGCCCTCGACTCGCCTCAGCCTGCGCAGAACGGCTTCTCTCTCGTCGCTGTTTCCGGCCATAATACCTCCTCGTCTCGGACCATTGCCATTATATATCCGCCATGCGGGCACCACCATCAGCTGCGTCATGTCTCCGCGCGTTACGGAGGCCGGACGAGGACCCCATGTACCGCGCAGGATTCGAAGGCCGCTTCCCCGAAAAAAGGCTTAGGGTGAGCCGCAGGCTGCGGGTGCATATGGGCCCGCGAACCTGGTCCCCGCGTGCGGGAACCGGTGCGCGACGCGGGGGCTCGAATAAGGTTGATGGCTTGAACGTCCCCGTCCAGCGAGGGTCATTCAGGACTCAACCCGGGAAGGAGGTGCAAGATGGAGAAGCAGGTGGGACGGATCACTCATTACTTCGCCAAGATCGGCGTAGCGGCCATCGAGCTCGAGGACGAGCTGCGGGTGGGAGACACCATCCACATCAAAGGCCACACCTCGGATTGGACCCAGGGGATCACCTCCATGCAGATCGAACACGACCAGGTGGAGAAGGCGGGACCGGGGGACGTCATCGGCATCAAGGTGGAAGGCCATGCCCGGGAACACGACATCGTGTACAAGGTCACCGGCGACTGACCACCACACGCGGGGCCATATGTCCGTGAAGGCCTCCTCCCATGGGTTATAATGGCTGCGAAAGGACCTTTGGGTACGAAACCTCGATCGGGAGGAAGGATGGCGGAGGCGGCCGTAAGCGGCTCCGAGCGCTTTGAGTTCGAGATAAGAGGGGGGTTGTGGGAGAGCGTCCACGTGGTGGTCTTCTACGCGTCGGTGGTCTCGGCGGTGCTGGCCACCGCCGGCGTGCTGCGCCTGGAGTTGGGGATCAGCTGCATCGTCATCCTCTTCTACAGCATGTTCACCATCTTCTCCTCGCCCACCTATGCGATCTGTGACGCCGGGACGCGCCAGCTCATCCTGGAGCGATACCATTACTTCATACCCAGCCGCAAGGCCATGGAGCGCGAGGAGCTGGAGGGCCTGGAGGTCGTCGAATCCCAGCGCGTCCCCGACGAGGGCGGGGAGCGTGCCACCAGGCATGACCTGGCGTATTTCGTCCGTGTATACCTGTTGCGCAAGGGCGGCCGCAGGCTGAAGCTGTACGGTTCCGGCATGACCGGCGCCCCCGCCGACAACCGCGCCAAGGCCTTCCTCATCGCGCAGCACCTGGCCGGCGAACTGGATATCCCCGTCAAGTACGCGCGGCGCGGCCGCGGTGAAGACCACGCCGCGGGGCGACCTGGAGAATGATCGAAGGTGAAGGAGAACCGCCCCAAGACGGCAGTTTCCATCGCGCTCTGCGCGGCGCTGTTGCTGACCGCCGCGGTCGTCTCCTCTTGTGGCGGCGAAGAGGCCGTGCGGGGTTGGGACAGCGACCCCATCGTGCCGGGATATTCCATGGCGGAGGTGTCCATCGGCGATCCCTTCTCGGCGGTGCAGGAGGTCCACGGCGACCCCGCCGAGAAGCTGAAGGACGGCGGCTACCTCTATGCCTACTACGAGAGGACCAGGGAGGACGGCAAGATCGACGACCCCGCCTCGTGGCGCCTGGTGGTCACCCTTTACGACAACGGCAACGGCTACCTCGACGGCGCGGACGAGGTGGGTTCCATCGAGGTCTCGGCGCCCTACTCCGGGCTCACCTCGGGGGGGGTCGGCATCGGGAGTTCCCCGGGGGACATCGAGAGGGAGTTCGGTCCTTGTGAGAACATAAGCGAGATACAGCGACCCGACGGCAACAGGATGAAGCTCTATTCCTACGTGGAGAGGGGAGTCGATTTCCTGGTGCTGCCGCCGCAGGGAGCCATCACCGTGGTGGTCTACGCTTACGGCGGACTACGCCCCGTAGAGGAAGAAGGCGACGACGATGACGCCCAGGGGGGACTCTTCGGCATTTACGGCAATGCCCCCATAGTCGCCGGCCAGACGGCGGCGGGGATCATCATGGGGGATGAGTTCCGGGCGGTGAAAGAGAAATACGGTGCTCCGGATAGCACGGGTTTTACCACCGAGGGACTGGTCTACGCCACCTATACCGGGGGTTACGGCCCATGGAAACTCAACTTGTATCTTGAGGACACGGACGGCAACAATACACTTGGGGACTTCGACGTCGTGGTGTCCATAAGCGTTCGCTACCCGTATATGGGCCTGACGCCCAAGGGCGTGGGCATATCCTCGTCGACGGCCGGGGCCGTCGCCGAATTCGGCCCGCCGGAAAAGCAGAGCGAAGTGGAGCAACAGGGCGAAAGACTGACTATCCTGGAATATAATTCCAAAGGTATCGTCTTTGCCGCCAGGGCCGGCACGGGCGAGATCGTGGAGATAGATGTCAACCGCCCTCTCGCCCCGTGACAAGGGGCAGGGGAGGCTGATATAAAACGTCCCGGGAGGGGGCCGTAAGAGAAAGCGGGTGAGCGTTATGTTGAAAAGAGTCAAGCGTCTGGCCCTGCTCTCGGCCGTTGGGTACGGCCTGGCGGTGAAGTCACTCAACCCCAGCCTGCGCGACCTGACCGATCCCGCGTGGCACCTCGAAGTCCCAATGCGCGTGACCATGCGCGGCCTTACCAGGTTGCTGCCGGCCCTCTACGACCGCTTCGGGGAGAAAGGGGTGCGGGCGCTGCAGTACGTCTTCTACCGCATCGGGGAGGACCGCGCGCCCATCCTCCGCGAATACCTGCAGATCGACCCCTATGACGCGCGCAGCCTGGGCCGCGTCCTCGACTACGAGGACGGGCTGGCGGGGGTACGCGGCACCTGGACGGAAGAGACCAAGGGCAGGGCGGTGAAGGAGGAGCGGTACTGCCCGGCGGCACGGGATCTGGAATGCTGCCCCGAGGTATGCACCAAGCTGATGATGGCCCTGGAGGCGGGGACCTTCTCGGTGCTCAACCCCGACCTCATGGTCCCGGAGCTCTCCAAGCTGCTCTCCACCGGAGACGACTGCTGCCTCGCCACCATCGAGCTCCCCCTTGCGAAGAAGGAGGCCGGCAAGGATTCGCCCCAGGCGACACCGGGCGCCTTCCCCCCCGTGCTCAAGGTGCCAGGCCTCGAGGCCAAACTGGCGTCGCAGGGGATCAAGAGCGTCCTGGCCGCGCTCTGGACCATCCTAACCAAGGGGCCCGAGCAGCCCATGCACTGGTACGAACATATCCGTTACGGCCCCGGGGCGTGATAGTTGTACTACGACGTCCTGGTGGTGGGAGCTGGTCCCGGCGGCTGTATGGCGGCACGTTCCCTCGCGAGTTCCGGGTTCAAGGTCGGTCTGATCGAAAAAGAGAAGTTGCCGCGGGACAAGCCCTGCGGGGGCTTCATACCCCCGGGGGCGGCGAAGCTGCTGGAGGAGGCTTTCGGGGCCTTGCCCCCGGACGTCATGGATGTGCAACCGACGGTCCGCGGCGCCCGCCTCCTCTGCGAGGGCGGGGGCTCCTACGCGCTGCCCTATCCCGCGCCCGGCCTTTCCGTGATGCGCTCCCGCCTCGACGCCCATATGGCCGCGCGATGCGGCGCGCAGGTCATGGACGGATGCGAGCTGGTCGACTTCGACCTGGAGCGTTTCCACGTAACGGCGAGCATCTCCTGCGGCGAGCGGGAAGAGGTGGTGGAGGCGACCTACCTGGTGGCAGCTGACGGGGCGGACTCCATGGTCCTGCGCCGGCTTCGGCCGGAGTTCCACCGCCTCTACGCCGCGCCCCGCCTGGAGAGGGCCATGCTGGTCATGGGCGAGGGCTCCATGGACTGGGACCCGGAATGGATGGGTCTCGCCCTCCTGCGCAACGGTATAGGCATCGACCGCTTCTTCGCCAAAGGCGGCCTCATCGGGATGGCGGTCAACCTGGGCACCGACCGCGGCTGGCGCGAGGAGCTGGACGCCCTCACCTCCGTATTGAGGCAGAGGGCGGGGCTGCAGCTGCAGGGAGAGCCCATGCGCCGCATCTCCGCCTCCAACCGCATGGCGGCGGGTGGCCATTACAGCCTGGGGGCGGGCTGCGCCCTGCTGGTGGGCGAAGCGGCGGGGCTCCTCGACCCCTGGGGTTTCGGGATCGGGCTGGCGCTGGAGAGCGGGCAAGTGGCCGCGGAGTCCATCGCCGAGAGCGCCGGGGAGAGGATCACGCCGCATATCCGTTATCGCTACCGTATGCAGGAGATAGTTGAGCGCGAGCAGAGGCAGCGGCGGCATCTCGACGCCGGCGTGGGTGAGCTGGATACCTCTTCCCTGGCCTCGGACCGCGGCCGTGCCGCACGCGGCGACCGGCGCGCCCTGCGCCGCCGCTTCTCCAAGTAACGGGGTCAGCCCGGAGGGGGTCAGCCCCTGACATGTGACATCGTGCTGCGCAACGGCAACCAGGGCTTCGGGTGTGCCCGGCATGTCACATGTCAGGGGGTGACCCCGATCATGCGGTGGTGGTGCATCTCCATGGCCCGCTGATAGAGCTCCGCGTAACCGGCGGCCATCACCGCGGGGCTGAAGCGCTCCTCCGCGGCCCGGCGGCAGTCCAGGGGGTCGATCTCGTCGATGCGCCCGATGTACGACAACAGCTCCCGGGGGGAGTCGGCGAGCCAGCCGGTGACGCCGTGCTGGACGATCTCGGGCACGGCACCCCAGCGCGTGGCTATCACCGGTGTCCCGCAGGCCAGGGATTCCGCCATTACCAGCCCAAAGGGCTCCTCCCACCGGATGGGAAAGAGGAACGCGCGTGCCCGCGACAGCAGGCGGACCTTCTCCTCCTGGGTCACCTCCCCGGCATAGACCACCGTCTCTCCGTCAACGTGTGGCCGCACGTGCCGCTCGAAGTACTCGCGGTCGCGCCCCTCGTCTATCTTGCCCGCGAGGATGATGCGCCAGCCGGCCTTGCGGGCCAGGGCCACCGCCTGGTCCGTGCCCTTGTCCTCGCAGATGCGGCTCAGGCAGATGAGATAATCGTCCTTTTCGCCCAGCCAGCGGTGGGTCTCGATGTCGACGGCGTTGTGGACGACGCCGAGATAGTTGAGGTCAGGGCCACACTCCATCTGCCGCTCGCTGATGGCCACGTAGTAGCAATCGTCCCTGAAGGCCTGGTAGAACCGGCTGGTCTCGCGGGTGAAGGGCCCGTGCAGGGTGTGCACCACGGGTTGGGGGAGCAGGCTGGCGAAGGCCGTCCCGAGGAAGCCCGAATGGTCGTGGACAATGTCGTGATCCCCCCTGGCGATCTCCCGGTAAGCCTGTCCAACGTGATACGCATCGAACAGCGTCTTTCCCATGTGGCGCGTGGGTGCTTCCTCCAGGTAGGTCACCTGCCTGGCCGCGGTGCCGCCCGGGCCGGCGGCGAAGAGGGTCACCCGGTGCCCTTGCTCCACCAGTCCGTCGACCAGCAGCGCCAGGACCCTCTCTATCCCGCCGTATCCGTCGGGTGGGACGGGTATCCACACTGGTGCCAGCATGGCGATGTGCACGAGGTCTCCTCCTCAACCATGTTTATCATACCGCTCCGGGGCGAACCCCATCGAGACCAGGGAAAGGTCGATATAACCGGCATACCCATGACGTACACTATCCCTATTTCCCGATCCCTGCGTTTTCAAACTACTGCGGCCGCCGCGTTATTACCCGCACGCCCGCCCCGCCAAGTGGGGGCACGATGGTCACGCGGACCGCATGCGGGGCATAATAAAAGGAGTACATGTGGCAGGTCAAACGCTCCAGAGGTCCGGCCCATGGGCCGGAACAGCCGCAGGGCAGTATTACATCACAGCATCAGGGAGGAACGGAACCGGGGACATGCGCCGTAAGGCATACCGCATAATCGTCTTCGATTGGGACGGCACCGCGGTCAGGGACCGCGCCGCCGACGCGAGGCCGGTGGCCCTTGCCCTCCGGGACCTGCTGCAACTGGACGTCTATGTGGTGGTGGTCACCGGCACCAACTACGACAACATCGAACGCCAGTTCGCCTGCCATATCTCCGGTCCCGGCAAGCGCAACCTCTACATCTGCACCAACCGCGGCTCCGAGGTCTACGGCTTCGACGCCCACTCCGAGCTGTTTCTCCTCTACCACCGGGAGGCGACACACGAGGAGAACCAGGCCCTCGACCGCGTGGCGGAGGCGTTGAAGGCCGAGGTGGAAACGGGCTCGGGTCTGACCATAGACATCGTCTATAACCGCCTGAACCGGCGGAAGATAGACCTCATACCGGAATGGCCCGACCCCCCCAAGTCCAGAATAGGCAAGCTGCTCCGGCAGACGGAGAGGCGCCTGCGCGAGGGGGGCTACGCGCCGGGGATCAAGGGGGTCTACGAGGCGGCGGAGCGCTACTCCCGGCAGATGGGCCTGGCCGACGCCCGCATCACCAGCGACGTCAAGCACGTGGAGGTGGGGCTCACGGACAAGTCCGATTCCCTGCGCTGGATCCTCAGGGAGGTGGCGGAGCGGCGCAACATATCCTACGGCGACGTCCTCGTGCTGGGCGACGAATTCGGCCCCATCGCCGGTTTCGAGGGGTCCGATTTTCGCATGGTGCTGCCCGGGGTCGAGGGGATCACTTATGTATCCGTGGGCAAGGAGCCCAACGGGGTCCCCGCGGGGGTAGAGCCACGGGGGGGAGGCCCGGCGGAGTTCCTGCGCATTATAAAGGACCAGGCATACCTGCGGCGGCTCTTTCTCCCCAGCAGCGACCCCACCTTCCTCGTCGTGGAGGAGGGCTACGACCCCGTGCGCGAACGAGAGGTGGAATCCATCTTCACCATGGGCAACGGCTACCTGGGGACCCGTGGGTCCCTGGCCGAACAGGACGAGGCGTCGAGTCCCGCCACCCTGGTAGCCGGGGTATTCGACCGGCGCAGCCAACCGGCCCCGGACGAGATGCCCATCTTCCCCGACTGGCTCTTCACCCGTATCTACGTAGACGACGAACGCATACAGATGAAGCGCAAGAACATCGTGGAGCACCGGCGCATACTGGACATGCACAAGGGGGTGCTCTTCCGCGAGCTGCTCTACGAGGACATCACCGACCGCGTGACCCGGGTGCTCTTCCTCTGCTTCGCCTCCCTCGCCGATCCCCACGCCCTCGCCCTGCGCGTGACCGTCATACCACGTAATTACCGGGGCGAACTCAGGCTGGAGACGGGGCTGCGGCTGAACCCGCGCAGCAACCCTCCCCTGCGCGGCCTGGAGAGGATGACCGGCGGATACGCGGACTCGGACACCGGGGTGTTCGTGCGCGCCCAGACGCTCTTCACCGCCATCGACGCGGCTATGGCACAGCAGAGCCGCATCGCCCCCGGCTTCGTGGAGCCGGAGCACTCCTATGGCAGTGACGACCTTACCGTTCTGGAGAGCTGGCGCTGGATCGGCGATATCGCCCAGGAGGTGACGCTGGAGAAGTTCGTCAGCGTCTTCACCTCGCTGGATGGAGTGGACGCGCAGCAGGCGGCGCTGGCGCACGCGGCGGAACAGCTGCAGCACGATTTCGAGGAGCTGATGCTCCAGCACATGGCGGCCTGGGAGGAGCGCTGGAAGACCGCCGCGGTGCATATTAGCGGAGACCCCGAGGCCCAGCGCTGGGCGAACTTCGCCGCCTACCACCTCATCAGCGCCGGCAACGCGGGCAACGATCGCGTATCCATCGGGGCCCGTGCCCTCTCCGGCCCCATCTACAAGGGCCATATCTTCTGGGACTCGGAGATGTTCATCCTGCCCTTCTTCGTCTTCACCCATCCCGCCACGGCGCGCGCTATGCTCATGTACCGCTATCACACCCTGGGAGGAGCGCGGGCCAACGCGGCACTGGGCGGCTACCGGGGCGCCCAGTACGCCTGGGAATCCACCGGCGACGGCAAGGAGATGACCCCTCCCGCGGCCCTCGCTCCCGACGGCGAGGTCATCCCCATCCTCTCCGGCCACCTGGAGCACCATATCACGGCGGACGTGGCCTACGGGGTGTGGACCTACTGGTGCGCCACCCGCGATGAGGAATTCCTCCTGGAGGCGGGGGCGGAGATCCTGGTGGAGACGGCCCGCTTCTGGGCAAGCCGCGCCCGGCTGGAAGAAGACGGCCTCTACCACGTCCGCGGGGTCGAAGGCCCCGACGAGTACCATGAGGAGGTTGACGACAACCTCTATACCAACCTGATGGCCGCCTACAACCTGCGCCATGCCGTGGAAGCGGTCAGGATCCTGAGGGATGACCACCCGGAGGAATGGCGCCGAATGCGGAAAAAGCTCGCCCTGCGGGCAAAGGAGCCGGACGCGTGGAGCGAGGTGGCGGAACGCATGTACGGCAACGGGGAGAGCGGCCTCCTCGAGCAATTCGCGGGCTATTTCCAGCTTGAGGACATCGATGTCCGCCGCTATGAGCCGCACACCGTGGCCCTGGACACCATCCTCGGGAGGGAAAAGACCGCCGCCTCCCGCCTGGTCAAGCAGGCGGACGTGGTCATGGCGCTGTACCTGATGGAGGACAGCTACGACCCGCGGACCATAGAGGAGAACTTCCTCTATTACGACCGGCGTACCGCCCACGGTTCCTCGCTCTCCCCCGCCATCTACGGGCTGGTGGCGGCACGCCTGGGGATGACCAGGACGGCCATGGAATACCTGCGCAGGGCGGGCACTATCGACTTGGGCGACAGCATGGGCAACGCCGCGGGCGGGGTGCACGCAGCGGCGCTGGGCGGCCTGTGGCAGCTGCTGGTAATGGGTTTCGCGGGGGTGAGGGCCTGGGACGCGGGGCTCTTCATCTACCCTAAGCTGCCGTCGCGCTGGCGCCGTCTGGAGTTCTCGCTCAACTGGCGCGGCGCGTGGCTGGATTTCGACATCAGGCGCAACCGCAGCATCACGCTGCAGGTCTCCGGGCCGCAGGGCATCGAGGTTGCGGTGGGCACATTTGGACGCGAACCTCGCATGGTACGTACCGGGGGCCTATACGTTTCGACCTGGTCCGGGAAGGGCTGGGGCGACTTCGAGGAAGAGGGTGGAGGCTGATGGCCGTCGGACAGCGGCGGGCGTTGGTCCTGCCCCTGGACGGGTCAGTCGCCTCGGCCAGTGCCCTCGGAGCCGCCCGCGCCCTGACGCGGCGTGTGGGCGGGGTGCTCCACGTGGTGCACGTCACCGACCATCCCGTGCCCCACCACCGCCTGGCCCGGCGGTTGCAGATCGCCCCCATGCAGGAGGACTTCGTGTTCCACCAGCCGCGCGGGGAAGTGGCGGGCGCCGTCCTGGACCTGGCGAAATCAGTGCAGGCGTGGATGATCGTGCTCTCGGGCCATGGCCAGTCCAACGACCCGGAACGGCTGGCCGGCCAGACCGCCCTCGACCTCATACAGCGCTCCACCCTGCCGATCACGGTGATCCGCGCCGCCATGCGCGAGTTGCCCGGTCCGGAGTGGCGCCCGTCCAGGATGCTCGTACCCCTCGAGGAGACCCCGTTGGCTGACTGCGTGATCAAGCAGGTCTTCGACCTGGCCCGGGAGATGCAGTTGGACCTGGACATCCTGCATATAACCGGCGCGAAGAAGAAGCCCCCCATGGAGTTGGCGACCTTCAGCAGCCCCCGCTACCTGGACCACCCACAGTACGACTGGCCGGCCTGGAACGAGGAGTTTCTCTACCGCTTTTACACCTACCTCCACCCCGATGCGCGGCTGCGCCTCTTCCACCGGCGGGGCAGGCCGGACGCGGTGGTCCTGCGTTTCACCATGGAGAACGGCGAGGACTTCATCGCGCTGTCCTGGCGCGGCCTGCTGCAGGACAAGGTGGCGGAAACAGTACGGGGCGTGCTGGCCCGGGCCGAGGTCCCGGTGCTTCTCATCCGCACCTAGGGGCTGACCCCGAGGTTGAGGAACTTGACCGTGGGCCCTTTCTCTATAGTGAGGGTATAAGGCTCCTCGATCTCGAAGACCTCGCCGTCCAGGCTGTAACCCTCGCGGCACTCCATGTGGATGCGCGAGGCCCTCCGGTTAAAGAACTCTTCCATGGGGTAGGGGGGGTGCTCGGAGTTCTTCCCCCACAGCAGCCGGTGCAGTTTCCTGGCCATCTTGAAGATGGGCACACTGGTGGCGATGACGTAGAAATCACCCTCGCCCTCGTCGCGAAAGGCGTCGAAGGATATCACCACCACCTGGAACATCACCGCGAGGACGATGGTCACCTGGTCGGCGGGGATCGTGAAACCGTCGATGGTCACCTTGGCGGGGGTGAGGCCGAAGACGTGCTGGTAACGTGTGCTCTTGGTCGCGCCCCCGATGGCGCATTTCGCGAAGAGCTTGGCAGCGGCCACCGGGCCGCCGTTGGTCTCTCGGTAATAGACACGGTGGAAGCGGTAGAGGGCGCCGTTGCCGTAGAAGAAGCCGTACTCCCTCTCCTCCCTGCCGCCGATATCCCGCGTCACCCGCAGGGTGGACACCTCGATATGGGGAAGGTCTGGCGAGAGCCGCTCGGCAGCTACCGCCCGGCGCAACAGGTCCGGTGTCTTGCCCTTTATCTTAAGGTGGTCGGCCAGGAGGTTCATGGTCCCGCCGCGCAGGGGAAAGAGGACGGGCACACCCACGGCCTCCTCGCCGTACTTGTTGATCATGTGGGTGATGGTCCTCTGCATGGTGCCGTCGCCGCCGTTGATACAGATGAGGCGCTCCCCCCGCGCCAGCATGCGTTCGATAGCCCCGTCGATCTCCTCCATGGTCTCGGTCTCCTCGACCAGGCCGCCTGGCCCGACGATCTCCGGCAGGCCGTAGCTCTTGTAACGGCCGAAACGGTTGCGGCCCGCCTCGACGTTGGTGAGCACCGCTATGCCCAGCAGGGGCAGGGGAAGGACAGGGACCCCCGCGGCGGCGATGTCGCCGCAGCAGAGCAGAGCCGCTGCCAGGACCAAGCCGGCCGATACATATAGAAAAAGATAAAGCCATGCTCGCCGCCGGCCCGCCCAGCCGTTGTTTGGTCCCATATTCACCTGTGCGGGTATGAACGGATACTTACGCTATCCTATCATCCTCGGCTCCGGGCAGCCATCCGTTCGCTTCCCGGCGTCACCCCGACATGGACAAGCCGCCCCCGATCAACCCCAGGAAGGAGAAGACGAGGAAGATGTACATGCCCGCGCCCACGGAGATACCCTCGGTGCGCAGGATGGTGGTGAGGTTGGTTATAGCCATGCCCAGGGCGAAGATGGAAAAGAGGATGGCCAGGCCCCCCAGCCCCTTGCTGCGGAAGAGGAGCATGAGCACGGCTATAAGAGCGATGAGGCCTCCCACGATGAGCGAACATAGGCCGGTGAATATGGGGTAGCCGTCGGAGTAGATGAAGAAGGCGTTGACCACCTCTCCGGAGGCGCCCCCTCCAGCCTTGCCGATGTCGAACCAGTCCCAGCCGGAGAGCGAGAGGTATCCGCCTGGTCCGCTGCCCCAGGCCATCCACGTGCTCACCAGCACCATGATCCCGGCCACCAGGACGATGAGGGCCCCCACCCAGAACATCCCGCTCCTGGTCTTGGAGGTGTAGGCAGGCGCCGGGGCGTAGGCGGCGGGATAGGGCGCCGCCGGAGGCGCGGCATACGGCTGCTGGTAGGCGCCGGGCGGAGGCGCCTGCTGCTGGAACTGGGCGGGCTGCTGGTAGGTAGGCTGCGCCGGCTGCTGATAGGTGGGCTGTGCCGCCTGCGGCGGCGGCACGGGGGGATGCGTGGCCGCCGGCGGAGGTACCGCCCCGGCGGCGGGCGCCTGCGGCTCCGCCTGGACTTGCGCCTCCAGGCCTGCGCCGCATTTAATACAGAATTTCGCCCCTTCCTTGTTCTCCTGGCCACATTGCGGACATGCGCTCAAGTCCCTCACCCCCTAAGGATGCATTCCTCTGCCTCCATCTCGCTATCATGTTGCCGGCATCGTTCCGCAGCGATGCCCTGGCGGTACCGATAAGAGCGGTGCGTTACCCCCCTTCAATCCATTATTCACCCGGCGTTACCCATCTCCTTCCCACAGGAGCTCGACCAGCCACCCGTCCTCTTCCCCGGGTGCCTAACGCAGCAGCTCTACCAGCCAGCCGTCCTCCTCACCGCGGCATCTCACCCTGCCCTCAGCCTCCAGTTTGTCCAGGTGGCACTGGAGGATCTGCGGCCCCGGGAAAAAGACGATGAGCGGATTGTTATTGAAGACCCGCGACGACAGTTCCGGAAAGGGCAGCGGCCCGCCCGCGAGTTCGGCCAGCACCTTGTCCTCGCGGCGCAGCAGCCTCTTCCTGGTCCTCTCCACCTCTGCCCGCGGTTCACCGCTGACGTTGCCGTGTGAGGGGACGACGTAGGCGGCGGACACCGTCGCCAGTCTGTCCAGCCCCTCCAGGAAGCCGGTGAGCCCGCCCGAAGACGGCGCGTACCAGGCCACCACGTCCCCCACCGCATCAGCGGTGAAGAGCATGCCGTTCTCCGGCTCGAAGAGGGACACCAGGCCGTTGGCGTGTCCCGGGGTCACTATCACCTGGAACCTGTACTTTCCCAGTTTGAGTTCACCATCAGGGTCGATGGTATCCGTAGCGTCGGCCTTGGCCATAGGGCAGAGACCGCTGAAATAGTCCAATATATCCGGCTTTTCGACGTCGTACGGGTTTATACCGTAGCGCAGCGGGAGGGCCATGTCGAAGGTGCGGTTGAGCTGGGAGGGTTCCGCGGCCAACGCTACCTCCACCGGATGCAGGAAGACACGGGGCGAGATCTCCTGCAGCAGGTAGCGCATGGCCCCCATGTGGTCGGGATGTGCATGGGTGAGTACCACGGTGTGGATATCGTCCATGGCCAAGCCCTGTGCGACGATGAACTCTTTGAGGCGCAGGTAAGTCTCCTCGTGTCCGCAGCCCGCGTCCACCAGGATGGCGCCGTCTTCATCCCTTATCAGGAGCACGTTGGCCGACGCCGGCCAGATGGTCTCCCTGTCCTTGTGCAGGACGATGCCTTTGGGAAGCAAGCGCGTTCCTTTCTCAGGCGAATACCGTAGCTATTCTACCGTATTAAGCGGGACCCGTGGCCAGCGACGCGTAGCGCTGGGGTCAGCATTTATACCGGCCCCAGTCGCCATTGCTCAAGACCGTCGCCAGGTATGTGCATCCCGGCGCGGCGTCGCAGGTCCATCTTCCAGGGGCGAAGCAGGGCAGGGGGGCAGGTCTTGCATGTGCGCGATACGACCGCCGGTGCGAAAGGGCAACATACCGAGGTATCCAAAAAGCAAGACCTGGAATGATAAAGAACGGACGCCTCCGAACAATTAGGTGACAAACCAAACATGCCGGTTGAAAGGGCCGGCACGACCGAAAGGAGGCGTCCCATGAGTAGAGTGTACATCGGTATCGACC
>JBFLWJ010000007.1:0-15623 GCA_040757835.1 Actinomycetota bacterium
ATCTCCCCGTTATCTCTTCCCTCTCCGAAGTCCAGGGCTACCACCCGATATCCTTGTATGCCCACCAGCTGATCGATATACTCTTTCTTGACCATCGTCTCTCCTTTCTGCGCTTGTCTTACTAGTGCACTTCCAATTTGATACGCCTAAAACCAGCTAGCGGGCAACCGGTTGCCGAGTGCTCCCTGTTCCGCCAAGTAAGGTACCTGCCAATCCTCTTCCTACGCTCATCATGGCTCATGTCGTCGCTGTTGCTCAAGACGAACTTCTTCAAGGATGCGAAATGAGCCTCTATGGCGTTCAGCCAGGAGGTATACGTCGGGGTCCAGGCCACTTCCATGTTGTTGGCCACGATGAAGGAGGCCACGTCCTTGTGTTTGTGGGAGGAGAGGTTGTCCATGATGAGGTGGATGCGGATCTCCTGCGGGTAGCAGGAACGCAGCCTGCGCAAGGCCGCCAGCACGTCGGCCGACGTCTTTCTCTTGCGCACCATTCCCTGCAGGCAGTCAGTATGGACGTCGTAGAAGGCGAGCAGCTGCTCGGTGCCTGCTAGCCTGCGGTAGGTAGCCCGCAACCTGGAGCGTTTCTTCTTGGCGAACCATCCCGTGCCGTGGATGGGCCTGAGCTCCATGGGACCGAACTCGTCGTAGCAGACCACCACGCCTCCCTCCGGCTCTTGCTCGTACAACTCTAGGATGCGGTTTTTTTTACCTCGAAGTCCGAGTCGGGGCTCCTCTTCCAGGTGCCGGTCCTCTGATGCGTGATCCCCTCCCTGCGCAGAAGCCTTCTTACCCATTCGTCGGTCACCTCGGGCAGGATGCCCTCTTTACGGCAGTAAGCGTTGAGTTTCTTTACCGACCAGGTGGTGAAGGGCAGCCCCAGGTCCTCAGGGCGGGATAGGGCCACCCGGATGAGCTTCCTTACCTGCTCGCTGGAGATGGAAGAAGCCCTTCCCTCCGGATTGGGCGGCCTCTCGAAGGTGGAGAATCCGGAGGTATTGAAGCGCTTCGTCCAGTCGTAGACGACGGTGAAGTGGCAGCCCACCCGGTCGGCGATCTCCGCGGCCCTCCTTCCCTCGGAGGCCTCTTTTATGATCCTGTAGCGCTCGTAGTTGCGGACCGGCATCTTCTTGTCCTTCAGCTTTTCCTCTAGTAATTCGTGCTCCTTCTTGGTAAGCTTCCTGACAAGTGCAGTTGGCATAATACCCCCCTTCTTCAGGGGTATTATACCATATCATACTAGGCTATACTAGTTGGTGTTGCACTAGTGATAAAACATTCGCAGATGGTAGACGATGGTCCTCGTTTCACCCATACTTTATGGAGAAGAACCAGGATTTAGAATAAAGCACTCCCCTGGAGGTAGGCATGGAGCTAGAGTTAAAGAAAGGGGCCAATGCAATAAGGAGATTGTTGCTTCCCCCCATACCGATATCAATAAGTAGGAACTTTCGTAGTATTGATGATAGTACCTTAGAGAGGTTCGGAGCGTTCATAAAAGAGAAGTACTTTATGGATATACTTAATGGCGTACATGGCACACAATGCTACTTAAATTCTCAAGAGGGAAGACGCGGTCTCGAGGATCATATATTTGGGAGACTTGTTAATTATAGGAAAACAATAATACCCTGGTTATCCAGCATAATTAGATTAGATGATTTAGATGTCTTAGAAATCGGCTGTGGCACAGGTAGTCTATCTGTTGCTCTAGCGGAGCAGGGTGCAAGAGTTTGTTGCCTCGATATTGATGCAGCGAGCATTGAAGTAGCGATTGAGAGATTCAGAATCTATGAACTTGATGCAGAATTCATTGTTGGGAACGCTGCTAGAAGGAAGGATGTTGTTTCTAAAGGGAATGGATACGGGCTAGTAATATTATCGGCCTGCTTGGAACATATGACATACGAAGAAAGACTTGAAACTATAAAGAATGCTTGGGATTTGATAAATAGCAATGCCTTATTAGGCATTTTTGATACGCCAAACAGACTCTGGTATCTAGATAGTCATACAACATTACTGCCCTTTTTTAACTGGTTGCCCGATGAAATCGCGCTTCAATATATAAAAAATAGTCCAAGATATAGCATCAGGAACCAACTCTTCTCGATGGTAGATGATGCCAATACTAACCTGATTAGATGTGGCCGAGGGGTGAGTTACCATGAAATCGAACTAGCAATCGGAAATTATGAGAATATGTCAGTTATCAGCTATTTGCAGCAGTACTTAAAGACCCGTAGTATATATCATCTTTTCCATTGGTTAACATCATACGGCCCTTTCTATTCAGCATTTCTTAAAAAGGTAGGTCCAAATATTAGCAATGCATTCTTTCAACCAACTCTCTATCTCCTTCTTGAGAAGAATGCGTGAGCCTTCATTGGTCAGTCGAAAGGTCGCCAGAACTTTCAGCCAATGCTCTCTTCCATCTCCACCACCCAACAGCGCATCCGAATAACCCGACTCGCAGTTGCGGTTGTAGTGTTTGAACATGCTCAGCCAATGGTCTATGTGTATTAATCACTAGCTTACCGGACACTCACCCCCTTTGACTCATCTTCTACAGTTAACCCCCGTTTTGCCTGCCTCCGCTCATAAATCCCCAGGTAGATAGATTCTGGCTTGCGAAACGCGCTGAAATGTCAGGTCTTGTTTCTTGCATTCATGCAGCCCGGGACTTGGTAGATACATCCGGTGGAATGCAACACACAAGAAGCCCCCCCCAACGGCAAAGACACTGACCCCTCCTTAAGCCTGTGACTACAGGAGGGGCTCGACACTGGCAATCCGGCGAATTGAACATTCCTTGCTTCCCCAGCTGGGGCGAGGTTTCACGCACCACGGACCCGTCCCGACGGGTAGCCGAGAAGATAGGTTATCTTGTGCAGCCCGATACCGTGGACCCTTCCCAGGTCCCATGTGCCGCGCACCATACCTATATCCCAGGTGTAACCGTTCTCCGCGATATCCTCGACGAGCTCCCGCAGCTCCTGCGGGGAGTAGGTGCGCATATTCGTTGCCATTCCCTCCCACAGAACAACCAGCGGCGCGAGAGGGATGATGTAGGTCCAGAAAATCCTCTGCCAGCTGAAGGGTTTGATGAACGGCATGAACAGCAGGAGATACAGCGGAGAGAGCAGCATGATCAGTAAGATGCCGGGGTTCCTCCCCGTGAACTCGAAGACCCCGATCCCCTCCCCCTTGCGGGCGGCGTCTTCCAGGATACTGCGCGCATCCTCGGGCTTGAAGTGATGGAAGGAAGCGAACAAGGTGCGAAAACCCCGCAGACCCTCCGGCACTCTGGTGGCGTCCACCGGCTCCGCGATGAAGGTCACCTCGCAGCTCGCTCCCTTTGCGGCTTGTTCCAAAACCTCCAGGTGCGGGAACTTATCGCTCAAGGTCACCCGAACGGGATAGCCTTCCCTGTTGTTCAGTTGTTCCTGGATGAGGAGCACGGGGCCCGTTCCCCCCGAGCAGAGATCGACGATGTCATGGCAGTCCAGGGCCTGCAGCGCCTCCTTGAGGCGTGGCAGGATCGGAGCGTACATATTCGTCTTCACGCTGGTAAAGCGCAAGACATCAGTGGTGATATCACGCAAGAGCCGGGGACACCAGCGCTGATCCGTGATCTCGACTATATGCCTGCGACGCACCACCCTCGCCTCATCACTCCGTATAAGACGGCTATTCACGGGAGCGTTGAGAAATGCTGAGATGCGAGAATCTATCCGCTTTCTCCGCTGGCCCGGATCTTTGCCATCAACTCCTCGGCGAGGCTCAAGAACTGTTCTTTTAACCGCTTTGGGTCCACTTCCCTGATCATCTCGACGGGCCATCGCGAGATATCGTCTGGAAGGTCCCTGGCTCTTTCGAAAGCCACCGCAAGCCAATAGAGGTCAAACCCGGGGTCTTTCACCTCGGCATCCCTTATGAGTTCCCAAATATCTTCGCTCTGCAGGATGAAGTAGAGGTCGATGGCATCTCTTGACTCCACTCTTCCGAAGAACGCGAGCAGTTTGTCGACGATGAGGTCTTTGTAATCGTTGACCTTTACCCCCAGGTCGGAGTCGAGCGGTTCCCCAAACCGAAAAGGAGAGTCGTAGGCCAGTTGGACCCTGGTGCTGTCCTCATCCGTTCCTACCTCAAACTCTACGAATGATTCAAGGCGACGAACCGTGTTTACCGAAAGACTCCGCTGCAAAACGTCCTCCAAGATGCGTGAAAAAGGCAGCGTAAGGCCTTCCTCGCCGGTGAAGAGGTCGAGGTCGAACGACTTGCGGTGAGCGAAGAAGAAATCCGCCAAGGCCGTTCCGCCACTTAGATAGTAATTGCCTGCATCCGGGACAGTCGCAAAAACGCGCAGGACCTCTCGTTGAAGCTCTGTGACGATACCTTTACTTGATAGCATTGAAGTAGTCTTCCCACAGTGCGGCTATCTCTCTGGGAAGCTCCAGTTCCGGCATGAGAGCCTTGACCTCATCCCAGTCCAAAGCCGCGATATCCTCCGCCCTGCCATGGGTCAAGACCTGCTTTATAAACCACGTTTTCTGAAAGGGGTCATCCAGGTCTACCTCATCAGTCGACCATACAATATATCTCTTGGGCTGCATGTTTATCCGCCTTCATATGCGATTTGTCGCTATAACGGCTACATGATGAATTATAGCTTATGCCGCTGACCTTGACTCCACCCCGCGCTGGTGTCCCTTTGTTCTATATAGCCGGTCCGTAGTCCGTCAGCGGGTCCGAATACCCGGTCTCGCAGTTGCGGTTGAAGCGGTTGAACATGCTCAGCCACTTGGCCATGACCATGGGGTCCCGGGCGAGCACCGTCTTCATCTCGTTCAGGACCTGGCCGGTGATGTGGCGGTAGCGCCATACCCCCCGGCCGAAGAGCTCGTGGGCGCGGCGGCGCATCTCGCGCTCGTCGTTTCCCGGCAGGGCCCAGCGCATGTCCCAGCGGCGGGTGTCCGAGAGGCTCCGCGAGATGATGCCGTGGGCCTTTACGCGCCGGTCGTATTCGCGCAGGGCCGCGGCCGAGGTGTCCTTGGATCTGACGGCTTGCGTGGCCACCTCGGCGGCGATGGCCGCGGAGAACCAGGCGTTGGGCACCCCGTCCCCGAAGGCGGCGCTCTCCATGGCGGCGGCGTCCCCTATGATGAGCATGCCGTCCCCGTAGACGGGCATCTCGCGCACCTTGCGGTCGAGGCCGGCGTAGATGGGGCAGACGTCGAACATCTTCGCCCGCAGCTCGAGCTTGGGGGCGATGTCATCCCGCCAGCGCCTGACCGTGGAGGTGAAGTTTTGGAAGTACTCCTCGAGCAGGTTCGCCACCTGGGGGATCTTCCCCTCGGTGACCAGGAACTGCCCCAGCCCGGGGTGGATGCTCTCGCGGTAGACGAAGATGTAGAAGGTGGAGCCGTACCCTAAGGGGGCGGTTATCTTCTCCTCCGGCATGGCGCAGAAGAACTCCACGCTGTTTCCGAAGGTCGAGTCCACGTCCTTTTTGTCCATGGCGTAGTCCCACAGCATGTAGAGCTCGATGGCCTCGGGGGGGAGCTTTTTTCGCAGGCCGGCTTTTAAGGCCAGGCCGTCCTGGGTGCCGGCGGCGTCGATGACCACCCTGGCCCGCAGCTCCTCTCCCTGGTCGGTGACGACCCCCTTGACCTTGCCGCCCTCCATGATGACGTCAACCGCCGCGGTGCGGGTGCGCAGCTCGGCCCCGGCCTCTGTGGCGCGGTCCGCCAGCCAGGTGCACATGGGCGTGCAGTAGGCGGTGTAGGTGAGGCAGAAGGGCGGGGGAAGCCACAGGGACTTGTCGGTGGCGTAGGTCTCCCCGCCTTTGATGAAGTGGTTGACCACCTTGCGGATGGGCCGCTCGAGGGGAGGGTTTCCGTCCCGGATGAAGGCGGGGCCGAAGAGGAAGGCATAGAAGGGGATGGCGAGGCCGGAGACCACCTTGTCCCCCGGGGTGACGGACTTCTCCAGCATGAGGGTGTCGAGCCCGGCCGAGGCGCAGCCGTGGGCGGCCACGGGGCCCCCGAAGCCCGCCCCGACAACGATGACGTCGTAGTCCGGTTTGGGCGCCATTACTTACACCCCCTCCTGCGGTTGATCGGGGTGGCTGCAAGGTGTGAGCGGAGATTGTTTTGCGCTTTGCTTGCCATGGCCCTCACCCCCACAGGGTCCTGAAACCGGTGCCCCCGGGGGGCCAGGAGAAGCTGATGGCGTCGGGGGTGCAAACGTACCAGCAGGCCCCGCACTCCATGCAGCAGTCGAGGTTGACTACTTTAGCTTTCTTCTTGGTGATCTTGAAGCACTTGGCCAGGCACACCCGGGTGCAGTTGCCGCAGCCGTCGCACTTGGCGGGATCGATGGTGATGTAGTCGCCGGCGCCCTCCACCCATTCCACGCCGGGCCACTCCTCGTAGGTCAAAGCCATATTCCACCCCTCCCCTTGGCACACTTGGGGCCGTATCTTCACTCTTCAATTAATCGATTGTGTGTCGGAAAAATGAAGACTGAAGATACGGCCCCCCTCCTCTCCGATGCCGTGTATTCCCATCATACTGCCGCCCTTCTCCTTACCTCAAGTAAGCCACATTCGGGATCAGTCACCCATGTCGCGCGGTCGCGACACTACCGAGGATGAAAATGTTGGTCGCTATTTTCAGGGCAGGTCTTACAAATGGCATCGATAAATGGGGTGGGAGTGGGGATATCCACCGGCCTCTGTTCCGCCTTGGGGCCTCCAGGCTGGCTGGACCTTTCACCGGCCTTTCCGGCTTCCAGGGGTTGGATTGGGTGCCCACGGCGGGATTCGAACCCGCATCTACCCGTAAGCCATACGGTCGCTCTATCCGTTGAGCTACGGAGGCGAACCCACTCCCAATTTCGGGTTTTCCGAAACATGTACATCTTATAATATATGTATGACATATTGATGCTGAATGTGGTAAGATAATAGACAAGCCATACGGTCGCTCTGTTCGCAGAGCTACGGGAGAGACGGGAAACCGTCTCTTTTGCTTGCTGAGAGCTGATCATGGGGGTTACATCATCCACACATGCGCCTATGGCGTTCCGGGCGCGTTGGGGTTGCCACGCTGCGTTCGCTGCGCTCACTCCGCTCGCAATGACCCCTATCGAGGGGGCTACCCCGGGCCGAGTCCCGCAAAGGGATAAACACCGGAGCGTGGGAGCGTGGGGTCGTATCTTCACTCTTCACTTAATCGATTGTCTGTCGGAAAAGTGAAGAGTGAAGATACGACCCCACTCCTGTTCTCTATCGGTCTCACCTTTTATTCCGGCGGTACCGATAGATAATCGGAGAGGGATCGTGGTCCCTGATGACCGCAATGTACATCGCTATCAAAGGACGGTGAGATAAGATGCACGGCATACTCCCTCGTGCGCCGAAGCGTACGTACCGATACCATCACCTGCCGGAAACCAGGTTACCCGCCCTGCTCCTGAGCTTGATCCTCGTAGCGTCCGGTGTGCTGCTGCTGCCTGCATCCGCTCACGCCCAGGTGACGGTCCCGCCGACGGTGAGCGCCTCGCCGGCCCTGTATCTGCATACTACTGCCACCCTGAACGGGCAGATAACGGATACGGGCGGAGAGAACGCGGACCAGAGGGGTTTCCGCTGGCGGGCACAGGGGGAGAGTGTCTGGCAGGAATGGAACGAGAACGCCGGCCCCTACGGGACCGGCAGCTACAGCCACGATCTCTCGGGCCTCGACCCGGGCAGGACCTACGAGTTCTATGCCCGGGCCCACAATTCGGCCGGCTGGGGCGAGAGCGCGGCCCTCATCTTCAGCACGACCCCCTTCGCGCCAGTGCCCCGCACCGACCCTGCCACGGATGTGACTCCCTATGTGGCCACACTGAACGGCTACATAACGTACACGGGAGGATACGAGACTGTAGTGGATAATAGGGGCTTCGCCTGGCGCGCATCCGGTACCAGCACCTGGCAGGTATACGAAGAGGGCCCCGGCTCCTTCGGCATCGGCGCCTTCAGCCATATCATCACCGGACTCTCTCCGTCCACCACCTACGAGTTTTTCGCCTTTGCCGAGAACAGCGCGGCCTGGACTGGAACTCTGCCACTTACCTTCACCACGGGTACCGTGGCGCCAACGGTCGCGACTTGGCCGGCCACAGGCGTGACCGTCAGTTCCGCCACCCTGCACGGAGAGATCACGGACCGCGGCAGCGAGGACTGCGACCAGAGGGGTTTCCGCTGGCGCTTGCAGGGGACGAGCGTGTGGGATGAATTCCTTGAGGACACGGGTCCTTACGGGGAGGGCTCCTTCAGCCTTGAACTTTTCGGCATCTTCCCCGGCACCACCTATGAGTTCCAGGCCAGGGCCCACAACTCGGCCGGCTGGAGCGAGGGAGACACGCTCACTTTCACCACCCCTCCCCTCCCCTACGCCTTCTACTTCGCCGAGGGATGCACGGGTGAGGGCTTCCAGGAATACCTGTGTCTGGGCCAGCCCGATGACGCGCCCGTGGCCGTGACGGTGACCTATCTCTTCAACGACGGCGGCACCCCCCTGGTGATGACCTATAACGTTCCCGCCCACTCCCGCCTTACCGTGGACGTAAACGCCAAGGTGGGTGCGGGCGAGGAGGTCTCGATCATATGCGAGTCCGCCTTCCCCTTCGTGGCTGAGAGGTTGGTATATTTCGACTACACCGGGGCGGGAGAGAACTGGACCGGGGGCCACGACGTGGTCGGGGCCGCCACCCCTGCGCCTACCTGGTACTTCGCCGAGGGGTACACCGGACCCGGCTTCGACGAATACATCTGCGTGCTCAACCCTGGGGACGACCCCGCCGACCTCGCCTTCCGCTTCCAGACCCAGGAGGAGGGGGAGATCGTGGTCACGGGCGAGAGCGTCCCCGCCCGCTCACGCCGGACCTTCAAGGTAAACCAACTGCTGGAAGGCAAGGGCTTCCAGACCTCCCTCGCGCTGGAGTCGTCCCAGCCGGTGGTGGCCGAGCGGCCCATGTACTTCGACTACCTGGGGCCGGATGCGGCAGTGCCCCGGCACTGGACCGGTGGGCACTGTGTCATGGGCGCGACGGAGCTGGCCTCGGAGTATTTTTTCGCCGAGGGCACCACGCGCAGCGGCTTCGAGCAGTACCTGACCTTGCAGAACCCGGGACAGACCGATATCAGCGTCCATGCCGTTTATATGCCGGACACGGGGGGGACGATGGAGGCCGATTACCGGGTTCCCGCCTCCGAGCGCGCCACCGTCTATGTGCCGCAAGAGGTGGGAGAGGGGCGCGACGTCTCGGTGCGCCTCACCTGCAGCGAGCCCTTCCTCGCCGAACGCCCCCTGTACTTCGACTACACCGGCACCGGGGACTGGCACTGGACCGGGGGGCATTGCGTCATCGGGGCCACTGGCGCGGCCGCTACCTGGTTCTTCGCCGAGGGCTACACCGGGGCAGGCTTCGAGGAGTGGATCTGCATCCAGAACCCGGGAGACGAGACGGCAGAGGTGACCATCACCTACTTCCCCGAAGGCGGGGGAGCGCCCATCGTCAGGGAGCAGCCGGTTATCGCGGCCAACTCCCGCTCCACCGTGTACGTCAACCATGACGCGGGGCCGGGTCTCTCCATTTCCGCCATGATCACCTCCGATGAGCCGGTGATCTGCGAGAGGCCCATGTACTTCAGCTTCGGCCCGGGCGGCTGGACCGGCGGCCACGATGTGCTCGGCTTCGTGCCGTAGCGTCACACTCGGGGTTACATCATCCACACATGCGCCTATGGCGTTCCGGGCGCGTTAAGGTTGCCACGCTGCGTTCGCTGCGCTCACTCCGCTCGCAATGACCCCTATCGAGCTTGGGGCCGTATCTTCACTCTTCACTTTTCCGACACACAATCGATTAATTGAAGAGTGAAGATACGGCCCCCTCCTGTTCTCCAGAGAGGGTGGGAGTGGGGATATCCACCGGCCCCTGTCTGCCTTGTGACCTCCCCGGTTGGCTGGACCTTTCACCGGTCCTTCCGGCTTCCAGGGGTTGGATTGGGTGCCCCCGGCGGGATTCGAACCCGCGACCACCCCTTCGCCAAGGGGGCGCTCTGTCCGCTGAGCTACGGGGGCTCCCCACACCCAGCTTCGGGTCTCCCTGAAACATGTACATCTTATAACTTATGTATGACAATGCTCTTGACATGTGATAGAATAGGATTACTTCGCCAAGGGGGTGCTCTGAGAAGAGCTACGGGAGAGACGGGAAACCGTCTCTTTTACTTTCTGAGAGCTGATCATGGGGGTTACATCATCCACACACGCGTCTATGGCGTTCCGGGCGCGTTGGGGTTGCCACGCTGCGTTCGCTGCGCTCACTCCGCTCGCAATGACCCCTATCGAGTTTGGGGTCGTATCTTCACTCTTCGATTAAGCGATTGTGTGTCGGAAAAGTGAAGGGTGAAGATACGACCCCTAAGGAATAAAAGGGGCGGTGACGAAAAATATATTATAACCAGCCTGTTTCGCACTACTCGTATATGGAGATTACGAGTATTTCAAAGGCCCGGTCGGTCGAAGGAGGGTAACGTGAACGCGCGAAAAACCATCTGCTGCGTCCTCATCGTGGCGCTGGTCTCAATGGTCCTGCCGCACTTTGGGTTCGGGCCCCCTGGCGGACAGGCGGTCGCGGCGGAAGCCGCCGCCGTTTCTCCCAGCACCGCGTCACTCACCTCCGCCCTCAAGTCCCTCGAGAAGGGGGCCTCGGAGGTCGTCGACCCCGGAAACCCCCAGGGCAACCTGGGTACCTTCTTCCAGTACTACCTCTCGGCCGACCCGACCCTGCAGGCCCTGGCGGCGGGTGTCATCGGGCCGAACCTGAACACCCTCAACGACCTGCTTACCTCCATCGAGAACGACCTGGAGCAGACCTACCAGACGCTCCAGGCGAGCGGGCAGATGGGCGATACCGCCTATACGCTCTCAACCCGGGGCGGGGGCTTCTTCGACCAGAGGGCGAGGCAGTACTACCTGAAGGACTTCTTAGGCGCCTGGAGCGTGCCGCTGTCCCCGGCCCAGGCCTGGAACAACCTGGAGCCGGACATACCCGCGCTCATCCCGCCCAGCCCCGTAGACATGGGCAGTTTCGAGGATGATGAAGTCCAGCTGGGTCTGGACCAGCTGATCGGGTACTCCCAGGGGCTTATCCTGCCCGATAGCGATACCGGACTTCTGGAGCAGGCCTTCCTGGACGTCCTCGCCCCCCTGTGGTCGTCGATGAGCGGCGCCGGAGCGGACTTCAGCACCTCGTACGAGTCCTCCCTGCCCATCGTGGCGGAGCGCGTCATGTACACCACCGGAGACCTGCGCGGGGCCACGGCCATGCGGCAGTCGCCCGCCGCGGCCACCCACCACTTCGCCGAGGGCTTCGTGTCCTGGGACCCCTCCCAGACCTCCGAGACCTACTTCCTCCTCCAGAACCGGGAGGACCAGCCGGCATCGGTCGTGCTCACCTTCTACCCGGTGGAAGGCGAACCCGTCTCCACCACGGTGGAGGTGCCGCCGCACTCCCGCCATACGGTGAGCGCGGGCTCCTTCATCAGCGGCGAGTTCTCCACCCGGGTGGAATCGGACCTGCCGGTGAGCGCCGAGCGCTCGGTCTACCTGCAGGGCCGCCTCTACGGCTCGACCTGCGAACACGGGGCGGAGCTTTCCACCTCGCGATATTTCTCCGAGGGCTGTGTAACGACGGGTTTCGACACCTATTTCACCCTCTTCAACCCCGGGGAGGACCAGGCCGAAGCGGAGTTCACCTTCATGCTGAACGGGGGCGAGACCCGCACCTGCCGCGTGGCGGTGCCGCCCGGGTGCCGCCGCACCCTGAACGCAGCCGAGAGCGTACAGGGGGAGTTCTGCACCCGCGTCACCTCGGACCGCGACATCGCGGTTGAGCGGCTGGTCTACGCCACCGGCGGCGAGAACGCGCTCATCGGCGCCACCTGCAGCCAGGGACTGTCCGGCCTGTCGCGCACCCGCCACTTCGCGGAAGGCTACGCCGCGTCCGGCGACTTCTCCACCTTCTTCACCCTGGGGAACCACGGCGGCTCCCCCGCCGAGGTGACCCTCGCCTTCCTCACCGCCAGCGGCGAGGAGAAGACCTGCAGGGTGATGGTGCCGGCCACCAGCCGCTATACCGTCAACGCGGCCGAGTACGTCAGCGGCGAGTTCTCCGTGGTCGTGGAGGCGGACAGCGACGTCATGGTCGAGCGGGCGGTCTACGCCGCAGGGAACGGCCCCATGAGGTTCATGGGGGCCACCGTGGACCACGGGCTCGAATCCCCTGCCACCCAGGGGAACTTCCCCGAGGGCTCCCGCAGGGTTGAGATCGGATCCACCACCTACCTCACCCTCAACAACCCCGACGAAGAGAACGCGGCCGAGGTCGAGGTGACCTGCGAAAGCGCCGACGGGCACACCTACGTGCACCGCGTCTCCGTCCCGCCGCGCAGCCGCCACACCATCAACCTGGGCCAGGCCAACCACGACCAGCTGGTGCAGAATTGCTACGACTTCATCGAGACCCTTTTCCTGCGCGAGGTCACCCAGCAGCTCATCGCGGCGGCCATGTACGTGGACGTAACGCGCATCTACTACGACTGGATCATGCACGACGAGAGCGGGGGGCGAGATATTGCCGCGTCGTGGATAGGCTCCTACCTGCAGGACATCCTGCCGCCCCAGGTGGAGGAGTTCCTCGCCGTGACCGACGCGCTGGCCTGCAACCAGATCGACCTCTTCGACCCCCTGCACACCGGCGGCATACAGGCGTGGGGCGTGATCCAGGACTTCGAGGGCCGGGCGGCCTTCCTCGCCAACCAGCTCCTGCACCCCTGCGACTACTTCAACCCGCGCTATGGCGACGCGGACTGGGACGCCGACCGCAGTGAGCAGTGCGCCCTCACCCTCACCTGGATCACCGACCGCGGCGCGGTGCCGGAGAGCGCGTCGCTCGCCCTCTCCACCCGCTACAAGACCGCGTCGGGCTACTCCGACTGGACACAGGTGCTGAACACGCAAGACTGCGTCGCCGATTATCAGGGTTCCGGGGGCGCGCAGGCCCTCTTCAACACCGCCACCATCATGCAGCACACCACCGACCTCACGGGGGGGAGGGTCGCTACCATGTGGTTCGACCGCTGGTACTGGACGGTCTACGGCGGCAAGGCCATGCACACCGTCACCCCCGAAACCGACCTGCTGCTGGTGAAGTTCCTGGTGCCCGGGGTGGACCTTGATGGCGTTAGCGAGGTGGACTTCAAGATCGACGTCGTGGGCACCACCCTGGACAGCAGCGGCACCTACACCAACGAGTCGGGGGTGGCCTCGGGTGACGACTGCGGGGCGAGGAACGCCGCTTACGGTACCTTCACGGGCACGGTCGCCGGGGACCCCTCGTCCCAGGGGCCGGTCTGGTACGCGTCCACCGCCCTCATCCGGCGCTCGGGGGGCCTGTCTGCCTTCGACCAGACCAAGATAGGCGCCTCGCACTGGAGCATCGACGGGGTCAGCTACGAGAACGCCTCCATGTGGACCTCCAGCTCCGAAAAGGGCGGGGACTGGCACAATACCGACCACGACTCCGACCTCGGGGGGCAGACCTGGAGCCACAACGTGTCGTGCGACAATATGGGCTGGCCCCACGGCGCGCATACCTACAGGATACATGGATACGTGCACCGCGATTTCCTCATCGAACTCCCGGACTACCAGGGCTGCCCGATCCCTCCCCCCAGCGAGGGTATCATCGAGTTCAATGGCAATTTCAGGGGCTTTTCGTCCAGTCACGCCAACCCGGCCTGCTGGTTCGCCTATGACTGGGGCTCTGGCGACCATAAGGGCTACAAGTTCAACGATTACGACGGCTCAGACATCAAGCATTACGACGGCACGCTGGCCATACCAGGCACCAGGACGGGCTGGTTCCCCGAGATACCCTTGAACCAGTCGGTCAAAGTCCACTCCACCAGCACCATCTACGCCTACGACCACACCAATTTCGAGGGCAGCGGCTGGCCCTCGGGCCGCAAGGCGGAGTTCGACTGCGACGGGGTCTTCCTCTACTTCCAGGGATACGGGCGGCCGGACTCCTGGATGGGCGACCTCGGGGGGATCATCGGGCCGTATAAGCTCAACGAGATATGCATCCCGGGCACGCACGACTCGGGAACCGAGCCCATCGGCCCCGACTCGCACGTAAACGCCGAGACCGGCTTCGACTGGAAGCTGTACGCGGGACTGATCGAGGGGTTCGTCATCGGTGGGGACATGGAGGCCGTCCTCCTTGCGATGGCCGGGGTCTTCGGACCGGTGGATTTCCTGATCGTCGTGATCCTGGGCATCGTCGCCGGCGAGCTGGCCTACGACCTGGGCTCCAAGAGCGGGCTGGCCACGGTGCAGGCCAACTGGAGCAGGGCCCAGGGGGCAAAGATCGGCGAACAGCTCAACGAGGGCATACGCTACCTGGACCTGCGGGTGGTGAAGTACAAGGACTCCAACGGGGGGGACTACGTGCTCTCCCACTCCATGACCGGGGAGCACCTGGACGACGTCCTCCAGGACGTCAAGAATTTCCACGCGAGCAACCCTACGGAGTTCATCATCCTCGACATCAACAAGGTCTTTATGGAGCAGTCCCAGGACGACAGCAACTTCGACCACGCGGCGTTCATCCAGCACTTGAAGAGCAAGCTGGGCACGGACTGCCTCATCCCCCGGACAGCGGGCAGCCTCAAGCTGGACGACCTGTGGAAGGATCCGAAAAGACGTATCATCATCTTTTACTGCAACCACGATACCGTGGCGGCGGACACGTCACTGTGGTTCCACTGCGGGCGGGACTCTTTTGATTTCGACGACTACAGCATGGACCCCAACTCGAGCAAGGCGTCGTGGATCATGAACCCCTGGCCGGACACGGACAGCACAGACTACCTCATCGATGAATGGAGGGACTTCGCGAGGGACCACAGCGGCGACGTCCAAACCATCAGGGACAACGGGTCCTTCTTCGTCATGCAGTCGCAGATGACCGACCAGTCCAAGAAGGACGCGCCGCAGCGCAACCAGTCTATGGTCCTGGGGGGGCTGGCGTGGCTGGCGCGCAAGCACAAGCACCAGTTCATCGTAGGCCCGATACTGTGGGCGGCCACGAAGGGGGCCGCGGGCAAGAGCCCCGACGAGGTCCCCGTCTGCCTGGAGGAGCTGGCGGAGGAGAGCAACCCCGATTTCTTCCAGGCGGCGCTCTCGGACTCGTACCTGCATGATTTCGCGCTGGAGCAGTTGAACATCGTCACCTGCGACTTCGCCACTGAACCGCTGCTCCCCACCGGCATCCCGGGGCAGGGCCAGACCCTCTTCGACTTCACCTCGGCCGTGAACATGGACCGCTATGACCCCGGCCGGCACCGGGAGGAGGTGCCGGCCGCGCGCAGGTGCGCCCACGACTCCGTGGGGGCGACGGCGCCCGCCGCCTCCTGGTACCTGGCCGAGGGGTCAACCGCCGGGGGCATGGAGACCTACGTTCTGGTGCAGAACCCCGGGGATACGGAGGCCCGGGTGGACG
>JBFLWJ010000007.1:15723-61350 GCA_040757835.1 Actinomycetota bacterium
CCACCGTGGTGGAGGCCACCGAGGGACAGGTGGTGTGCGAGCGCTCCATGTACGGGGACGGGCGCACCTGGGCCCACGACTCCGTGGGGGCGACGGCGCCCGCCGCCTCCTGGTACCTGGCCGAGGGAGCGACGGGCGGGGGTTTCGAGACCTATATCCTTGTGCAGAACCCCGGGGATACGGAGGCGGCGGTCACCATAACCTATATGACCGATTTCGCGAGGCTCGAGGGGCCGTCGCTCACCCTGGCCCCGCGGAGCAGGTGCACGGTGAACGTGAACGCCGAGCTGACCACCTACTACGTATCCGCCATGGTCACCTCGGACCAGCCGGTGGTGGTGGAGCGGGCCGTCTACTACCGCTAGGGGGCCGTATCTTCGCTCTTCGGTTAATCGATTGTCTGCCGGAAAAGCGAAGGGTGAAGATACGACCCCATCCGCCTACGCCATTTCTCTGCGCATCAGGTCCTTGAGTTCGCGCTTGAGGACCTTGCCCACCGCGCTCACCGGCAGGGTGTCCATGAACTCCAGGACCTTGGGCACCTTGTAGGGGGCAACGGTTTCCTTCAGGTAGGCGAGGATTTTCTCCCGCTCTTCGTCGCTCTTCTCGATGCCCGGCTTGAGCACCACCGCGGCTATCACCCGCTCCGAGCCCGGCCGGTTGGGGTCGGGGAAACCGAAGGAGGCGGCCATATCCACGTCGGGGTGCTTCATCAGCTCGTCGTCCAGCTCGCGGGTGAAGACCTTGAAGCCCGAGACGATGACCATGTCCTTCAGGCGGTCCACCACGTAAACGTAGCCGTCCTCGTCCATGCGCCCCAGGTCGCCGGTGTGCATCCAGCCGTCGCGGATGGCGTTGGCGGTCTCCTCGGGCTTGTTGTAGTAGCCTTTCATCACTTCCGGTCCGCGCACGCAGATCTCGCCCGTCTCGCCCAGGGGCACCGTCTCCCCCGTCTCGGGGTCGGTGAGCTTGAACTCCGTGTCCGGATACGGCAACCCCACCGAGCCCACCTTCTTCACTCCGTAGCGCGGGTTGCAGACGCTTACGGGCGAGGTCTCGGTCATGCCGTACAGCTCGATGAACTTGTTCTCGCCGACAACCGATTCCATGTCCGGGATGCTCTCCGGCGGGAAGGGGGCGGCGCCGCTGATGCAGTAGCCGACGTTGCTGAAGTCCAGGGCCCGGAACTCCGGCTTCTTCAGCAGCTCGTAGAAGATAGTGGGGACATTGATGAGTGAGGTGGGCTTGTGCTTGTCGATGGCGCCGATGATGAAGTCCAGGTCGCGGGGGTTGGGCACGCAGATCTGGCCCATGCCCCCCTGCAGCAGGCCCGCGGCCATGGCCAGCCCGGCCATGTGGAACATGGGGAAAGCCGAGATGCCCACCTCGCCGTTGCAGCCGGGCTCGTCCGCCCAGGTGAGGGTCTGCTGGCAGTTGGCCATGAAGTTGCGCTGGGTGAGCACCGCGCCCTTGGAGGGTCCGGTGGTGCCGCCGGTGTACATGATGAAGATGGTGTCGTCCATGGTGCGCGGGACCAGGACATCGTCCTCGGGCATGTCCGCGATGGCGTCCATGAACGAGATGACCGTCTTGCCGGGGACCTCCTGCACCTGCACCGGGGGGAAGTCCCCGGGCATGTAGTCGGTGGTGCCGGCCACGATGACCGTGGTGAAGGGGCACTTGTCGGCCACCGCGGCGAGGGCCGGGAAGAGCAGGTCCATGGTGAGCACGGCTTTGGCGCCCGAGTCGTTGAGCTGGTGCTCCAGCTCGTAGGGGGTGAGCAGGGGGCTGATCCCCGTGGAGACGCAACCCGCCTTCTGCACCGCCACCATGCCGATATAGTTGGCCGGGATGTTCAGGGCGTGCAGGCCCACCACGTCGTCGGGCTGGAGGCCTATCTTCAGGAAGTAGGCGGCCAGCTGGTTGGAGAGGCGGTCCACGTCCCTGAAGGTGAGGATGGTGTCCATATAGATGAGGGCCCGGTTGTCCCCCACCTTCTCCGCCACCTCCTTGAACTTCACGTTGAAGGGCTTGTTATCGTAATCGAGGAACTCGGGGACGTGCGGGTCGTAGCTCTTGAGCCAAGGTTTTGAGGCGTAGACGTCGTCATACTGCCCTTTCGGTTCGGTGCCGGACATGTGAAAACCCCCTTGTTTGATCCGTCTGGACCTGCCTGACCTGCCTGCGTTCGATCGCAACGGAGCACGTAACAGCACGGCTGGAACAGGAATGCTGTGACTGTTGCCGGAATGCCCCGCTCGATCGGTTATGGTATGAATTCTACCACAGGCCAGTGGGGTCGCAATCCTCACTCTTCATTTTTTTGACAGACAATCGCATTATTAAGAGTAGAGATACGACCCCTTAATTGAAGAGTGGAGATACGACCAACGCCGAGTGATAGAATGTAGGACAGTGGATACGTAAGGGTCAACAGCGGGGCGAACAGTCATTCTCCACTTCTGGGCACACGCCTCCCCACGAGGATCCAATCGATCTGAAATGCGCGAGCAGAGGGGGACGGACTTTCGTAGGGCCTCAGGGTCGGGCTTCGACATATGCTCAGGCAGATTTTGAGGCTTGACCCCGATGCCCGGGGTGAAAGGAGAGACACGATGCCGGTTATACGCCTTCCTGGCCGTGGAAAGACCTTCCTGCGCAACCTGTTCATACTCCTGGTGACGTCGGTGCTTCTTGCGGCCCCCGGGGTCGCCCTGTCCGCGGGGGCCGGCGCCCCGGACAGCGTCGTGGCAACTGTAACCGGCACCCCGGTCTACCCTGCCGCCGCCCAGGACAGCGTCCGGCCCGGCCTCGCGGTCCCCGGCCCGCCCGCCGTATCCTCCGGAAACGGTATCGCCGAGGAGTTGGGCCTGTCGCGCCCCTATTACGCTCCCGAGGTGGAGCATGCGTCATCGCCGGAGGGGGAGGGGGAGGAGGCCCTGGAGCGCATCGCGCAGCGCCTCCCCGCGGAACTGCTGCCGCAGTCGCTGCTGCCGCGGGGCAAAGGCGCCGGGGGGGCAGCGGGGGAAGAGGGCTCTTCCACCACGGCGGAAGCCGAGAGCGCCCCCGCCACGGAGGACGGCGATTTCACCGCCGCGGGCACCGGAGGCTGGGCGGCGCTCACCCGTCCCTACCTGCCCGCCGCCGACCCCAGCATCTATTACGGGGTAAGCTCTTACTCCGGGGTGCTCGACGGCAGCGGCAGGATGCACTTCATCTACGGCAAGAGCCGGCGCACCGATATCTCCCTTCCTCCAGACGGGGCTGGCTTCCGGTTGGAATACCTGCAGGATATCCTGTACTGCACCTACGCCGGGGGCGCGTGGGACGTGCCCCGCAACATAACCAGCGTGTCGAGCCCGTGCAGTTCCACCCCCGTCTTCTACGAGGTGGACGACCGCGGCTACTTGCACATCGTCTTCACCGCCTGGATATGGGGACGCGATTCCACCCGCCCCGCCGGAGAGTACGGCGCCTACCAGCACGAGCAGGAGAACCTATGGTACCGCTATATATCTCCCGACGGCTTCATGAGCGACCCCCGCCGGCTCACGGACTTCAGCGGCAGCTGGGGCCTGCAGGGAGCCAATTTCACCCTGCGGGGGAACCGCCTCTGCGGCGTCTATACCGCGGTGCGCAACAACGAGACCGCCCCTTCCTCCTACCGGGCCGTGGAGGGCTTCGTGGAGGGGTACCTGGACGCGTGGCAGCCCGCCGTACAGCTCGCCGCCTGGGACTTCAACGACGACCCCGGCCAGCTGCAACCCCAGTACTGGCCCTCCATCGACGTCTCGGGGATGGGAGGAGAGGTGACCGTGGTCTATGGGGTACGCACCGTATCACCCATCTTGTTCACCGCCAAGATCGACGTTTACGGCTGCGTGCGCGGCGCGGGTGCGGGTGCGGTATGGTCCACGCCGCGCAACATCTCGAGCGCGGCCGGCAACGAGGGCTGGCTGCCCCTGTTCGTCTTTTACAGGGACGGCGCGGACTTCGCCACGGCGTGCACTTTCCGTATGACCATGGCAAGGGACGCCGCCCACCCTCCCCGCGAGGACGCCTTCCTCATCTACCAGTACGGCGGCGTATGGCAGGCGCCGGCCAACATCACCCGCGTCGCAGCCCAGCAGGACGGCTCGTACTTCAACCTCGATCTCGACTCCTTGCAGAACCTTCACTTCTGCTACATGGTGGCCAGCTACGCATGGACAGGCGCCTCATGGGAACCCCAGGGAGCGGATCTCAGGTACACCCGCGAGACGGGGGCGGGGCTGTCCGCCCCGGCGACCATCCTCACCTATTCTCACCAGAGATACTTCCAGGAGATCACCATGGCCATGGACCGTGACGGCAACTCGCACGTTCTCTTCTCGGCCTATATGTATGACGGCGTAACCACTTGGAACAACAACATCGGCCATGCCACCAACGCCCCCGGGGGAGATCCCGGCAGCTTCACCCCTCCCACCCTCATCAGGCCGAACACGGCCTACAGCATCTACGGCCTGACCGCGAGCGCCTTCCCCGACGGCGACGTACTGGCCTCCTGGTTCGAGAGGGGCTTCGACGGCGGAGGAAACCCGGTTTACGGGCGGATGTACTCCCGCCACCGCGACGGGGACACGTGGGGCGACGCCCTGGTGGTCTCCTCCGTCCCCGGCAGCAGCGACATCCTGCATGTCGAGGCCGCATACTGGCCGAGCCACGAGAACACGACCATGAGCGACACGGGCGAGCAGCAGGCGGTCTTCGAGACCGCGAAGTACGACATAGTGGGCGGCACCTGGTACGACTTCCGCAAGTACTTCACCGAGACCGTTAACGGCGTCTGGACCACACCGCAACTCATCGCGGGCGGCGGCCTCAGCGGCGGGGAGCCCGCACTCTATGCCGACGGCGGCCAGCGCTATTTCGTGCTCTACACCATGATGGACCCGGCCACCGGCAAGGATCTGCCCTACGCCACCCGGCAGCCCGAGCCCTCGCCCCCCGCCTCCACTTATTTCTTCGCCGAGGGCACCACCAGGGACGGCTTCGAGGAATGGCTGTGTATCCAGAACGCCGGGGAGGAAGAGACCACCGTGACCATCACCTACATGCTGGAGACGGGCATCAACGTGGACCAGGTGCTCCCCGTGCCCGCCCACTCCCGCATGACCGTCAACGTCAACGAGGCCGTGGGGCCGGAGCACGACGTCTCGGCGCGCGTGGCGGCTGACGGGTTCATCGTGGCCGAGCGGCCCATGTACTTCCGCTACGGTCCGGCCGGCTGGACGGGAGGACACTGCGTGATAGGGGCCCGTAACACCAGCCGCCGGTGGTTCTTCGCGGAGGGGACCACGCGCGGCGGCTTCGCCGAATACCTCACGCTGCAGAACCCCTCGGACGAGGTCGCGCACGTGGACATCACCTACGTGCTGGGGGGAGGCACCACCGTGCCGGGCGCCCTCGACATCGCCCCGCGCAGCCGGGCCACGGTGGACGTGAACTCCGCCGTGGGCCCGGAACAGGACGTGTCCCTGGTGGTGGAGAGCGACACCGCCGTGGTGGCGGAGCGGCCCATGTACTTCGACTACCGCGGCATGACCGGCGGCCACTGCGAGGTGGGCAGCACCTCCCTGTCCCAGAGCTGGTACTTCGCGGAGGGATGCACGCGCAGCGGCTTCGACACCTACATCTGCCTGCAGAACCCGTTCGCCGTGGACGCGGTGGCCAACCTCACCTTCGTCCTGGAGGACGGCACCACAGTGCCGCAGCCCGTGCCCGTGCCCGCCACCAGCCGCCAGACGCTGCGGGTCAACGACGTGGTGGGGCCCGGGAGGGACGTGTCCACCGTGGTGGAGTCGGACAGCCTGCTGCTGGTCGAGCGGCCCATGTATTTCCTGTACGGCGGCACCTGGCCGGGAGGGCACGTGGCCGCGGGCGTGAGGGCGCCCAAGAACACGTGGTTCTTCGCCGAGGGGACGACGCGGGCCGGCTTCCAGGAGTGGCTCTCGCTTCAGAACCCCGGCGAGGTGGACGCGAACGTCACCCTGTCGCTGCTGCTGGACGGAGGCACGGTGCGGGACGTGGGCGTTTCAGTGCCCGCCCATTCCAGGACCACCGTGGCCGTGCACGCCATCGTGGAGCCGGAACGTGACATCTCGGTGGTGGTGAAGAGCGACCGCGCGATCGTGGCGGAGCGGCCTATGTATTTCCTCTACCGGGATAAGTGGCCCGGCGGCCACGTGGTCCCCGGTCTGTAGGCGGGACCAGGCCTGGGGGTCAAGCCTAAAAATCGCAGGCCTGAAAGGCCTGGGGGTCAACCCCAAAAATCGGCCCGGCCGAAAATCAGGCGTGACCCCAAGGCCCGGCCCAGCATCATCCATGGCGCGCGCTTGTGGAGGGCCGTATGTGCTTAGGTTGCCACGCTTCGTTCGCTTCCTCTCAATCCGCTCGCAATGACGGAGAATGTCACATGTCAGGGGCTGACCCCATCGACCCCGTTAGGGGGTGGAGCCCATGACGCAGTGGCCGCCGGTCCAGCCGGGTCCGTAAGAGAAGTACATGGGGCGCTCACAGATAACCGGCGCATCCGAAGTGACCATGGCGGAAACGGTCCGTCCCGGTCCCGCGTTGTCCGGCCCGTTCACATAGGCGGTGAACCGGCTGAAAGCGGCGATGGTCGGTTGCTTGCACACGATAGGGTCCCCGCTCTCCGTGAAGTAGGTGATGGTCACCTCAGCGGGCAGGTTCCCGGGATTCTGGATGCAGATCCAATCCTCGAAGCCCGTTCCAGTGTAACCTTCCGCGAAGAACCAGGTGCGGGCGAACGCGGTGGCCCCGGCGACACAGTGGCCCCCGGTCCAGGAGTGCGGCCCCATGCCTGAGTAGTCGAAGTACATGGGGCGTTCGGCCAGGAAGTCCTGGTAGCAGATGAGCATAACGGATACGTCCTTGCCACCCCCCACTCCCTCGGGGCCTGGGCTGTTCACGTACACCGTCTTTCTGCCGTTGGCGGGCACCGTGTAGATGCCGCCGATGGGATAGGGGCTCCCCTGCCCTTCTCCCAACATGTAAAAGGCATATACGGTGATCTCGAAACCGTTAGGATTCTGAAGGATGAGGTACTCGTCGAAGCCCTCCCTGGTGCAACCCTCGGCGAAGAGGTAATCGGTAGACAACTCGGTGGCACCTATGACGCAATGGCCTCCTGTCCATCCCGGTGCGCCGTAACCGGTGTAGTTGAAGTACATGGAACGCTCGGCCACCACCGGCTGCGTGGACTCCAGGTCCAGCGAAGCCTCGTAAGCCCCGCCTAAGAGCTCGTTTACCCTGAAGGTCCTGCGGGAATGGCCGGGCACCGTCTTTCCCGCTACCACCCTCTCCCCCTCCCCCTGGACCTGGAAACGGAAAGTGAGGTCCGCATCCGCGCCCCAGGGGTTCAGGACGCACAGGTATTCATCGAATCCCGGCCCCGTATATCCCTCGGCGAAGTACCACTCGTTGGCGGGCGCGGGAGCACCCATCACATCGTGGCCGCCCGTCCAGTGCCCGCCCGCTCCGGTGTAATCGAAATACATAGGCCGCTCGGCGACGATGGGCCAGTCGGCCTCGCACTCCATCGCGACATGCTTGCCCGCGCCGACCACCTGGTTGACGTTCACGGTGAGGCGGGACTCGGCCGGCACCGTATATGCCTCCTCCTGGGTACCGCCGCCCTCGAACATGTAAGTGACCCTAGCGGTCGTATCGTTTGTTCCGAAATTGCCAAGGCACAGGTATTCCTGGAAGCCGGCCCCCGTATGGCCCTCGGCGAAATAGTATGTTTGCGGGCGCGCGAATGACACGGCCTGCAGCGCGATGTCCAGCTCCAGCTGCTTCACCCAGGTCTCGCCGCCGTCGGAAGTGTGCTCGACGATGCCGGCGGGTACGCTGGTGCCTCCTGCAGGCCCGGCCGCCCAGGCGGTGTCCGCATCCAGGGCATCGATGCTTACCAGGTAGTAGCTGTACTTGCCGGCGGCCGCCTGCTGCTGCACGAAGTCCCTGGCGTTGTCGGAGCGGTAGATGCCGTCGGCGTCTGTGACCACCCACACGACGTTGTCGCCGATGGTGGTGACGCCGTTGGTGTCGAAGAAGGCCACGAGGATCTGCCCCGTCCAGGAGGCGCCGTTGTCGTCGGTATGGATGACCGAGGCGGTCGTGCTGCCCAGGGCGCCAGCCGATGCGATCCAGGCGGTGTCGTAATCGGAGGCGTGCACGTCCAGCAGAGCCGCATCGGGCACTTCGGCGGCCGAGCCCTTGCGCTGCCAGCTCGCCCCACCGTCCTCGGTACGGAAGATGGTGCCGTAACCCCCGTAGGTGTCGCCGGTCACCCAGACGTTGTCCGCGTCCAGGGCGTACACCCCCTGCAGCAGGACCGGGGGGATGTCGGCGGTCTGCTTCTGGGTCCAGGTGGCGCCACCGTCGGCGGTGAAGAGGATGACGCCCGGCGTTCCCACCACCCAGGCGGTGTCGCGGTCCACCGCGCTTATCTTGCCCAGGCCGACGTCGGGGATGGTCGCGGGCGAGCCCTGGCGCTCCCAGGTGGCGCCGCCGTCCTCGGTGCGCAGGATGGTGCCGTAACCGTTCGCGCTCTCCCCCACCGCCCAGCAGGTGAGGGGGTCTATGGCGGCCACGGCCTGGAGCGGCGCGTCGGGGATGGTCGCGGGCGAACCCTGGCGCTCCCAGGTGGCGCCGCCGTCCGTGGAGCGGAAGATGGCAGCGTAGCCGGAATCGCTCTGCCCCACCACCCAGCCCACGTAGTGCTCGGCGGCCTGTGGGCCCGCTTGTGCTTGCGCGGCCTGCGCCTGGGTGGCCGTCGGGGTATCCGCCGCGATGCTCGGCTGGTCGGCGAGGGGGAGTGCACTCCCCGCGGGTGTCGACGTCACCCCCATGGTCAGGATGAGCACGCCAAGAAAAAGCGTTATCACCAACAGCCTGGCTCGAGCATCGGCCGAGGGGTCACGCCCGGAAATCGGCCTGGGCTTCAGATCAAGCCTGGGATCATATCTGCGGGACCTGGACGACATCATCAGCCCCCTTCTTTCTCTTCGAACTACCGCTCCTCCCCGGCAACCCGATTATCTCACACTAAGACCTTTCCAACCGCGTGGCCGAGTCCAGGGACGCGGTGCCGGTTAATCGGCTAGTCCCAAACGGGCATGTCGCGGTGTCCTATGCTTGCGGATGAGTCGATAGCGGCCGATCTCCGGGCGTGACCCCTCGGCCGAACCTGCTCGGCCAACCTCCGGCCGATCTCCGGGCGTGACCCCTCGGCCGAACCTGCTCGGCCGTATAAATAAAGGCGTCTTGGGATATATATCTAATGTATGCTTGGATAGATATGCCTTTCTTGACTTCGGGGGTGAGGGATGATGCGTAAGACCTTGCGGAAGACCACAGTGATGCTCTGCGTCCTGCTGTTTTTGCCGGGGCTCCTCATGGTCGCGGGCACCCAGGCCGCCCTGGCCCCGCCCGTCCCCTTCTACTGGACCAGCACCGGGGGCGGGGCCGGGTTCAGCACTGTGGGCCAGTTCGCCTATGACCCCGTGCACGATGTGCTCTACGCGGCCACCTGGGGGACCGGGGTGTGGCGCTGCGAGGCCCCCCGCGCCGCCTCGCCCACCTGGGTCGACATGGGCATCGACGCCAGCGCATCCATCTCTTTCCAGGTCGCCTACGACAGCGCCCACGACCTCCTCTATGTCGGCACTCTAAGCGGCCTGTGGCGCTGCTCCAACCCTTCCTCGGCATCCCCTTCCTGGACGCAGCCCCAGGGCATTACCTACGGCGCCCAGGTCGACACCATGGCCTACGACCCCGTGCACGATGCGCTCTACATCGGCTTCTTCGACAGCGCCTCGGTGACCTACGAGGGGGCTTGGCGCTGCGACAATCCGCGGGCGGCGACCCTTGCCTGGACCGATATCAGCGCCGCCTCTCCCGTGGGTGGGTACCGCATCGACAGCCTCGCCTACGACGCCTCCACCAACCTCCTCTACGCCGGGTGCAGCCTCGTGAGCATTGTCCCCCCCACCGCCGACGGCAAGGGGGTGTGGCGCTGCTCCGGTCCCGATTCCGCCTCGCCTGCGTGGACCGACACCGGCACCGGAACCATCGACACCTACATCGTCACTCACCTGGCCCTCGACCCGCTGGGCGATCACCTCTATGCGTCCCCGGAATTCAACGGGGTATGGCGTTGCGACAACGCCAGCGGCACGCCTTCCTGGAGCGACATGGGCGGTGGGTTCGGCGGAAGCGCCATCGAGGACCTGGCCTACGACCCCAACAACAACGCGCTGTATGTCTGTATGTTCATCGGGAACGGGGTGACGCAGTGCCTGGCCCCCGATACCGCACCCGTCTGGCAGCCCACCGGAGGTGCCATCGCGACCTTCGCCGTCAATGCCCTGGCCATCGATCCCTTCAACTTCGTGCTCTACGCCGACTGTTTCGACATTGGGACTTATACCGAGCAAGACGTCTACCGCGCCTGGGTCGACCCCGCTTCCCACTGGTATTTCGCCGAGGGCTACACCGGGGCCGACTTCCAGGAATACCTCTGCCTGGGCAACCCCGGCACCGCCCCTATCACCGCCAGGGTCACCTACCTCTTCCCGGACGGGACCTCGCAGTCGTCCTACTACAGTGTCCCCGCCTCTTCCCGTACCACCGTGGACGTCAACGACGAGGTAGGCCCCAACAGAGAGGTCTCCATGTTCATCTCCTCTTCGGATCCCGGATTGATAGCCGAGCGCCCCATGTACTTCTCTTACGGCCCCGGCTGGACGGGGGGACACGATGCCGTGGGGGCGGAGTGGGCTTCGAGCGCGTGGTATTTCGCCGAGGGCTATACCGGCCCCGGCTTCGACGAGTGGTTATGCGTGCTCAACCCAGGGGGCGAACCGGCCCACCTGCGCTTCCGCTTCCAGACCCAGACCGCGGGGGAGATCATCCCTGCCTTCCAGACCGTACCTCCCTACTCCCGTGCCTCCTTCTCGGCCAATTCCCTGCTGGGCGGGGTGACCTATGAGACCTCGCTGCTGCTGGAGTCGGACTTGCCGGTGGTGGCAGAGCGCCCCATGTACTTCGATTACCTGGGAGGCAACCCGGCTGCGCCCAAGCACTGGACGGGGGGCCACTGCGTCATGGGCGCGACGGGACTGGGCACCGATTACTACTTCGCCGAGGGCTACACCGGGCCGGGCTTCGATGAGTACATCACCATCCAGAACCCCTTCGGGGCTCCGATCACGGTTGATGCGGAATACCAACTGGGCCCGGGACAGGGCGGCCCCGTGAACAAGTCCTACACCGTGCCCGCCAACGCAAGGAGGACGGTGTACGTTAACGGCCCCGAGGGGGTCGGGAACAACATGAACGTCTCGGTGCACCTCACATCGGCTGACGTGTTCCTGGCGGAGAGGCCCATGTATTTCAACTACCGGAGCATGTGGACGGGAGGACATTGCGTGATCGGGTCGCGTTTCCTCAGGACCGACTGGTTCTTCGCGGAGGGCTACACCGGGAGCGGTTTCGACGAGTATCTTTGCATTCAGAACCCCAATCCCACAGCGGCGAACGTCACTATAACCTACTATCCCGAAGGGGGCGGTACGCCCATCATCAGGCCACATCCGCCCATAGCCGCCAATTCCCGCTACACCGTCGGCGTGAACAGCGACGCCAGGGCGAACCTGTCGCTCTCGGCCAAGGTGGTCTCCGACCAGCCGGTGGTGGTGGAACGCCCCATGTACTTCGATTTCTTCGGCTGGACCGGCGGCCACGACGTCGTAGGCTACGCCCCCTAGTGGGGTCAGCCCCTGACATGTGACATAATAAAAATCTGTAAACAGCCACCGGGGAGAGAGAATGTCACATGTCAGGGGCTGACCCCATCGACTTACCATGATAGGGTGCCTCATTGATGAAAGGAGACGGTGATGCGGGCGAGAACGGGTGGCCATAGACCGCGGGCGGTGGCGGTGTTCCTCCTCGCCGCCTCCCTGCTGTGGGTGTGGACGGGGGCGGCACCGGCCGCGACGGGCGACCTCCTGTGCTGCTCCACGACGCAGGGGGGAGAGCTGGGGGACGCCGGCAGCTACTACCCTGCCATCAGCGCGGACGGCAGGTACGTGGCCTTCTACTCCAGCGCCGAGAACCTGGTGCCGGACGACGACAACGCGGCGAAGGACGTATTCCGCAAGGACCTGCGGACCGGCGCCATCGTGCGCTGCTCCACCGACGCCAACGGGGACCAGGTGAGCGGCGCCAGCGCCTTCCCCTCCATCAGCGCGAACGGCCGCTACGTGGCCTTCGCGTCGGAGGCGGCCACCCTGGTGCCCGGGGACGGCAACGGCATGCAGGACATCTTCCGCAAGGACCTGCAGACCGGCGCCGTCCTCCTCTGCTCCAGCGACGCCGCCGGCAACGAGGGGAACTTCTCCAGTGATGCGCCCTCCATCAGCGCGGACGGCAGGTACGTAGCCTTCAAGTCCGACGCCAACAACCTGTTGGGGACCGGGAACGACACCAACGGGTTTGGCGATATCTTCCGCAAGGACCTGCAGACGGGGGCCATCGTGAGGTGCTCCACTGACGCGGCGAACGGCGAGGGCAACAACGCCAGCTATGGGTCATCCATCAGCGCCGATGGCCGCTACGTAGCTTTCGAATCCAACTCCACCGACCTCGTGCTGCCCAATGCCAACACCTTCAGTGATATCTACCGCAAGGACGTCCAGACCGGGGCCATCGTGAGGTGCTCCACCTCTTCCGGCGGAGCCGAGGGAGACAACGGGGGCAGCTCCTATGCCATGATCTCCGCCGACGGCAAGTTCGTGGCCTTCGAGTCCGACGCCACCAACCTGGTGGGCGGAGACGGCAACAACACCCGCGACGTCTTCCGCAAGAACCTGCAGACGGGAAACATGGTGCGCTGCTCCGTTGATGCTTCCGGTGCCGAGGACGGCAACGCCTCCTACAACGCCGGCATCAGCGCGGACGGCAGGTACGTGTCCTTCCATTCCGCCAACGACGGCTTCGTCCCGAACGACGACAACGCGACAACCGACGTGTTCCGCAAGGACCTCGAGACCGGCGCCATCGTGCGCTGCTCCACCGCCCCCGGGGTCGGCGAGGGCGACGGCTACAGCGGACAGGCCGTGATCAACGCCGACGGCAAGTACGTGGCCTTCGTCTCGGAGGCGGCCAACTTCGTGGACGGGGACACCGCCGGGGACGACGTCTTCCGCAAGGAACTGGCCTTGCCGGTGCCGGTACTGACCTCCATCGACCCCACCTCCGGCGAAACGGGTGATGCGGTGACCCTGGACGGGCAGGACTTCCGCGCCACGCGGCTCCCGGGGTCCTACGTATCCTTCGGGGACACGCGGGCGACACAGTACATATCGTGGTCGGACACCGAGATCGTGTGCCGGGTGCCGGCGGGCGTGGGCGGCACCGTGCCGGTGACCGTGACCACCAGTGGCGGCACCTCCAACGCCGTCGATTTCACCGGCCCCTCCATCACCTTCTACTTCGCCGAGGGTTACACCGGGCCCGGCTTCCAGGAGTACCTGTGCCTGGGCAACCCGGGGCTATCCCCGGTTGATATCACCGTGAACTTCATGTTCAAGGGGGGAGGGGCCCCCATGTCGGAAGATTTCGAGGTGCCGGCGCAGTCCCGCCTCACCCTGGACGTGAACGCGCTGGTGGGCGCGGGTAAGGACGTCTCGATAATGTGCGAGGGCGGCTCCTCCTACGTGGCCGAGCGCCCGATGTACTTCGACTACACGGGGGCGGGAGAGCACTGGACCGGCGGCCACGACGTGGTGGGGGCCTCGGCTCCCAGGACCGCCTGGTACTTCGCCGAGGGCTACACCGGCCCCGGCTTTGACGAGTGGATCTGCGTTCTCAACCCAGGGGACGGGGACGCGGACCTCACCTTCCACTTCCAGACCCCGGGCGGGACGGATATGGCGGTCGGGGGCAAGAGCGTCCCCGCCCACTCACGTGAGACCTTCAAGGCCAACGAGCTGCTGGGCGGTGCCTATGAGGCCTCCCTCAAGCTGGTGGCCTCCGAACCGGTGGTGGCCGAGCGGCCCATGTACTTCGACTACCTGGGGGCTGATCCGGCGGCGCCCAGGCACTGGAGCGGGGGCCACTGCGTCATGGGCGCCCCGGGCCTGGCCACGGAGTATTACTTCGCTGAAGGGTATACCGGGCCCGGCTTCGAGGAGTACCTGACCATCCAGAACCCGGGCGGGGCGGAGATCAGCGTGGAAGCGAAGTATCAACTGGGGCCCGACCAGGGAGGGCCCGTGCACGCCACCTACACCGTGCCCGCCAACGGGCGCCGCACCGTGTTCGTGAACGGAGCCGGGGGAGTGGGAGAGGGCAAGGACGCCTCGGTCCACCTCACCTGCAGCGAGCCGTTCCTGGCCGAACGGCCCATGTACTTCGACTACACCGGATACGGGAACTGGCACTGGAAGGGTGGGCACTGCGTCATCGGGGCCGGTGAGACCTCCCAGACCTGGTTCTTCGCCGAGGGCTACACCGGGCCCGGCTTCGACGAGTACCTGTGCATCCAGAACCCGGGCAGTGTCGATGCGGACGTAACCATCACCTACTATCCCGGTGGGGACGGCGACCCCATCGTCCAGGTGCAGCCGACCGTGGCCGCTAACTCCCGCTACACCGTGTACGTGAACGTCGACGCGGGGGCCGGGCTCTCCATCTCCGCCAAGGTGGACGCGGACCAGCCGGTGATCTGCGAGAGGCCCATGTACTTCAACTTCACCGGACTGGACGGCGGCCACGACGTGGTGGGCTTCATCCCCTGATGGGGTCAGCCCCTGACATGTGACATGCTAGGGCAGGCTCGAGCCTCTGGCTGCTTCTACGCAATACAACGTCACATGTCGGGGGCTGACCCCAGGGGCTACGTCAAGAAATGTCACATGTCAGGGGCTGACCCCATCCCGGCGCACTTGGTCTTCGGGGGTGGTAATATCGAGTTGAAGGTAGGCGACGGGAATCGTAAGGGGGATGTCATGAGAGCGTCATCCAGAGGAGCTTCGCTACTACTGGCCGCGATGGTCCTTTCCGTGCTCGTCACCGGCGGGTGGTTCGCGCTGCTGCCGGAACCCGCCCAGGCAGCTGTCTACACCGTCAACCTGACCTCCGACACCCCCGCCGCACCAGCGCCGGGGATTCCGGGCGAGCTGCGCTGGGCCATCAACTCGGCCAACGCGACCATGGGGGTGGCCGACACCATCACCTTCGCCATCCCCGGAGCGGGACCCCACAAGATACGCCCCACAGCACCCCTTCCCGCCATCATCGACGCCGTGACCATAGACGGTTACACCCAGCCCGGAGCGGCGCCACCCGGCCCCGGCCCCGCGAACATCCTCATCGAGCTGGACGGCACCCTCGCCGGGCCGGCCAACGGGCTCACCTTTCAGTTGGCCGGGGTCAGCGGCAGCGCGGTCAGGGGCCTGGCCATCAACCGCTTCTCGCAGAACGGCGTCTTCCTCCAGGGCGCCATAGGGGTGACGGTCGAGGGCTGCAACATCGGCACCGACACCATCGGCGCCGTGCCGTTGCCCAACGCCTGGAGCGGCATAACGGCCCTGGGCGGAGCCCAGCTCAACGTCATCGGCGGCACCACCGCCGCCAGCCGCAACGTGATCTCCGGCAACCTCATGGACGGGATCACCCTCGACAACTCGCTCAACAACGCGGTCATGGGCAATTACATCGGCACGGACATGATCGGTGGCATACCGGTCCCCAACGGCGGCCACGGCGTCCGCCTCTTAAACAACGCCACCAGCAACGTCGTGGGGGGAAGCGGCGCCACCAGCCGCAACATCATCTCCGGCAACAAGGCCTGGGGCATCACCCTGAACGGCGCCCCCGGCAACAACGTCCTCGCCAACTTTATCGGCACCGATGCCATGGGGGCTGCCCCGTTGCCCAACGTAAGCGGGGGCGTAAACATCGCGAACGGCTCCGACAGCTGCACGGTGGGGGGCCTGCCGGCCACGGCCTGCACCATCTCCTACAACACCGGAGACGGGGTCAAGGTGAGCGGCAGCATTGACTGCGTGGTGCGCTTCAACCAGATCCACAGCAACACCGGCACCGGGGTGCTCATCGCAAACAGGTCCGCCTTCCGCGACCAGATAAGCCAGAACTCCATCTACAATAACGGCGCCCTGGGGATCGACCTCGGGGGAGACGGGGTGACCCCCAACGACGGCAACAATAACAATCCCGCCAAGCCCAACCGCGGTTATAACTTCCCGGTCTTCTCGGCCGCGGAGTTCCCACTGGTCGCGGGGTACGCCTACGTCACCGGGACCGCTCCCCCCAACGCGGTGGTGGAGATCTACCACACCGGGGCCGCTTCGGATCCCAGCGGGCACGGCCAGGGGCAGACCTATCTCACCAGCGTCACCTCCGGCGCGGACGGTTCCTTCTACGCCGTGCCGAACGGCCTCTCAAACGGCGACGAGATAACGGCCATCGCCACCAGCCAGTCGGGGGACCCCGCCGGCGCCAACAACACCAGCGAGTTCTCGCAGAACGCCACAGTGAAGAACGCGGCCTCCACCACCTTCTTTTTCGCGGAAGGGTACACCGGGACGGGGTTCCAGGAATACCTGTGCCTGGGCAACCCGGGGACCATCCCCTTTGACGTCGCGGTGACCTACCTCTTCCCGGACGGCAGCACCCAGACGGACGGCTATAACGTGCCGGCCTTCTCCCGTATCACCGTGGACGTGAACCAGGCGGTGGGAGCGGGCAGGGACGTCTCCATCAAGTGCGAGGGACCGCTCCCCTACATCGCCGAGCGCCCCATGTACTTCACCTACGGGCAAGGGTGGACCGGGGGACACGACGCGGTGGGGGCTTCCGATCCCGCCCAGGAGTGGTACTTCGCCGAGGGATATACCGGTCCCGGTTTCTACGAGTACATCTGCGTGCTCAACCCCGGGAACGACGACGCCGACCTGACCTTCCGCTTTCAGACCCAGAGCGACGAGATAGTGGTGGCGGACAAGGTGGTCCCCGCCCACTCGCGCCAGACCTTCCTGGCCAACGACCTGTTGGACGGGGCCTACGAGGCCTCCCTCAAGCTGGAGTCCACCCAGCCGGTGGTGGCCGAGCGCCCCATGTACTTCGACTACCTGGGCCCCGATGCGGCGGCGCCCCGGCACTGGAACGGGGGGCACTGCGTGATGGGGGCCACCTCCCTGGGCAACGTATACTTCTTCGCCGAGGGTTACACCGGGGCGGGCTTCGACGAATACATCACCATCCAGAACCCCGGCGCCTCCGAGATCACCGTGGAGGCCGAATACCAGCTGGGCCCGGGGCAGGGAGGGCCGGTGACGGCTTCCTACGAGGTCCCCGCTCACACCAGGAGGACGGTGTATGTGAACGGTCCGGAGGGGGTAGGAGAGGGAAAGGACGCCTCGGTGGAGCTGACCAGCGATGACGACTTCCTGGCCGAGCGCCCCATGTATTTCAACTACACCGGTTACGGGGCCCCGGGATGGACGGGCGGCCACTGCGTCATCGGGGCCAGGGATGCCGCCACCCGGTGGTTCTTCGCGGAGGGTTATACAGGGTCGGGTTTCGACGAGTTCCTGTGCATCCAGAACCAGTATCCAGGGGATGCCCAGGTGACCATCACCTACTACCCCGAGGGCGGAGGCCAGCCCATCGTGAAGGATGCCTTCGCCGTGCCGGGAGACTCCCGCGTCACCGTCTACGTCAACGTCGACGCCGGGGAGGGGCTCTCCATCTCCGCCATGGCCACCTCGGACCAGCCGGTGATCGTGGAGAGGCCCATGTACTTCGACTTCTTCGGCATCACCGGCGGCCACGACGTGGTGGGTTACGCCCCCTGAAGGACGATCACCGGGTTCGATCTTATTGCCGATGAAGGCCAGCACCAGGCATCGTAACGGATGAGAATCGGCGCAGGCTGTGGCCTGCCTCGAGGTGCCGAAAAGCGCGTGTTACGGTCGTGTAACAAAAGTCACGGGGGGGTAGTCGATAGCATATATCCTGTGCTAATATGTTCAGTGTCTTCGGGCGGGAGAAGCCCGGTACAACAACAAGACAGGCGAGGCAAAAACATGGACGCGAACATGACTGTCGTCGGAAGCGAGATGCCGAGGAGAGATCCAGCCATCTTCGATGGTTGGATTTTTCTTTTCTGAGGCTGCGGGTTTTCCGTACCGCGACAGTTGATCTCTAGGGGACCCTCATCTCCTAAAGGAAGGGCGCGGGAAACCGCGTCCTTCTGATTTGTAACGGATGTGACGGATGGGGTCAGCCCCTGACTTGTGACGGATGGGTTCAGCCCCTGACTTGTGACATTTCCTGATAATCGAAAGATTTAAGAAACTTGCCCTTGCTGGAAATGTCACATGTCAGGGGCTGATACCATTAGGGGATGAGGCCGACGACGTCGTGGCCGCCCGTCCACCCGGGGCCGTAGTCGAAGTACATGGGGCGCTCGGCCACGATCTCGGGGCCTGCGGTCACCCGCAGGCGCGTCGAGAGCTGGTAACCCGCGCCAGCACTGGCGTTCACCCACACGTTGAGCCTGGCGTGGGCGGGCACAGTGACGGTACGTTCGGGCAGGGGCCCCTCCTCCTGGGTGAAGTAGTCGATGCTCACGGCGGCCTCCGCATCCCCCGGGTTCTGAAGCGTCAGCCACTGCTGGAAGCCGGGCCCGGTATAGCCTTCCGCGAAGAACCACTCCGCCGCGGTGTCCGTGGCGCCGATAACGCAGTGGCCCCCCGTCCACCCCGGCGCCCCGTAGCCGGTATAGTCGAAGTACATGGGGCGCTCGGCCAGGAAAGGACCGGCCGAGGTGAGTTGCACCGAGAGGTCCTTGTTCTCCCCCGCTTCGCTGGGCACGAACACCGTGTGCCTGGTCCCGGGCATCAGAGTATAAGAGGCCTCGATGTTATCCCCCTGCCCCGCCACGGGCTGGTAGACGGCGTCCACGGTGATGGGCATGATGCCGGGGTTCTGGATGGTGATGTACTCGTCGAAGTTGGGCAGGGTGCAGCCCTCGGCAAAATAGTAGCGGTTGGAGAGGCTCGGCACCCCCATGATACAGTGGCCCCCAGTCCAGTGCCTGGGTGCGGCCGGGTCGGGGCCCAGGTAGTCGAAGTACATGGGGCGCTCGGCCACCACCGGCCGGCTGGACTCCAGCCTGAGGGAGGCCTGGTAAGCTCCACCCAGGAGCTGGTTCACAAGAAAAGAGCCTCGGAAGTGAGGGGGCATGCCGATGTCCTCTATGATGATGGGGTCCTCCAATCCTTCGACCTGAAAGATGAAGTCGAGGTCCGTATGCTCGTCCCCGGGATTGAGGACGCAGATCCACTCCTCGAAACCGGGGCCGGTATAGCCCTCCGCGAAATACCACGTATTGGAGAGCGAGGCCGCTCCCGCCGCGTCGTGCCCACCCGTCCAGTGCCCGGGATTCAGCGATGGGGTGTAGTCGAAGTACATGGGACGCTCGACGGAGATGGCCCGGTCGCACTGCACCAGGGCCGCGACGCTCCTCCCCGGGCCCACGGTCCCGTTGACGTCGACGGTGACGCGATAGCCGTGGGGTACGGTGAGGGACTCGCGCTGAGCGCTGCCGTCCTCGAACATGAAGGTGATGGTGGCGTCGGCGTCAAATGCCTCGGGATTGCCCAGGCAGAGGTACTCCTGGAAACCCGTCCCGGTGTATCCCTCGGCGAAATAGAAGTTGTTGGCGGCGGAGAACACCTCTGCCCCGTCTGGCCAGTTGGCGGTGGCGGCGTAGAGAACCGAGCCGTACTCGCACATGGCGTTGATGGGGTTGTTGTTGGCGTTGCCCAGGCCACCGTCGGCCTCGGGGTACCAGCCGGCGACGTCCGTGCGCCAAACCTGGGCGCCAGTTGCTCCGGTGCGAATGGTACCCGCGTAAAGATAAGTTCCGTAGGATACCAGGGACTTCACGGCGATGTTGCCGGTGTCGCCGAAACCCGGGCCGGAATCGCCGGGCAATGCCGGTCCCGCCGTCATGTTCCAGCCCGCGCCCGCGTATTGCCACACCTGGCAGCCGTCGGGGTTGAAGGTGCCCACGTAAAGGCTGGAGCGATGCTCGGCCATGGCGTATGCGATCTGGTTGTGTTCGTAGCCGAAGCCCGGTCCCGTGCCGAAGGTGCCGGCGGGGTCCTGCCCCACCAGCTGGGTCATGGCGGTCCCGCTCCAACGCCATATCTCGCAGCCATCGGCTGAATTACGGGTGCCCACGAACAGCGCTTCGGTATCCGTGCCCAGGGGATCGCTATAGACGACCATGGACTGGATGGCAAGGTTGTCGGGATTTCCCAGACCGGGTCCCAGGGCCATTTATTGATCGAAATCGATGCCGTCGTAGCGCCACAGTTCGCAGCCATCGTCGTTGGAGGTGCCGATGTAGAGGAAGTCACCGAAAGCGGCCATGGCGCCGATGCTGTAGTTGTCCACGTCGCCGAAACCGGGGTTCCGGCCCACCCCCACCAGTTTCTGGAAGCCGTCGCCGTCGTAACGCCACAGCTCGCAGCCGGTGTTCATGTTAAGGGTCCCCATATATAGGGCGCCCTCGAAGACCGCCATGGCGGTGATGGTATCGTTCTCGATGTTGCCGAAGCCGGGAGAACGGTAGGTTGGCAAGCCCTCCCCTACCAGCATCTCCCACTGCAGGCCGTCGTAGCGGTAGAGGTCGCAGCCGAGCATGTTGGAGGTGCCGGCGTAGAGGGCGCCATCATAGACCTGGAGGGTGTTGATGCTGCCGTTGGCACCGGTGGTGATCCCCCCGGCGGCGACCTGGTTCCAGTCGAGTTCGCTCTCGCCGGGTATAGGCGCGAAGGCAAGCGCCTCGGGCGCATCGAAAGGGGCCCCGGCCGGAAGCGGGAGAAGGGCCATGAGCACACAAAGGATGCCGGCGGACAACGTGCGCCTGAGCCATCTAGATCCCATCGCTCTCTCCCCCCTCTTCCGCGGCCACCAAGCATCCCAGCAAAGCGATTATCTCACAGGTGATGGGGCCGTATCCTCATTCTTCGTTTTCCCGACAGACGATCGGTCAATTGAAGAGTGAAATCACGACTCCAGCGGGACTATAATGTAATGGAAAGCCTGCAGGGCATGCATATAGGGAAAATCGCGGTATGGAGGTATCTATTATGTCATGGATAAACCATCACGGGGGTTGGAAGGCGAAGGCGTTCGTCCTGGGAGCGGTGCTCGTGTTCGCGGGCGGGCTTTTCTTCGCGCTTCCTCACCTGTCCAAGGCCGGGACGGCCCAAGCCCAGGATTCAGGACCCTACGACTACGCGTACAGCTCCATGGGCGGGACCGTTCCTACGTCGGTCTGGTATCTGCCCCTGAACGACGGCAACGGGTCCGAGTCGTTTATCGTGGTATTAAACCCCAACGTCTCCGCGTTCGAATTCGACGTGGACTTCATGACCGCATCGGGTCCGGTCGCCGGCCCCCAGGACCTGAGCGTAGCCGGTGGCTCCCGCCTCACCGTCCTGGCGGAGTCCTACACCAGCGGCCCCGCAAGCGCAAAAATCACGGCCACTGGGTCCGTGGTATGCGACTCCATGGTCTTCGGAAACGACAGGACCTGGAGCTACGGCTCCGTGGGCGCGACCGAATCGGCGAACAGCTGGTACTTCGCCGACGGCTGTACCGCCTGGGGCTTAGAGACCTTCGTGGTCATCCAGAACCCTAATGCGACCACGGCGGAAACGACCACGACCTTGATTACCCCTACCGGAAGCTCGACGAGCAATCACACCGTGCCCGCCAACTCCTGCTACGTTCTGGACACCAGCACGGTGGTGCCGGATTCCGAGATCTCCATCAAGGTGGAGGCGGATGAGCCGGTAGTGTGCGAGCGCACCATGTACGGGAACAGCAGGTCCTGGGCCCATGCCACCGTCGGCTCGACCAACCCCGCGACAACCTGGTACTTCGCGGAAGGAAACGAGAGCAGCAGCTGCGACACCTGGTTGATTGTGCAGAACCCGGGGGTCGCGGAGGTTACGGCCCACCTGTCCTTCATGAACGAAGCGGGCGCGGTCACCAGTGCCGACTTCGCCGTGACCGCGAATTCCCGGATCACCATCGACCCGGGGATGCATGCGACCGGCCGTTTCTCCACCAAGGTGGTAGCCACCGGGGCCGTGATATGCGAAAGGGTGATGTACGCGAGCGACTTTGCCTGGGGGCACTGCTCCATGGGCGTGTACTTTGCGATGAATTCATGGTATTTCGCGGACGGATATACGGGTTACCCATACGAAACCTACGTGCTCATCCAGAACCCCAACACGAGTGCCGTGAATGTCACTCTGACCTTCATGCAGCCGACCGGGAGCACGTACTCCAACATCGTCATCCCCGCCCAGTCGCGCTACACCGTGAACGTCAACCAGGCGGCGCCGAATGCCTACGTTTCGACCAAGGTAGTTGCCAACCTGGTTGTGGTATGCGAAAGGTCTATGTATCATCAGGCACCCAAGCCATCCATCTCCACCATCTCACCCGCCTCCAACGTGATCAACTCTCTGGTAACCATAAGCGGTGACGACTTCGGGGCCACCCGCGGCACCTCCAAGGTGAGGTTCGGGGACGTGGTGGCAACCTACTATGAGTCATGGTCCGATACCCAGATCGTGTGCAAGGTGCCGGCGGGAACGTCCGGGGCGCTAACCGTCACCGTGACCACACCCGCGGGAGAGTCCAACGCTTACCCCTTCAAGGTGCTGCCCCGCCTAGTCAAGCTGGTCCCCAAGTACGGGACGCAGGGGGCCACCATCACCCTGCAGGGCTCGGGCTTCGGGGCCACTCGGGGGACGTCCTACGTGAAGTTCGGGACGGTGAAGGTCACCAACTATATCTCCTGGACCCCCAACGAGATCCAGGTGAAGGTGCCGGCGGGGGCGGCGGGGCTCCTTAACGTCTCCGTGACCACCACGGGAGGCACTTCCAACCTGCTGCCCTTCAAGGTCACCCCCAGGATAACCAAGATCAGCCCCGCCAGCGGACCCGTAGGCACCACCGTGACCGTCACCGGCGCCGGATTCGGGGCCACCCGCGGCACCTCCACGGTGAAGTTCGGGATCACTGCCGTCACATCCTACGTCTCCTGGTCCAACACCCAGATCGTGGTCAAGGTGCCCCAGACCGGAGTAGGCACCAAGGACATCGTGGTCACCACCTCGGGGGGCAAGTCCAACGGTTTCCCATTCACCGTGCTGTAAGTGGTGTAAGCGGGGTCGCATCTTCTCTCTTCACATAATCGGTTGACTGTCGAAAACCGGATAGTGAAGATATGACCCCCATGGCGCTGGCGTCATCCATATAGTATCCTGATTTTTCAGGCTGTCTCGGCAGCGGCAGACCGGTCAGGGGTAGGCCGGCGCGGCCGCACAGGGCAAGAAAGGATGGAAGCCATGGACTTCAACGTCGGCACATTTCTCACCAAGCGGGCGGAGCTGTTCCCCGACAAGGAAGGGCTCGTGTGCGAGGGCCAGCGCCTTACCTTCAAGCAGATGAACGAGCGCTGCAACCAACTCGTGCACGCCCTTGGCAAGATGGGGGTGGAGGCGGGCGACCGAGTGGCCATCCTCGCCTTCAACGAACCGGAATACTACGACCTCTTCAACGCCGTGGCGAAGATGGGGGCCATCATGGTCACCCTCAACTACCGCCTTGCCGGGCCCGAGCTGCAGTACATCATGGAGGACAGCGGCGCCAAGGTGCTCATCTTCAGCCGGGAGTTCGTCGAGTTGGTGGACTCCTTCCGTGCAGAGGTCCCGGCGCAGCACTACATCGCCATCATGGACGACCCGCCGGAGTGGGCGTCTTCCTACGCGGCCGCCACAAAGGAGGAGCCCGCCGCCGAGCCCGAGATAGTCGGCGGGGGGGACGACACGCTCGCCATCCTCTATACCTCCGGCACCACCGGCAGGCCCAAGGGAGCCGAGCTCACCCATAACGGTTTCTTCGTGACCTCCGACACCATCATCGCCACGGTGGGGATGCCCGGGGACACCTTCCTCATCGTCCTGCCCCTCTTCCACATCGGGGCCCTGCCGGGGGTCATCCTGAACAGCCAGTTCGGCCTGCGCAGCGTGCTCTGCCGCACCCTGGACCCGGTGCGCTTCCTGGAGCTGCTGGGCGAGGAGAAGGTCACGGCCTTCGGCTCGGTGCCGCAGCTGCTCCAGATCCTGCAGCTGGTTCCCGACTTCGAGAAGTACGACTGGAGCTCGGTGAAGGTCATCCTGGTCTACGCGGCCCCCGTTCCCGTGACCCTGCTCAGGGAATACGCCGAGGCGGGCATAGAGGTGCGGCAGCTCTACGGGCTCACGGAGTGCACCGGCCCGGCCGCGGTTATCGACGGCGAGCACGCCCTCTCCAAGGCCGGCTCGTGCGGACTGCCCATGTTCTACATCGACATCCGACTGGTGGACGAGGACGGCAACGACGTGGGCCCCGAGGAGCTGGGCGAGGTCATCATGCGGTCGCAGAACGTGATGAAGGGATACTGGGGGAAACCCGAGGAGACGGCCAAGACTATCCGGGACGGCTGGCTCTACACCGGGGACATCGCCAAGAAGGACGAGGACGGCTACCTCTACATCATGGACCGCAAGAAGGACATGATCATCTCCGGCGGGGAGAACATCTATCCAGCCGAGATCGAGGACTTCATCCTCTCCCACCCCAAAGTCCAGGACGTCGGGGTGATAGGATGCCCCGACGAGCAGTGGGGCGAGGCGGTGCGTGCGGTGGTCGTGGTCAAGGAGGGAGAGGAACTGACCGAGGAAGACCTCATCGAGTACTGCAAGGGCAAGATCGGCAAGTTCAAGATCCCCAAGAGCGTCGTCTTCGCGCCGGAGCTGCCCCGTACGCCCACGGGGAAGATCCTGAAGCGCGTGCTGCGCGACGAGTACAACGCATAGGCCAGGCCGGGGGGCCACACCTGTGACCCCCCGGAATGCGGCGCCTCGCAATGGTATGACCGCGCAGGCCGATTTCCTGGCGTGACCCCTCGGCCCCGATTTCCGGGCGTGACCCCTCGGGCATTGACCGCGCAGGCCGATTTCCGGGCATTACCCCTCGGCCCACTTGAAACGGGGCCGGGTTACAAGACCCGGCCCCGTTGTTGCACGGACGTCGCGGCGCTAGGGGGCGAAGCCCTGCGAGTCGTGTCCGCCCGGCCAGTTGTAGGCGTGGTAGCCCTGGTAGAAGAAATACATGGGCCGCTCGCAGATCACCGGCTGGTCCGAGAGGATGTAGGCCGAGAGGTTCAGGCCCTCGCCGGCGTCCACTCCCACGTTGATGGTCAGGCGGGAGTGGGGATCGACGGTGTGGTTGGTGGTGATGGGCGGGCTGGGCGGGTCGGTGAGCACGTAATAGGTCACCAGCAGGTTCGCAACCGCTCCGCCGGGGTTCTGCACCGTGAGGTACTCGTCGAAGCCGGGACCGGTGTAACCCTCGCCGAAGAACCATTCCTGCGAGGTGGAGTTCACTCCCACCGCGCAGTGGCCGCCCGGCAATCCGCCGTGCAGCTGGTTGAAGTACATGGGCCGCTCCACCAGGATGGGCAGGTTGGCGTGGAGGTAAGTCGATACCTCCGCGTCCACCCCGCAGTCGGTGCGGGCGTTGATGGTGAAGCGCGAGTTGGCGGCGATGGTGTGGTTGGTGGTTATGGGTACCCCCGCCGGGGTGTAGTACTGTATGGCCACGGTGGCGTCGGCCGCGTTGGGATTCTGGATGGTGATGTACTCGAAGAAGGGGTCAAAGGTCGCGCCCTCGGCCAGGTACCAGTCCCTGGAGAGGAAAGGTGACCCCATGACGATATGGCCTCCGTCCATCTCCCCGGCGAAGTTGAAGTACATGGGGCGCTCGGCCAGGATGGGCTGGTCGGACGAGATGGCCGCCGAGACCTCCAGGCCCGTACCGGCATCGACGTTGACCATGACGGTGTAGCGTGATTCCGGGGCGACGCGATGCTGCCGGTGGATGGGGTCTCCCCCGTTCACCAGGTAGGTTACGTCGACGGTGGCCCATGCCGTATTGGGGTTCTGGATGGTGAGGTACTCCTCGAAGCCGTCCAGGGTGCAGCCCTCAGCGAAATACCACTGGCGCGAGAGCTGGGTGGAACCCATGGCGTCGCTGCCCCCCTGCCAGTCGTGCCCGGACGTGCCGGCATAGCGGAAGTACATGGGCCGCTCGCAGATGATGGGCACGTCCGATTCCACCTTGAACGAGTTCTCCTGGCCCGCCCCCAGGTCGCTGTTGACGTAGACGTTGTAGCGCGAGTTGGCGGGAACGGTATGGGTCTTCGTCTGTGGGACCGCCGACGGGGTGTAGTAGGTCACCCACACGTGGGCGTCAGCAGGCATGGGATTCTGGATGGTGATCCACTCGTCGAAGCCCGCTCCGGTATAGCCCTCCGCGAAGTACCAGTTGACGGGGATGGCGGTGAGGTCGATGGCCAGGTTGGAGACCTCGACCGCACCGATGCCTCCTAGCGACACCTTGTACTGGATGTAACGCGTAGGACCAAAGGGGACCGGTGTGCCGTTGGCCACAGCCGCCCATCCGCTCCAGGTACCGTCGGGGACGGGCACATCGCCGGTGCGCACCTCGACAGTGACGGAGGTGCCCGCTGGCACCACCTCATCCCAGGTGACGTTGCCCCATTGCGTCGGCGAGCCCGCGTCGAATACGGATGATAGCAGCCAGGAGGTACCGCCCGAGAAATTGGGAGTGCTGGTGGCGGTGCCGATGGCGGGTGGGACGATGCTGCCGTAGCCGTTGTAGAAAGCGCGCAGGGTATTGCCTTCCAGGAAGGGAAGGACGGCGAAGACAGCTCCGTCATCCCACGCCGGACCGGGCGCAGGCACGAGGTATGGGCTCGGGAATATGCTCCAGGGATTGCCGGGTTCCCTGTAGGCCTGCCCCACGCTGACCCCGGGGGGGCCATAACCGATGATCCCCATCTTGTATATGGTGCCGTCAAAGGTCAGTTCCCACACGTCGATGCCGCTCTGGTACCAGGGGGCGGCACCAGATGCGAGGACCGGGTTCGCGGCATCCTTGGTCCAGACCACGCCATCGGGTGAGGAGGCCATCCCGATGCCGTAGTTGCCGATGGTGTCATCGGAGGAATAGGCCATGAGATAGTCGTCCATCCAGGGCCGCTCGAGTATCTTGAAGGAACCGGGGCCGGTGACGTCCCAGGATGCGGCGTTCTCGGTCAGCACGGGGTTGGCCGCGCTCCGGGCCCACGAGACGCCGTCCGTCGAAAACGCGTACCCTATGCGGCCCGTTCCGGTGGCATCGAAGGCGAGGTACCACAGGCCGTAACCGCCGTTGACGAGCTTTACGACCGCCGAGTCCAGGAACTGCTCCCAGGAACCGGCCGCGCCTGGACCGAAGACGAAATTGGCGTCCCTGGTCCAGTCGATGAGGTCGGGTGAGGTCGCGCGGCCATAGCGTATAGCGCCGCCGCTGTCATAGCCGCGGAAGAACATGGTGTAGTGGTCACCCTCGTCGAGGATGGGGCCGTAACTCACTCCCCCCGCATCCCATGCCGTCGCCGCCGCGCTGCTGCGCTCGAGCACCGGATTGCCGGGGTGTTTCGTCCAGGTGACCCCGTCGGGGGATGAGGCGTAGCCGACGGCATTGATGCCGGCGCCATCGGTCCCGCGGTAGAGCACCTCGTATCCGCCGCCGTCCTTCCGCATGGGATACCCGATCAGCCCCAGGGCATCCATGGTCCCCGCCGCCGAGCCGAGCACGGGATTGGCCGCGTCCTTGGTCATAAAGTTTGCCATATAGCTCTTGCGTATGGTGCCGGGCACGCTCATTGTATCGATGAAACTGGACGAGCTGTAACGGGAACTGTCGTACCAGAGGTCCTGGCCGGGGCCACCCGACCAGTCGGTCTGGCGCCACTCCCAGCCGTCCGCCACAGCGGCCGGCGGCGGCAGGAGAGTTATGAAGAGCGCGGAGATAAGGAAACACAACCCGAAGACCAGCAACCTGCGCATGGCGCACCTCCCCGATAAGAGCCCGGCAATTTAGGACTTAAGACGACCGCCGTCCGTTGTGAGTATCCGATCTTTCCTTGCTTTACTTTTCGCTGAACCGACCCTATATCCTTTCCTATATATCCACATCCGCGCACGGCTAATCCCGACCGTGGCAATGGGGTCAGCCCCTGACATGTGACATGCCAGGTAAGCTCGAAGCTCTGGGTTGCTGCTACGCAACGCAATGTCACATGTCAGGGGCTGACCCCATTGCCCATTGTCTGCCCACAATGTCACATGTCAGGGGCTGACCCCGACCGGCACTAAGGGAGATGGCGGGTGGTGCCGCCGGCTCCGACGGTGATGGCGCCGGAGCCGAGGGAGGTCACGCCGAAGAGGGAGGCCGGCGAACCCCCGCAGGGGTACCAGGTGAGGCCACCATCGCTCGTCCTGAAGGCCGCACCTCCTTCGCCCACCACCCAGGCGATGAGCGGGCTGGCCGCAAATACGGCACGCAGGTTCGCGGTGGTGACGGGGATAGAAAGAGCGGCTGTGCCCGCTTTACCCGCGGCCGCGGTGCCCCTCACACTCTCCGCACCGCCCGCTTCCACCTCCGCGGCTGCCTCCGTGGAATCCGAGGCGGCTATGGCGGAGGTCCCCTTGACCACCCAGGTGAGGCCGCCGTTGTCGGTGCGCAAGACGGTCCCCGCGCCGCCCACGGCCCAGCAGGTGTCGGCGCTGACGGCGGAGACGCCGTAGAGGGTCGCGGTCACGCGGGAGTTCTGGGGCGCCCACGACGCCCCGCCGTCCACCGTCTTGAGCACCACGCCCCCCGCGCCCACCGCCCATGCGGTGCCGGAGTCGACGGCGCTCACGGCGTACAGGCTGGACCCGGTGCCCGAGGCCTGCGGCGTCCAGGTGGCCCCCCCGTCCACGGTCTTCATGATCGTCCCTGCGTCGCCCACGGCCCACGCGGTGGTCGCTCCGGCCGCGTCCACACCGTAGAGGGTGCGGGTGGCGCCGGCGGGATGCATTGTCCAGGTGGAACCACCGTCGCCGGTGGTGAGGATGGCGCCGCCTTCACCCACGGCCCATACCCTGGCCGCGCTTCCCGCGGCCACGCCGTACAGCCACAGGCCGCACCCGGAGTCCTGCGGTCTCCAGGTCGCGCCGCCGTCATTGGACCTCATGATGGTGCCGCCCTCGCCCACCGCCCAGGCCCTTCCGCCGCCGGCGTCGATGCCACGCAGGTCGGCTTTCCTCACCACGAAACCGGCGGCGGCTGAAGTGGCCACCGTTGTGGTGACGGTGACGGCCACCTTCCCCTCCAGCTGCGGGGGCACCTTGACCACGATGCGCCCCTCGGACCAGTAGTCGTATACCTGCGGCCTCACGCCGCCGAAAGAGACGTAGCTGGTGGGCCCCTCCCGCGGCCCGAAGGCGGCGCCGGTTATCTCTACCTGGGAACCGGCCGTGCCGGATGGCGGGGTTATGGCATATATGGTGGGGGGCATGACGGCGGTGAAGGCGAGCGCGGCGGTGGTGCCGGCAGCGGTGGTCACCGTCACCTTGACCTGGCCGACCACCCCGGGGGGCACCCTGACCACGATGTGGTCGTTGGCCCAGGCGGTGTATTCGGCGGCCTTGACCGTGCCGAAGCTCACGTATCCCGAGCCCCGGCAGGGCCCGAAACCGCTGCCGTAGATGGTGACCTCCTGGCCGGTCACCGCGGTGGTGGGGTCGAGGAAATCCGCTTTCGGCCTGATGATCTCGGGCAGGGAGGGCGCCGCGCGGGAGACGGTCACCTTCACGGCGTTGGAGGTGCCTGACGCCGTCACCACCTTGACCTCGGCGCTCTCGGGCGCGTTCCCGGGCACGGTGAGGCGGATCAGGTTGTTGGTCCAGTACTCGAACTCGGTGACCTTCACCCCGCCGATGGTCACGTACGATCCGCCACGCTGGGAGCCGAAGGAGGCCCCGGCTATGGTGAGGGGTTTGCCCGGGCGGCAGTGGTAAGGGCTCACCCCGTCCAGCTTGGGGAGGATGATGAGCAGCCGCCCGGCCGAGGTGCCCAGGGGGGTGGTGACGGTTATCTCCTCGCGGGGAGACGCGCCCGGCGGCATGACCACTTTTATGACGCGCTCGCTCCACTGGGCGTACTGTATCGCCCTGACGGCGCCGAAGGAGACGAACGAGCCCTCGTTGCCGTCGCCGAAGGCCAGGCCGGAGAGGGTGACGGTGCCCTTGGCCTGGGCCGTGGTGGGAGAGACCGCGTCCAGACGGGGCGAGGCGCGGAAGGTGAACACGGTGCCGTGCGCGCCCACGGCGTATGCGGTGTCCTTATCGGGCGCCGCTATGCCCCGCAGGGCGTTGGCGGTGCCGGTGTCCCGGGTGGTCCAGGTGAGGCCGCCGTCCGTGGTGCGTGCCGCGAAGCCATCCCGGCCCGCGACCCAGGCGGTCCGGGCCGCGTCAGCCGCGGCCGCGCCGCCGCGCGGCGCGGAAACGGCGGTGAGGTCCACCGCGGTACCCGCGTCCAGGGGGAACCAGGTGCGGCCGCCGTCGCTCGTGCGCAGCAGCGTCCCCGCCTCGCCGCAGGCCCACACGTTCTCGCCGTCGCTGCCGCATACCGAGAAGAGGTCGCTGGTGGTGCCCGATTCCTGCACCGTCCAGGTCTCCCCGGCATCGCCGGTCTTCAGGATGGCGCCTCCGCGCCCGACGGCGTAAGCGATATCAGCGCTGGCGGCGTAGACCCCAAGGAGGTCCACGGCGCTCTCCCCCGCTCCCCCGGGGTCCTGGCGGTACCAGGTATAGCCCTCGTCGAAGGTGCGCACGATGGTGCCGCGCCGCCCCACCGCCCAGGCGGTCTTGCCGTCCACGCAGGATATGTCGTGGAGGTCGTAGGAGGCGCGCGACGGTTGCTCCTCCCAGCTGCCGCCGCCGTCCCAGGTGCGCAGGATGAGGCCATCCTGCCCCACCAGCCAGGCGTCGTCGGGACCTGGTGACGCCACGCCGTAGAGGTTCCCGGTGGTGCCGGGATAGAGGCCGCTCCAGGTGAAGCCGCCGTCCGTGGTGCGCAGGGCGGCCCCCGCCTCCCCCGCCGCCCAGGCCGTGTCCCGGTCGGCGGCGCAGGCGTCGTTCAGGGAGCGACCGTCGCTGATGTGCTGCGGTATCCAGGTTCCCCCGCCATCGTAGGTCCTGACCACCATGCCGTTCTCCCCTACCGCCCAGGCGTCATCGCCCCCAGCGGCGTGGATGGCACGGATGTTGTTCGAGTCGCCCGCGTCCTGCGGGCCCCAGGTGGCGCCGCCGTCGGCGGTCTTGAGCAGGAGGCCCCCTCCGCCAGCCAGCCAGGCGGTGGTGGCGTCCACGGCGCAGACAGCGGTAAGGGTCGTCGTGGTCTCCAGGTTGTGGGCGGCCCAGGTGAGGCCGCCGTCGCCGCTGAGGATCACCGTTCCCGTCTCGCCCACCGCCCACAGGGTGGAGGGCGTGCCGGCGGAAGCCATATCCACGAGGTTATCGCCGGTGTTTGTCACCTGAAGGGCCCAGGTGAGGCCGCCGTCGGATGTGCTCAGAACGGTGCCGTTCTCTCCCGCCGCCACGGCCGTATCGGGTCCCGAGGCGCGAATGGAGGTCAGCCGGCTCTGGTTGCCGGGGTCGCGGTGATCCCAGGTGAGGCCGCCGTCCGTGCTGCGCAGGACCACCGGGCCTTCGGCGGCGGCCCAGATGGCGGAAGGGCTGGCGCCGCCACCGCCGGTGGCGGAGATGTCGTATATGTCCCGGCCCAGGCCGGGGTCCATGGACTGCCAGGCTTTGCCGCCGTCGGAGGTGTGCAGGACGGTGCCGCGGTTGCCGGCAGCCCAGGCGGTGGTGGTGTCCACGGCGGAGACGCAGAGCAGGTCCTCCTGCGTTCCGGATTCCTGGGGTATCCAGGTGGCGCCGCCGTCCCGGGTATGGAAGACGAACCCGCCGTCGCCGACGGTCCACGCCGTATCCGGGCTGGCGGCGGAGATGTCGCGCAGGCCGGTGGGACCGGCCTGGGACTGCCCGTCCTCGAGCTGAGCGCGCGGCGAGGCGTGCGCTGCGATGTCCCCCGTGGGCACAGCCGACATGGAAGCGAGGAAGGCCAGTACCGACAGGGCGCACAATATAAAGCCGCAGCGACGCCTGGAGCGGCGCCTCGCGCGCTTTATGGAGCCGAAACCCGTTCTCATCGTGGGCATCACACGGCCCTCCTCACAGCGGCCAGGGTACGTTCGGCCGTGACCTCCACGCGGAGAAACCATGGAGCGTTATTCCTCATTTCTTCCGCCCTGGATACTCGCTTAAGCTCTGGTTTTACCGGTATAGAATATTCTACCACGCCAAAGCGCAGCCTCCCGCTCTTGGGGCCGTATCTTTACCCTTAGATCAAGCGATGGACCGTCGGTAAAGTGAAGGGCGAAGATGCGGCCTCATTCGCGTTGACGCTATTTCGGATCCGGGATTAGAATTATTCAGAGGAACGACACATCCATCCATGAGGGCAAGCCGGTACTTCTCGGGACGCGCCCGGGCCTTTCCGCCCCCCCGCGAACGCCAGGACGCGGACCAGATAGACATCGGGGGTGACGAGATGAGGTATCCATCGCAAACGAGGTCTCACGCTGTGCGCGTCCTGGTCCTGGCCGCGGCATTCCTGTTGACAGCAATGCCGGTCGCCGCGGTGGCGGTCCCCACCGTTGGGACAGAGGCGAAGATAGGCGCAGACGCCGGGGTGTACGGTGATGTCACCGTACCGGGTGAGGTGTGGGAGCCCTGCGCCCCGGAGGGCATCTCCTCCCTGAGCGTCACCGAGATCGAGGCCGCGGGCCAGAACACCGCCTACGCGGTGGTCGACGACACCACGGGCAAGGTGCTCAAGACCACCGACTACGGCGACACCTGGGACATCATATCCCTGGCCACGAATTGGGGCTGGATGGGTTCTGTCTCGGTGGTCAGCGACCAGACCGTCTGGGCCGGGAAGGTCGGCGCGGGCGTGGCCATCACCACCAACGGGGGCGGCAGCTGGAGCTATGGTGGCAGCCCTGTCTATCAGTACACCCTGGAGGCCACCGACGATCTTCACGCCTGGGCAGGTGGGTCCTTCGGCCCCGGGGGCGCGTTCATACAGGAGACCTACAACGCGGGTGGAGACTGGATCCACCGCTGGGGTTACGGGAACGGTTCGTGCCAGGACATCGAGAGTTCCAGCGCCACCGACTTCTGGGCAGTGGGCAACACGTCCTACCGCGGCTGGATCGCCCACTATCACGAGGGCGAATGGTCCGACCAGACCCCCAGCGACCCCTCTCTTCCCGAACTTAAGGCTTGTTGGGCGGTGAGCGACACCACCGCCTGGGCGGTGGGCGGCACCACGATCCTCAGGACCACGGACTCAGGGGCCACGTGGGAGACCCACGCTGCGCCAGCCGGCAGCGGAAGCCTTCAGGACATATGCGCCCTCGACCCCAGCACCGCCTTCGCAGTGGGCGGAAGCGGCACCATCATCAAGACCACCGACGGCGGCGCCACCTGGACCCGTATGTACAACCCCAGCACCGAGACCCTCTACAGCGTCTGCGCGGCGGACTCCACCCACGCCTTCGCGGTGGGCACCAAGGGCACCGTCCTGCGCCTGGTGCAGGCCAACACCAGGGTGGGCAGCGACGTCACCGTTGGCTTGAAGGGCAGCGACACCATCACCTTCTCCGAGGTGACGGCGGCGGGGAACACCATCGAGTCGTCCGCGGAGGCCCCCACCGGCGAGGAGTTCGACTACCACATCTCCCTGAAGTGCGTCGACATCTCCAGCAGCGCCTCCTTCGCGGGCGCGGCCGAGGTGAAGTTCCCGTATGGCGAAGGCCTGATATGGGACGAGCGCTCGTTCCGCATGCTCCACAACACCGGCAGCGGCTGGGAGGACGTGACCACGGAAGTGGACACGGAGAACAACATCCTCACCGGGGAGGTGACATCGCTCTCGGAGTTCGCGTTCATCTTCCCCATCCCCAAGATCAAGAGCGTTAGTCCCACCTGGGGCAAGCGGGGGACCACCATCGATGCCGACCTCTACGGTTACGGTTTCTGGGAGGCGCCCGGGGACAAGCCCACGATACAACTGAAAAGCGGGGAGATGGCCATCGACGCCACCGACATCGTGGTGCACAGCCTCTACCACATCAGCTGCAAGTTCCCCCTCCCGGCGGACGCCGCGCTCGATACCTGGGACGTATACATCATGAACCCCGACGATTCCTACGAGGACACGTTCTGGGGTTTCAAGGTCGTGGAGAACCCGCCGCCCGCGCCCGCGATAACCGCGATAACTCCATACTACGGGGCCAGGGGGACCACGGTGAACATCAGCGACCTGGCCGGCACCGGTTTCTGGGATGCCCCCACCGTCCAGCCCACGGTCAAGCTCACCCGGGCCGGTGAAGACGACATCCTCGCGACGGGAGTCAACGTCTACAACGACGGCACCAAGATAACCTGCGGCTTCCCCATACCCGCGGACGCTTACTCCGGGCCGTGGGGCGTCACGGTGATAAACCCCGACGGCCAGCTGGCGACCCTGGCGGAGAGCTTCATGGTCACGGGAGGGCTGCCGGCCCCCACCCTGACCAGTATCACCCCCAACGTGGGAGCGCTGGGCGACTACGTCGACGTCACCCTGGAGGGGACCGGCTTCTGGGGAAAACCGTACGTCTATCTCTCCGGGCATGACGTGGGGCAGAACCCCTTGGGCTCCCTCGCCAACGTGGTGGTCACTGACGGTACCACCATCACCTGCACGTTTAAACTTGTTACTAACGTGAAGCCTGGCGTCTACGATGTGAACGTGAGAAACCAGGACAACCAGCTGGCTACCCTGGTCGGCGCCTTCACCATCACCTCCCCCGCGCCCGCCATCACCGGCGTCTCGCCCCCCAGCGGGGAGGCGGGCACGGAGGTGACCCTCACCGGCACCGCCTTCGGGCGTTACCGCTGGGACTCGAGCGTCACCTTCGGGGGTGTGCCGGCCACGGAGTTCCCCTCCTGGAACATAACTCAGATCGTGGTGAAGGTACCGGCCGGCGTGCCGTCGGGGCCGGTCAAGGTCAAGGTGACCACGGACTGGGGCGAGTCCAACGAGGCCGACTTCACCGTCGGAACGGTGGTGCTGCCCGCCATCACCGACCTCGCTCCCGCCTCTGGCAAGATCGGCACCCAGGTGACGGTGACCGGCACCGGCTTCGGGGCTACCCGGGGCACCTCCTACGTTAAGTTCGGGGCCACCAAGGCCACCTCCTACATCTCGTGGTCGGACACCCAGGTGGTGTGCAAGGTGCCGGCGGGCTCGGCGGGCGCGGTGAACGTGACCCTGACCACCGCCGCGGGCGCCTCGAACGGCGTCGCCTTCAACGTGCTCCCCTACCTAAGCACCCTCTCCCCCAAGTCGGGGACCCAGGGCACCCAGGTGACGGTGACCGGCACCGGCTTCGGGGCTACCCGGGGCACCTCCTACGTTAAGTTCGGGGCCACCAAGGCCACCTCCTACATCTCGTGGTCGGCCACGCAGGTCGTGGTCAAGGTCCCAGCGGGCTGCGCGGGGGCCTTAAACGTCTCGGTGACCACGGGCGGGGGCAAGTCCAACCTCTCCGCCTTCAAGGTGGTGCCCAGGATCACCAGGCTCTCGCCCACCAGCGGCACCCCGGGCACGGTGGTGACCATCACCGGCACCGGCTTCGGGGACAAGCGCGGCACCTCCACGGTGAAGTTCGGGATAACCGCGGTCACCAGATACGTCTCCTGGTCGAACACGCAGGTCAAGGTCAAGGTGCCATCGACCGGGGCCGGCACCAAGGCGGTCAAGGTGACCACTGGAGGAGGCACCTCGGCGGGCGTGGACTTTACGGTGAAATAAAATGGGGCATATCTTCGCTCCTCGATCAAGCGATGGGCTGTCTGAAAAGTGAAGGGTAAAGGTACGGCACCAAGCTGGTCTTATTCCGTTTGGGTGGTTTGAAATAACCAGAATATAGGTATATAATGAACGACGGTTGTTTCTATATGAGCAGTAAACAAGCTCAAGCAGGGTAAAGACCACTGGCAAGACGGCTGAACCGGTAAACTCTGTCGGTGTTGGGGCGATCGGGACTTTAAGAATCCGCGTTTAGATAAACAGTCCAAGGCGAGATATAAATTGTTAATAGCAATGCGAGCTGTTTTGCGTGTACGAGTATCCATCACTGGAACCGGGAAGAGGTGAGAGATGTGCGAAGGGTAATCATCATCGTGGTGATCGCAGTGCTGGCTTCCACCACCTTGGCCCTCGCCGCATGGAAAATCGTGGACATGGTACAGGAGGATGACGGGGGCTCTCCTGCCATGGAAGCATCTTCCGCGGTGGAAGAAAGCACGGCCGAGACGGACGCAGACCCGGGCGGGGGCGCCGAGGGTGAGGCGGAAGCAAGCGCGGCCGACGTGGAGGCGGCGGCCCTTCCCTCGGGAGAGGACTTCTCCCAGGACAGCCCCGACCAGCGTTACGTCTCGGAGACGCAGCGCCATCAGAACTTCTTCATCGCCCTCGCCGAAGGCCGCGTGAAGAGGCTGGACGCCGTGGCCACCGACTACCAGCCGGCGGGCGACCCCAACAGCTCATACCTCTACTTCACTTTGACTACGACGGACGGTGCCAAGCACGACGGCACCATGGTGCTCAAGTACGAGGGCGGCATGTGGCGCATCGGCGCCATCCGCCAGCTCACGGGCGACCTGGGTGGAGGCACCAACTACGTGGTGCCCGCCAGTTTCGAGGAGGACCTGGCGCGCGAGATCGGCGAGCTGCAGGAATTCCTCACCAAGGTGGCCGAGGGACGTCTCGACTACATGATCTGGGACGACTACGATCTCGTCTCCGACACCGAGGTAGTCCTGACCGGACGCGTTGTCAGTGTAGGTGGCAGAGTCTGGGACACGCAGATGACATTGCGCAAAGACTACAACATCTGGCACCTCACCGACATCTGGGAACTATAGCCGGGAAGGTCGGAGGTGAATAGACATGACTAGCTGGAAAAAGACCTTCGGGGTCCACATCTGCTGTTCCGTCCTGGTGCTGGCTTTCCTGGTGGCGGTGCCCGTTGTGGCCACGGCCACGGCCGGCCTGGCGGAAGCGAAGACGGTGACCGGTTCTGACCTGAACAAAGACCCCCTGGGACGGCTCCCCTCCTCCCCCGAGGAGGCCCAGGAGCGCCTGGCCGAAAAGGAGCTGGCATGGCCGGACGGCGGCGGCGCCGAAGCGGACTTCGCGGCCGCCGGGGTGGTGCCGGGAGTGCGCGTGGCCATCCCCTACGACAGCGTGACCGGCTTCATCACCCACGGGGGGGCCGGCGCCGACGTCAAGGTAGAGCTGTGGCGCGGGGTGAAGATAGGCGAGAAGACGGTGGAAGCGGACGCCAACGGCTGGTTCAAAGCCGATATGTCCGACGTGGGCGACATCCTTTCCGGGGACGTGGTCAGGGTGACCGACCTCTCGGGAGGTCCCGCCATCAACATCGACTGCACCCTCACCGGCAACCTCGACTTCAACAACGACCGCGTCACCGGCACGGCGTCGGGCAGCGCAACCATCGACGCCTATATCGTCGCGCCGTCAACCTACTACGCAGATATTCCTCCGGGCGCCACGAACACCAGCACCACGGCCTCGGCGGCCGGCGCCTTTACCGCGGGTTTCACCGCCTTTAACGTGGGCAGGGGGGACGCTGCGTTCGTCTTCTCGACCAACGCCAGGGGCGACATGGTGATGAACGTCGCCGCCGGCTCCGGCGCGGGACTGGTAGTCTATCCGCAATACGACGACGTCATGGGCTTCTACATCCCGGGGACGGCGCTGCAAGTGCAGGCGGACGCCGAGACCAGGGACGTCACCACCATGGGGGACGGTTTCTTCGAGGCATGGTTCCAGGACTTCGACATCACCGACGGCACCGATGTCTCCTGCGACATGGGCGGCGCCCGCAGCATCGTGGTGCGGGACGTCACCGCCACCTGTGACCCGGCTACCAATATTGTCTCGGGCACGGGACCGGCAAACCGCCCCATGCGCATCACCATGGACCCGTACGGCACGCCGGTGGTCTTCGAGACGACCAGCGACGGGGCCGGCAACTTCGGAGCGGTGCTCGCGGACCTGTACACGGCCACCGGCACCGACGTCTACAGCGTCACCTGGTACGACGACGAGGGCGACTGCGTGGTCTACGAGTTCCAGACCTTCTCCTGGTACCTGGCCGAGGGCTATACGGGCGGCAGCTTCGATACCTACGTGCTGGTGCAGAACCCGGGTCCCCTCGACGCCGAGGTGGTCATGACCTTCCAGCTGGTGGACGGCACGGCGCCGCATTTCGCTTTCGACCTGGCCGGCGGGGCGAGGCGCACGGTGATGCTGGACGCGCTGCCGGGGCTGTCCAGCAAGGAGGTCTCCACCAAGGTGACCTCGACGGCGGGCACCTGGATCGTGGCGGAGCGCGCCGTCTACTTCGACTACAACGGCCTGCCGGGCGGGCACGACTCCATCGGCACCTTTACGCCCTCCAATACCTGGTACCTCGCCGAAGGCTACACCGGCGGCAGCTTCGACACTTACGTGCTGGTGCAGAACCCGGGGACGGAGGCGGCGGCGGTGACCCTGTCCTTCCAGCTGGTCGACGGCACGGCTCCGGACTTTTCCTTCCCGCTGGCAGCGGGGGCGAGGCGGACGGTGATGCTGGACGGCCTGCCGGGACTCTCCGATGCCGAGGTCTCCACCAAGGTGGACGCCACCGTGCCGGTGGTCTCGGAACGAGCGTGCTACTTCGACTACAACGGCCTGCCGGGCGGGCACGACTCCATCGGGGTCATCGCGCCTTCCACCTGGTGGAACCTGGCCGAGGGCTACACCGGCGGCAGCTTCGACACCTGGGTGCTGGTGCAGAACCCGGGGACGGAGGCGGCGGCGGTGACCCTGTCCTTCCAGCTGGTTACCGGTAACGCCCCCAACTTCGAGTTCGACCTGCCCGGTGGTGAGAGAAGGTCGGTCATGCTCGACTCGCTGCCGGGGCTCTCCGACGCCGAGGTCTCCACCTCGGTGATCTCTAGCGCGCCGGTGGTGGCGGAGCGGGCCATGTACTTCGACTACTTCGGCAAGAAGGGCGGGCACGATTCCATCGGCGCCACCGAGCCGAGCACTACCTGGTACCTGGCGGAGGGTTATACGGGCGGCAGTTTCGACACCTGGGTGCTGGTGCAGAACCCGTGGCCGGTTGACGCCCAGGTGACCCTGTCCTTCCAGCTGGTGGACGGCACCGCCCCCGATTACACCTTCACCCTGAAGGGCGGGCAGAGGAAGTCGGTCATGCTCGACGCGCTGCCGAACCTCTCCAACTCCGAGGTGTCCACCAAGGTGACGGCATCCATACCGGTGGTGTCTGAGAGGGCCATGTACTTCGACTACTTCGGCAAGCAGGGCGGGCACGATTCCATCGGCGTCCCCGAGATATTCTAGGGGAAAGGACGCCGATCGGGCCGACCGCCCGATAAGCTAATAGCGGAGGCGAAAGACAGCAAGGATGAGACCGCGGGGGGTGCCCCGGGTGGGGCGCCCCCTTTGATTTGGGACCAGCAAGGGCTGGCACGGTCCGGGCCTGACCCCAAACGTGCCAGCCGTATATAATAGGGAAGCCATGGAGCTAAGGGACTATATTAACGTCGTCGTCGCCCGCAAGTGGATCATCATCGGGGTCACCGCCCTGGTGGTGGCGGCGGCGCTGGTCTTCTCCCTGCTGCAGGACCCGGTGTACGAGTCGAGGGTGATGATCCTCACCGACATCAACCGCGCCGGGGAATCCGCCTCCGACAGCCTCTTCTCCCTCTTCTATGGGGACACGCAGGAGTTCATCCAGACCCAGGCGGAGATCATCGGCACCCGGACCCTTGCCCGCGCCGTCTTCGACCGCCTGGAGTACAACTACGAGGAACTGGAGTATGCCCGCGAGGAGGGCGAGGAGGTGTTCATCCCCGACGCCGTCCCCTCCGCCGAGGAGCTGAGGTCCAGCGTCAGCGTGGAGCGCTCACAGAACACCAACGTCTTCGAGATCGCCGTCACCAACAAGGACCCCCTGCTGGCGCGGGACGTCGCCCAGGCCTACGCCGACGAGTACATCCTCGACCGCCAGCTCGCGGCTATCAAGCAGATCAGCGATGCGCGCAAGGAGGTCTGGAACCGCATCACCGAACTGGAGACCCAGATATCGGAGATAGCCCAGGAGGTGAAGCAGTACACCCCGGAGAACATCCCTCCCGACCTGCAGGCCCAGGCAAGCCAGGCGGTGAGCCTGTGGGCTACCCTCTACGAGAAATACATGAGCCTGCGCATATCCGAGGCGCTGGGCCAGCGCGGGCTGGAGGTCATCGAAGTGGCGGAGCCGGGGGTGAAGGTGAGCCCGCGCACCACCCGCAACGTCGTCCTGGCCATCTTCCTGGGGCTCATCCTGGGCGTGGGCATGGCCTTCCTCGTGGACTACCTGGACGACACCCTGAAGACCCGCGAGGACTTCGAGCGCTACTACGGGAGCAGCATCATAGGGGAGATAGCCCGGGCCACCCCCAGTGGGGAGGAGGAGCGCGAGGTCATATATTTCACCCGGCCGGACAGCCCGGCGGCGGAGGGTTTCCGAAACCTCCGCACCAACGTGCAGTTCCTCAACCTCGACGGCGGCACCAGGCTGCTCATGGTCACCTCCTCCAGCCCCGAGGAGGGCAAGACCTCGGTGGCGGTGAACCTGGGCGCCGCGCTCTCGGAGATGGGCAAGCGGGTGCTGGTGGTCGAGGCCGACCTGCGCCGCCCCGTCATCGGCAAGTTCCTGGTGGAGAAGTCGGAGAAGGGCCTCACCGACATGATCATGGGGACCACCTCGCTGGAGGAAGTCATCGTCGATACCGGCAACGTTAACCTGCACGTGCTCATGTCGGGGCCCAGGCCGCCCAACCCCGCGGAGCTGGTGTCGTCCCAGGCCATGCAGGACCTGCTGCAGCGGCTGCGCGATGAGTTCGACTACGTCATCGTTGACGCACCCCCGGTGCTCGCGGTCTCCGACGCCATCGCAATGGCCCCCATGATGGACGGCGTACTCGTGGTGGCCAGCCACACCATCGCCACCCGGGACGGGGCCAGGCACACGGTCGAGATGCTGGGCCGGGTGGAGACGCGCATCCTCGGCGTGGTCATCAACAACGTGGAGATGGCCGGCCGTTACGGCTACGGCTACCGCTACGGATACTACTCCCCCTACCAGTATTCCTACGGCGAGACGGAGGGCGAAGGCCTGGACGGAGGCAAGCCTTCCCGCTGGATGAAACGCCAGAAGAAATAAGCTGCCTCAGGGGTTACCGCCGCGCATCCCTTGGCGCTATCGATGCTCGTCATGATGAGGCAGGGAAATCACCGAAAAGCAAGAATACATGGAGGGACAGACCTTATATCCGCCAACATGGACCAGCGAGGAGGACGCGATGAGGGGGGCCATCACCGCTAACCGCGGATTTGACCACGTACCGTCAACCGCTCGAAAAGCGCCGCCCGCGCTCCATATGTCCCGTATCCCAGGTTCTTGCACGCTGTCCCCTGCAAACCGTCGTTTAATGTAAGGGAACCCTGAATATCGGTATTGCGGGAAGGAGAGAGGTCAGGCATATGAAAAGGACCGCGCGCATAACAGTGCTTCTGGCACTGGTCTTTTTTCTAATGGCGGCTATGACCACCACGGTCCTTGCGAAGAAGCCACCACCCGATCCCACCGGGGGCGGAGGAGCGGACATCACCGTCCAGGCCAATGAAGCGGGTTGGGTCACGTCCGGCACCTGGCAGCTGGAGAACTATACCGCCGATGGAGGCAGCTACATACTTGTGGCCAACGACGCCGGCGCCTCCGCGACTTATACTTTCATCAAGGACCTGAAGGTAAAGAGCCAGAAGATAGACGTTTACGCCTCGAAATACTGGCTCAGCGGGGACGTGCAGGTCCGCATCGACGGGGTCCTCGTGGCCACGGTAAGCCTGGATACCGTTGGCGGCGTGAAGATGGCGCCCTTCAGCGCTCCCCTCTTCGGCCAGTTGATCTATTCAGGGACCTTCTCCAACACCAACTCGAACCATACCGTGACCTTAACCGCCGTAGGCTCCGGCGGCCCCGGCATAGTGAACATCGGGGGAATCGACTACAACCTCTCCGGGCTGCATTTCGTGAACGTGCAGTATATCCACACCTACCCGTGATACCAACTCCGGAGCGAACGCTCCGGCCAAGGCAATACCGCCATGGCCCGTCCTTCCGGGGGCGGTCTTTCTGGATGCCCTGTCGATCGCCCCTGGCCCCAGCGCCGCAAAGCAACGGCAAGCCTCCCACCCGTCATTGTGCATTCGGTTCAAACCATCTACCATTAAATAGGATCCGGCGCAGGACGATAAACCTAGAGAGCGAAATAAGCGTCATAAGGCTGTTAGCGTCGATACTTCGCGCGAGGAGAGGGTTTGGAGCTAAAGGACTATATAAACGTCCTCATCAACCGCCGCTGGATCATCGTCGGCACGGTGGCGGTGGTCCTCGCCGTCACGCTCATCTTCACCTTCCTGCAGGCGCCCGTTTACCAGTCGCAGGTGGAGATCCTGAGCGAGGTCAGCTCGGCCTCAGAGTCGGTGCTGGGCAGCTTCTTCACCGCCGCCCTGTTCGACCCCGACCGCTACATCCAAACCCAGACGGAGATCATAAAGACCGATACCATGGCCCAGGCAGTGGAGGAAGCCCTGCGGATCAAGTACGATGAGAACGCGCGGCTACAACAGGAGGGCGAGGAGGTCTATATCCCCGAGCAGATACCCACGGCATCGGAACTGGCGGGCATGGTGGACGTACAGCAGAAGGAGCGCACGAACATCTTCGACATCGTCGTCACCAACACCGACCGCCTGCTGGCGAGGGACGTGGCCCAGGCCTACGCGGAGGAGTACATCGCCAGCCGCCAGCTCGCCGCCATCAGGCAGATAAGCGAGGCGCGGCGCGAGGTGTGGAACCGCATCCAGGAGGTCGAGGAGGAGATCGGGCAGGCCGTGGAGCAGGCGAAGCAGTACACGGCGGGGAACGTCCCCACCGAGGTGCTCAACGAGGCGCAGCGGGCGGTTAACCTGTGGGTGTCCCTGTACGAGAAGTATATCACCCTGCGCATCGCCGAATCGCTGGAGCAGCGGGGACTGGAGATAGTGCAGCCGGCCAAGCCCGGCGCCAAGACAAGCCCACGCCCCACCCGCAACGCCGTCCTGGCCATCTTCCTGGGCCTTATCCTGGGGGTGGGCCTGGCCTTCCTGGTGGAGTACCTCGACGACACCCTGCATACGCGCGAGGACTTCGAGAAGTACTACGACACCTCCATCATCGGGGAGATCCCGCACATCGAGGCGGAGAACCTGCCCCAGAACCATATCATCTACTTCGAGATGCCGCAGCACCCGGCGGTGGAGGGGTACCGCACCCTCCGCACCAACCTGCAGTTCCTCAACCTGGACGGCAAGACCCGCACCATCCTCTTCACCTCTGCGGGCCCCGAGGAGGGCAAGTCCACGGTCATGGTCAACCTGGGCGCGGCCCTCTCCGAGATGGGAAAGAAGGTGCTTCTCATCGAGGCCGACCTGCGCAAGCCGGTCCTGGACAAGTACTTTAAGGTCTCCCCCGGCAAGGGCATCAGCGGAGTGCTCTCGGGCAGCATCTCCCTGGAGGAGGCCGTGCAGCCCACCGGCTACAACAACCTCTACGTCATGGTGGCCGGGGTGAAACCACCGAACCCGGCTGAACTGGTGGCATCGGAGGCCATGCGATCCATCCTGGACAACGTGAGGCGCTTCGCCGACTTCGTCCTCATCGATTCCCCTCCCATGCTGGCCGCCTCCGACGCCATGGCCCTGGCACCGATGATGGACGGTATCATAATCATGGCCAGCTACGCCAGGGCGGTGCGGGACGACGCCCGCCGCACCACCGAGCTGCTGCGCAAGGTGGACGCGCGCATCCTGGGACTGGTCATCAACAATATCGCCTCGTCGAGCCGCTACGGCTATTACCACTACTACTATTACACCCCGCAGGTCGGGGAAGAGGCGACCGGCTGGCGCAAGTTGTTCCGCGGGAAGAGCGAGAAGGCTTAAGACGGCAGCGGCGGGGTGCCCTATCTTATCTGCAGGGCCTCCAGGTTGATGAAGGTGAAGTTGGCGTCCGAGTTCTTACGCCCGGTGCACACCAGCTTGATGGTATGGGCACCGGGGCCCAGGCCCGAGGCGGTGAAGACGGTGTCCGAGGCTACGGTCTCCGGCGCGTAGAGGTCCACCTGCTGCCGCAGCTCGCCGTCGACGAAGATATCCATGATTCCGTAGTTCCAGTGGCGCGTGGCGATGACCGCGACGCTCTCTCCGCTGAAGGTGTAGCTGACGCTGTCGCCGGAATACGGGGTGACCATGATCACGCCCCCCATCACCTCGGCATAGTGTTCCTCGTACCAGACGCCGCTGTAGCTCATGCCCGCGGCGGTACAGCCGACGAAGGTGGGGGGCAGCTCTTCCCGGGAAGGCTCGGTTATGGTGACGTCCTCGACCATCTCCGGCTCCCGGGTGGGGGTGAGCCCCGCCAGGGATACCGGCTCTACGGACGGTGTTACCTGGACGGACACCTCCCCCTCCCTGCCGCTGGAGTCCACCGTGGCCACGGCGTAGCTGTTGAACATGGTCCCCTCGTCGTCGTGGTAGACGGTGTCGGAGATGATGGCCGAGTTCACCTTGCTGCCGGGGTCGTTTCCCGACTTGTAGCGATATACGTTGTAGCCTACTATGCGCACGTCGTCGGTGGCCTCCCAGGTGATGGTGGCCCCCTTATCCACGGTGACGCTGACGTTCGTGGGCACGGAGATGGTGCTCCTGGCCTGGCCGGAGGCCTGGGCGCTGGTGCCGGTTTCACCGCCTGGAGAGCCCGAGAGCCTGGACATGTAGACGAAGAAGGTCGCTACCACCAGGATACCCAGCAAGCCGAAGACCAGGACCAGGGGCCAGAGCGGCCGCGTCCTGCTCCTGGGCTGCTTTGCTAACCCGAACCTCTTCTCCAAGACTCCCAAGCTCCCTTTAGCCTGTTCCGCCAGTACGTAACCCATTACTTCCTATCTGTCTACTGTATTATATCGGCCCCGCAGCCGCGAGGCGCCATATTTATATCATAGCGGCCGGCCAACCCGCCGGGGCGGCTGGAGAACAGCCGTGCTGTCGCTTCGTGGGTCTGTCTTGTGGGGATCACCAGTATCTCAGCCACTGCACGTTGACGAAGTGCAGCCCCGAAACGGGGTAGGTGATGCCGCCGATGGTGACCGAGGTGGGGCCGCCGGTGCCCGTGCACAGCAGGGTCAGGGTGTGCGGGAC
>JBFLWJ010000007.1:61450-133660 GCA_040757835.1 Actinomycetota bacterium
TCGCCCCGCCGTCCGTCGAGACGTCCACCGCCGTCACCCCGCCGGCGTCGGGGGTGGGGTCGGAGGAGGTGCCGGTCACGGTATAGGCGTGGGCGTTGGTCTGCGTCCCGCTCGCCGGGGCGGTGATACTGGAAACCGGCGGCGTGATGTCGTAGACGAATCGGGCGCGCAGCATGTCGATGTAGACATCGGTCTGGGTGAAATCCCAGATGCTGCCGTTACCGATGCCGCCGTCCACCAGCCTGAGTTGGAAAGCACCCGCGGCGCTCACGAGAGTGCGCGCCTTCGCGGCGTCCCCCACCGCAACCGTCCGGGTCCCTTCGGGGGTGGTGGGAAGGCTCCCCAGGGAGTAATAGCTTGAGTCCCAGGCTCCGGTGTCGTAGTTGTAGAACTGCACGTACCATCTCTCGGAAGCGTCGGACTGGTAACCCACCAGCTCGATCTGGATGTCGATGAGCTTGCTGCGCGAGGTCTCGGTAAAGGGCTGCCAGCCCGCCCATATCGAGTTCAGGATGCAGAAGATCCACAACCTCCCCTCGCGTACCCTCATATAGGTGCCATCGACGGTCTGGACATTGACGTAGGAACCGGAGACGATGGAGCCGTATGTGAACGTGGGGTTGGCGGTGGGCGCCTTGTAGGCGGAATCCGCTACGCCCGGGACGGTCCACAGGACCAGGGCCAGGACAATAGCCAGTATAAACGCTGACCGCGTAGCCTTTCTCCCATGTGTTTCCCTTCTTTTTTTACCCATCGTTCCTTCGCTTTCGTCATCCTCCAGGCCACTCTTGCCGTCAATGCCGTTACATTCTCGGACGTCTCCTCTGTCTTCCTCCTACATTATGGAATATTATAGCTTTTTTGCTCAGCATTAACCATGAGCCCGACAAGGCGCTGACGCCATGGTCAAGTCAGACGTAACAGGGCCTTGGGTCCACCCCGTCACCCGGTCCGATCTTCGCCAACAGTGGCGAGGCCGCCCTTGCGGGCGGCCCCTTGTTCGTCGGCCACGCTTTTGCAGGCTGCTTTGTGTGCTACGGTTTTGCCTCTCTTCCTCGCCTCCTACGTTGTTGCGAGAAACCTCTTTTATCTCAACCCTGGCGGGAGCTTTATCCGTCCCGGTCTTTGCCTCCCCCACCTGCTGGAACTCCCTTGTGTTTCCCGTTTTTATCTCTCACCCCTATTAACGTCGATATCCGCTCCCGCGCAAACAAAAATCCGGGATGCGGGTCATATGGGGTGCCGGCGGTACAATTCTGGGGGTGGATGGGACGTCAGCTAGAGGTCGCTAACCAGGGGTTTCCGGTATTCAGCGGGAGGACGGGGCTCGCGGCCCTGGCGGGCGCAGCCGTTGCGGGGTCCGGCTGCGCCGCCTCCTCCATCGTGGGAGCCGTCGCCGAGGGCGTTCCCGCGGGCGTTTCCGCATACTCCGCGCCCAGGGCTTCCACCAGGCCTTCGCATGACGCGATCAGGCGGGACCCCAGGCCACCCGCATTAGCGGGGGCGGTAGGCGCGGCCACTGGGACCGCTGAAAAAGCGACGGCGAGCGCGCAGATTAGAAAGACCGCGGTTATGGACGTGCTTGCCGCTATGTGCCTCCAGAATCCCTTCATCGTGTTCTCCAACGCTCCACCCGGTCCTTGCCACCGATGTGTTCCCGGCCGACTGGTCCTTCGGCCCGGTTCACACCTCTATCCGGTATAACGGCATGCGCCGTTCACCACCATGTACTGGGAATAACAGGCGGGCCAGGTGACCTGGCATCCGCCGAAGAAAAAGCGGTTGATACGCATCACGCTCATCTGCGGCTTCTCGTATGTTTTCTTCTCTTTGCCCACAACCTTCATCTGCAAACTCCACCACGGTGGTCAACACCCTCGGCGACCTTTGCCTCCAGGGTTCTTTCATCCCGCTCCCCTGTCTTGTTGCCGGGTTTCGGTTTCCCGTTATTTCTCGGTATACCCCGAAGAGAACTGAACGGCCGATATCACTATTAACGTCCTTTTTTTCTGCGTCTTCCCTGTAAATCTGGGTTTCGGCTTTATAGGGCAGTAAGCGGATGTTTAGCCGGGGTGAACGGGTATTGGTATTGACGGGAAAAGGAGGGGTGCTTGCCATGGGCTTCGAACAGAGGCTCTTGGAACGTTCAATCCATCCATACGCGCGGGACTCGGGCGGGTTATCCGGTGTAACGGCAGGCGCCGTTCACCACCATGTACTGGGAATAACAGGCGGGCCAGGTGACCTGGCAACCGCCGAAGAAAAAGCGGTTGATACGCATCACGCTCATCTGTGGCTTCTCGTATGTTTTTTTATCGGTTGCTTCATTCATCATGTGTCAGCACTTTCACCAGCATGCGCGTCTGCCTGCATCTCTCCCCGCTCAAGGCCATCGCCTCACCTTCCTCTAGATAAGACAAAGCCATGCAAATCGCGCATTTCTCTAAGAGATCACATCCCTTACAATCTTCTGGAAGACCTTCCTCCTTCCCTCTCAGACGCTGCAACTGCGGGGAATTCTCCCATATTTCGGAGAAATCCTTCTCCAGCACATTACCTACCACAAGCGGAAAAGCGATACAAGGATATACATCACCAAAGGGATTGATGGCGAAAGCGGTGGTGCCGCCCCCACAGTAATGCCGGTACTCGCTCTCCACCTGTGCGGGGTCGATGGCGCATTTCCGTATGAAGGCCGTGAGGTCCTCTCGAGCCGCCCTCTTCACCTCTGGGCCCATGGACTCCCCCAGCTTATCCAGCATGTAACGGGTATGGAAGCGGACGAAACGCTCCAACCCCGCATCGTCCAGGCGCATGGAGAGGGGTGCGGGGTCGCGGTCGTTGCGCGGAAAGATGATGGACGAGAACACGGCCTGCAGCCCCATGTCGTCGGCCATGCCCGCGATATCCTCCACTTCCGCGAGGTTGAAGTCGCCCACCGTTACCTTTAGCAGCAGGGGGACACCGTTGTCATGAAGCAGTCCGAGTGCACGTCGCGTCGCCGCGAAAGAACCTTCCATCCCGGTCAAGCGGTCGTGCGTTTCGGGCCTGGCGCCATAGACGCTGACGTCCACCCTTACCGTGGGAAGCCCCCCCAGCATGCGGGCCATGGCCTCATCGATGAGGACGGCGTTGGTCTGCAGGGTGATCACGTAGCCCATGGCGGCGGCCGCGCGGATGAGCTGCGGCAGGTCTTCCCTCAGCAGGGGCTCGCCGCCGGTGAAGTTCAGATACAGGCACCCAGCCGCGGCGAGGTCCTCCATGACCTTTTGCCATTGCCCGCCGTCGAGCTCGTTCCTGCCGGCGGGCTGGAACTGGTAACAGTGGCGGCAGGTGAGGTTGCAGCGGTGGGTCAGCTCCAGGCTGCCCGAATACGGGACCCTTTCCCGGAAGATCCTGTCCACGAATTCAAGGTCTATCTTCTCTATCGCCCCCGACCTCCCGCGTGGAGACCCGCTGCAAATATGGCGTGACGTCGTCACCGAGCCTTATGCTCAACCTGTATATCGGGACGGCCTCCACCAGACTTGAAAATACCTCCAGGAGCTTGCTCTCCTCCCCCCCGTAGCCCATGCGGGGCGCATTGGACGCCAGTTCGGCCAGGGCTTCCGCGGGCGACTGGCGAAAGAGCCCTTCGCCGGACCCCGGGTGCAGGTTGAAGACCGCTCGCAGGGGCGCGCCCCCGTAGGCCACCGTCCCGCCCTCCCTGCCTGGCCAGGGCGTCCCGTACAGCGTGAAGCCGCTACCCTCCCGGCGCACCGCCACCAGGTCGTCCCCGAGCACCGCCGCTACGGAGAACCCGCGGCTCAAGGTGGTCTTTCCGGCCCGTGTGTGTCCCGTGAAGACGAACCCTTCGTCCTCCCATACGATCCCCGCCGCGTGCATCAGGGTCCCCCCTTCCGCCGTGAGGCGGCACTGCAGACACGCCCGCAGGAAGGCCTGCACGGCCTCCCGCACCGCTTCCTCCTCGCCAGTACGCCCGGTCGTGCCCGGGTGCGGCACTCCCAACTCAGCCTCCACATACCCGGCGTTTATAAACCCGAGGCGCGTCCTCCCTTCCTGTAAGCCGTCGAAGGAGAGCCCGCCTTCGCGGTTCTCCAGGCCGAAGTGGGACGGGAAGGGGTGGGGGAGCGCGGTCCGCGTCTCATCCAGGTAACGGAGGGATATGGCGAGGTCGGTGGCCCCCGGCTCGCCTGCGGCGAAGGAGGGCATGTCACGGAGGAGATAGGCGGTGGGGTCCCCTATGGACGAGGAGATATCGATACGTATCCCGGCGATTTGGTACACGCTATTCCAGTTCGACAACCTCTGCCGCTCCTTGCTCCACGAGGTCGGCCGCGAAGGCGACCGTATCGGCCAGGGCGGTGTCCATCTCCACGTCGAACTCTCCGGTCATGGAACTGGCGATCTCCTCGAGGGAGGCGCGTCCGTCCAGGCTGGACCAGAGAAAGGATGCGGTGGGGTTGAGGTGAATGACCTCGTCGCTGCGCACGTTGACCAGGACCGCTTCCCCCTCGATCTCGCGCCAGGCTATGCCTTCCACCCGCCGCAGCCTGGAGCCGCGTTCAAGTCCCCTGCCCGCGAAGGTACCCTTAGCCATATCCGAGTTCCTCGAAGCTCTGCGGCGCCTCGGTCAGCGCTCGCCCTTCCACCGCCACCCAGCAGTGCCCCTCCATATCGCCGTTATCGGATCGCACGCCGAAGGCCAGGTGGGCATCGTGGCCCTCCTCGCGAAGCACGCGTGTCAGGGCGATGGAGCGCACCAGGCAGGAAGGGTGCATTCCCAACCGGCCCAGGAGGGCGAACCATTTACCTGCCCTGCGCAACACGTCATCCTCCTGCGACCTCTTCCGGTCCGAGAGCCGCCGCTCGAGCCCGCGCATCTCCAGGGCCGGGAAGAGAGCGGAGAGCAGCAGGGCTACCCCGGAACGTGCGTAGATGCGCAGCGCTTCCAGCCATTTCCTCAGCTTGATGATCCACATCTCCAGCAACCAGGATCGGTGTTCGGTTTTCATGCCACAAGTATAAACCCTCACGCTGCTGGGGGGCATATGCCAGGTCAGGTGCTCGAGGGCCTCTGCTTTTCGGGTAGAATTAGGGTACGGGCAGTTTGCGGGTGGTGCTCGGACACGGTTAAGAGATGGGAGGTATGCGGCGTGGCGGCAGGGATCGAGGACGCGTCCGCGCGCTTTACGCTCGCCGCGACCGCCTATCGCTACGGTGACCCGGGCCAGGCGGCACAGCTCAACGGGCTGGCGGACGCGCTGACTCCAGGTGAAGCCGGCCGTATCGGGGCCAACGCCGCATACCACGAGCTGGAGCCCTTCCTGCACACCGTCGCCGCGGACTGCTCCGAACAGGGGTACATGCTGCCGCTGCCGCCGGAGATGCTGGAAGGGTGGTCGCAGGCCCATACGCGGGAGATGGCGCGCACCGCCGTCATCCATTACGGCGCCGTGAAGGCGCTCGGCGCCCTGGACGCGGCGGGGGTCCGGGCTATACCCCTCAAGGGCTTCTACCTCTCCTCGCGTGTCTACACGCGCAAGAGCGCCCGCGCCTTCAAGGACCTGGACCTTCTGGTGGAGGAGGCGTCGCTGGCGGACCTCCACGCTGCCCTGCTAGACGGGGGGTTCGAGCCCGCCCCCGGGCGGCCTGCTTTCGTGCCCGCCCCCGCCTATACCGTGTACAGGCTGCCCATGGAGGACGGCTTGACCGCCATGGAGATTGACGTCCATATCGGCATGCACTGGCCCGCTGAATACGAGCGCCGCACCGCCCTGAACGCAGGGGACCTGTGGGACGGGGCCTCCCCGGTGGAGGTGGAGGGCATGCGCCTCTGGGCCCTGAGCGCGGAGCACCTCTTCATCACCACCCTGCTGGACGCCGCGGTGAACCACCGCTACGCCCGCCTGGTCAAGTTCCGCGATGCCCTGGAGCTGCTGCGGTCGGCGGAGGTCGACTGGGGCGCGGTGGAGAGCTGGAGCCGCCGCTGGGAGGTGCGCAGCTTCGTGGGCCCGGGCCTCCGGTACCTGGTGGAGATCGACCCCTCCCTCTCCATACCGAGGGAAGCGCAGGACTCTCTAATGCCTTCCTACGCGACGATGCGGGGATTCATGCGCGCGCTGCCGGCAATTGGCCTGCCCGACCACCGCTCACGCTCTTTCTCCCCCGCCAACCTGCTCTTCTTCATGCTCTCCGACACCGCTCGCGAGCGCGCAAGAGGCCTGCTCTCCACGCCATCTCACCTTATCAGGGGCCGCCACAGGTTCTAGGGTTTGTGGGGTCAGGTCTTGTTTTTTGGATCTTCTTGCGTTATGTTCTCGCAGCTAAAAGTCTGTATTTTATGCGTTAGATACCGCGGTATCCGAGAAACAAGACCTGACCCCTAGAACGCGGGGATGCCGATGGAGCAATGGGCTCCCTGCTTATGGTCCGCGGTCCACATATACATGGCCCTTTCTGCCAGGATACCCACTGGGCTTGCTCCGATGCTCTCCACTACCGTGGAGACGTCGACCCCGCTCACCATGCCGTTGACATGGACTGTCTGGCGGCTGTTGGGCATCATGCTAAAGGTTTTCTGCGCTACCGGGCCGACCTGGCTGAGCAAGGTCACCCTGACCTCCGCCGCGGCGTCGTTGGGGTTCTGTATCAGTACCCACTCGTCGAAGCCGGGGAGGGTCGTGCCCTCCGGCAGATACCAGTAGGTGCTGGTCTGATAGGCACCGATGGAATCATGGGCGCCGAGCTTACCGTCCGCGGTATTCATATACATGGCCCGTTCGGCCATGATGCCCGCTCCATCCAGGGAGGTGACCACGGTGGAGACCTCCTGGTCCGGCAGATAGTAGTTGACGTGCACGGTGCCGCGGGAATTGGCCTGCATATACATCTCGTGGGTGCCGCCCACTCCTCCGGGGGTGAGGAAGGTCACCCGCACGGTAGTCGGGAAATCGTTGGGGTTCATCACCAGCACCCACTCGTCGAAACCGGGCAGGGTGGCGCCCTCGGGCAGGTACCATTCCGGCGCCGCGGTGGCGATGCCGATGGAGTCGTGGGCGCCTCGTTTGCCATCCGCGGTGTTCATGTACATGGCCCGTTCCACGAACACCGGGAGTCTCTCACCGCCCACCTCGGTCTGCGACTCTACGCGGGTCGCGATCTCGCGGTCGGGGAAGTAGTGGGTAACAGCGATGGTGACGCGGCTGTTGGGCCCGACCTCGATGGGCAGCTCTCCGGCTATACCTCCCGCCTCCAGAAACTGCACCATGGCCTGCACCGCCACGTTGTTGGGGTTCTGGACCAGCACCCACTCGTCGAAGCCGGGCAGGGTGGCGCCCTCGGGGAGATACCATACCGGGCTGGGGGTGAGGATGCCGATGGAGTCGTGGGCTCCCCACTTGCCATCCGGTGTCCCGTACATGTACATGGCTCTTTCGGACATGATGAACGAGCCGTCGATGGCGGTGACCATGGTGGAAACATGGGTCCCGGGGGGCAGCCAGTCGTTCACGTGCACATTGGTGCGTGAGCCGGGCGGTAGCATGAGTAACGGGCCTGCCACCAGGCCCGTGCCGGTCTGGAAAGCGACTCTCGTATAAGCGATATCCTCGTTGGGGTTCATTATCAACACCCAGGTGTCGAACCCCCGTCCGGTATATCCCTCCGGCATGAACCAGCTGTAGATCTGGAACTCGTAGACCACGCAGTCACCTGCATCGTTGATCCATGCCACGTTGTAGACCTCGATACCGGAGATGTCGTAGGTGCCGGTGAAGTCGTAGCTGTAGGCCCCGTTAGCGTCGCTCTGCAACTCGACAATCACCGGATCGCGGTAGGTGTTCATAGTGATGCGCATCTGGCGGTTGGGCGGGGCGGTGCCTTGGACCATGTTGGTGAGGGGGTCCGCCATCGCCACGATGTCCGCCACGGTTATGGAACGGGGTGCGCCCATGCTGTTGGAAGAGATCTCGTCACCCGGAACGATATCATGATCGAGAAAGAGGGCATCGAAAAACCCGTCTCCGGCCGTGCCCACCTTCTGGGTGGTGCCCCCGGCGTTCACGCTCACCTCAACTCCCGGCTTGTAAAACCCCATGACCTCATCGTACTGTGGGTATACCACCAAGACGGGACCACTCCTGGCCACGCTCATCACCACGGCGCCCGCGGCGTTGGTGGAGAAGACGTAGGCAATATCCCCGTTGCGGGTGTTGGTGCCCTCGAAGCTGGCATCGAAGGTCCCTCCCGATGCGATCACCTTCTTGTGGATCATTCCCGTTGGGATGTCCCCGTAATATCCGTAGTAGGTGTTCGGGAACTTTAGGTAGACGTCGACATGGTTGCCGGACGGCGTGTTCCCAGTAACGCTGTCGTTTGCGACGTTCAGATCCGCCGTGAGGAGGCAGTCCACGGTCACGGGAGCTCCCCCGGCGAGGTCGGTGACCTTGACGGCATCTCCCGAACGTATATCCTGCCCCGCTCCGCCGAAGTCGGCGTAGAACCACGCGTTGGCATTGGTGGTGGTGTCGATGGCGTGTACCAGTACGGCGCTCCGCCACAGCTCCACTCTTACGCCGGCCTCCGCGTGGTTGGTAAAACCCTCGACTGTGTCGTAGGGTATGGTGATACGCAGGCCGGAGCGCACGCCAGCAGTGAGGTAGCCGCCCTCACCGCCTTCCTCGGTGGGCCACCACGCCTCGTTGCCCTTGAGGCGCTCATGGGCTTCCTGGGGGCTGGAGGGAAGCTGGTCCAGGGGGTCCGATTTCGCGACCCTGTCCCACGGCGCATCCTCGCCCCAGGCCACGAGTGAGGCCTGGGGGGGGATGAGGAGAAGTCCGATCATAAGGGCTGCGAAAAACGCTGAGGCGAAGCCTTTCGCCGTTAATCTCTTCCTGACCATTGAACCGAACATCATACGCCCCTCGTGCTCCAGCGTGCCTTATCCGGGCGGATTAGTTATATAGGTGATGTGCCAGATTCCGTAGTCTTTGTGCAGGTACATCTCGGCGGGAACTGTAACCCCGTTCTTTCCCACCACCGCTCCGGTGAGGATGCTCTCGCTGTCGTTGGGCCTGTCGACCGCATGGACTTCCATGTAAGCGAAGCGGCCCTCCGCCACCTTGGTAAGGAAAGGCTGCAGCTCGGCGATCTCGCGCCCGAGGTCCTCCTCGAAGCTGTCCGGCACCATGTAGTTGGTGCCACCTCCCAGGTTCCCTGAGAGCTGGTTGATGGCGGCGATCCTCCACATGCCGTTATAGAATTTCATGACGAAGGTGCACTGGCTGGTGCCGGTATCGCTGGTGATGGTGAAATAGACGTAGGATGTATCGGGTTCACCCGCCGGGCGGATATTCGTGCTGGTCACCTCCATGCGGGTCACTCTACCCTCCGCGACGGCGCGCAGGAAGTCCTGGTGGCGCTGGGTCTCGGTCACGTAGCGCTGGTCCGGAGTGGTGTAGGAGAAGTCCTCTCCGCTCTGTGTGTCCGCCGCAGCGTCGTCTACATTCGGGTCTCCTGAGTCGGCCGAAGTCGTGTCTCCGCTGCCGGCTGCATCTTCCTGGGCTGAGGTAGTCTCCTCCAGCTCGGATTGGAAAGAAGTGCCTTCCCCACCCGAAACCGCGGTACTTTCGTCTCCCTCGTCATCAGTTATCCTCCAGGCGGCCAAAGCTACGCCTCCGGCGCACACAAGCACCACCATGAGGATGACGACCACTTTTCGCATCCAAACTGCCTTTCCCATGGCTTTTATCGCTATCGAAAGTCAATATACCACAACGGCAACTGCCGCATATTAACTGATATCGTCATTTTTACCGCCGGTGATTAGTGGTAGATATGATGTACGTCAAGAGGCCTATTGTTCCCAGTTCTTCCCCGGATGCCGCGGGACGCCCTTCCCTGCGCGCCTCGTGGGGATCAGGGGGGTTCATCCGCGGTGACGGCCATCCTTACTTCGCGGTGCTGTTGTAGTAATAATAGTAGCCGTAGTTCCTGGCTTCCTCCATGTAGTTGAGGACGACGCCGATGACGTTGCTGTTCACCTGCTGAAGGAGGTCGCGCGTCTTGCGGGCGTCGTCGCGCTTGGCGACGCCCATGCCGCACACCACCAGCACCCCGTCGGTTCGCGGCGCCAGCACGGCCGCATCGGAGACCGCCAGCACGGGCGGGGTGTCGATGAGCACGAAGTCGGCCATGGCCTTGGCCCGCGCCAGCAGCTCGTTCATGCGGCGGGAGCCTATCAGCTCCGAGGGGTTGGGCGGCAGGGGGCCGCTGGTGAGCACCTGCAGGTTGCGCTTTCCCGGGCTCTTCAGGGCTTCCTCCAGGGTCATCTTCCCCACCAGCACCGTGGACAGCCCCTCGGCGTTGCTGAGGTGGAAGAACTCGTGCATGGTGGGGCGGCGCATGTCGCAGCAGACGACGATGACGCGGTGTCCGGCCTCGGCCAGGGAGACCGCCAGGTTGGCCAGTACGAAGGTCTTGCCGGCGCCGGGTCCGGCACTGGTGACCATGATCGCCTTCAGCTGCCGCTCGTAGTTCACGTACTGGATATTGGTGCGCAGGGCGCGGAACGATTCGGAGATGGGCGCTTTCGGCTCCGACACCATCACCAGGGAGGAGCGTCGCTGCTCGCCCTCGAGGTCGCGGTAGCGTGGTATCTCGCCCAGCACCGGGGCATCGTAGAGCCGCTGCACCTCCTCGCGCGATTCTATGGCGTCGTCCAGGTAATCGACGAGGAAGGCCAGGCCCAGCCCCAGGATGGTCCCCAGGAAAAAGGCCAGCACGCCATTGCGCACCGGGCGTGGGTTCACCGGGCTGGTAGGCACGTCATCGTCCACGATGACCTCCAGGCCGCCGGACATGAGGTCCTCCGAGATAGAGAGCTCGCGGTAGATGCGCTGCAGGTCGACGTAGTAGTTGTAGGCGATCTGCTGCTCCACCTTCAGCTCCTCGGGGATGGCCTGGTTGCCGAAGCGCGATTCGATCTGGCGGGACAGATCGATGGCCTCGTCCTTGGTCGACTGCAGCACCTCCCAGACCTCCGCCCGGGCCTTGGCGATCTCCTTCACGTTCTCGGAGCGCCGCCACTCCTGGTAGACGACGGCGTACTGGTTGGCGATGTCCCGTGCCAGTTCCGGGTAACGGTCGGTGGCCTTGATGGCGATGATGTTGGTGTTGCTCAGCGGTTCCACGCTTATCTTGGCCATGAGGCCGGAGGGGGAGAGTTCGAGCTGCAGGGCATCCACCACCTTCTTGGCCATCTCCTTGGTCTTCAGCAGCTCGACCTGGGTCTGCAGCGACCTCTCGGGCTGGGTTGAGAGTTCACTTATCGTCTCCTCGAGGACCGTGCTCTCCAGCGGTTTCTCCTTGATCACCACCCACGAGGTGGCCTGGTAGACCGTGTTCTGCAGGAAGAAAGAGTAGAGGAGTGCCGCGCCGGTAACCAGCAGGATGGAGCCGATCACCCACCATTTCCTCTTCTTGATGACGTTGATATAGTCCTTGAGCTCCAATTGCGCTTCTCCGTTCTTACGCCCGCCGCGGCACGGGCACCCGTGTCAGAGCCCTTCTCCCGGGGTCGCCTGCCCCAGTGCGCTGACCCGCCATACTCCGTCGTTCTTCTCCAGGAGCAGGGACACATACAAGGTGCTGCCGTCGTTTAAGGCCATGGTCCCGTAAGCCCTGCAGGTGTCCCCCTCGATGGTGTACTCCTTGAGGACGAAGTTGGCCGCTCTGCCCTCGCCGATGGCCGCGAGCACCCCCTGTGCCTCCTCGCCCACCAGGCTCTCCTCGTCCCCCACCAGCTCTGCCCTCGCGGCCGCTTCCCCTGCCGCGTATCCCTTGCTGAACTCCTCCTCCAGCCTGCCGTCACCCGCGAAACAGCCTGTACACAGCAGGCTCACGGCGGTCAGGACCAGGGCGAGCAGGCAGCCTGAAACGGCAAGCGCGAGGCGGCTCGATGGCGGGGTCTTGTTCATCTTAGCTCGGGGTGCTTCCCTGCTCGGCGGTGACCTTCTGCATGTACCACATGTTGTCGATCATGACGAGGTCGACGGTGCCCGGGACCGTGGTCCCGTCCTTGAACACCGCGGTTATCTTGACCTGCGCGGTGGTGTCCTCGACGGTAACCGCATCGACGGTCACATTGGAGACCTCGCCGTTGAGCAGTCGGCCGATACTCTCCTGGCTGGCCTCCTGTTCCTCGATCATGGTCCGTGCCAGCTGCAGCTTCTCGTCGCTCCACTTTGCCTTCTCGGCCTTGACGCCGTCCTCGTAGCCACGCTGGTACTCTTCCTTCAACTCGGCCTCGTCGCTCCCCCCGAAACAGCCGGGTACCGCGACCAGGACCATGGCGACCAGCGTCACCATTGCCGCTACGACCGTGACCTTGCGCGCCATCGACATCGTGCGTACCTCCCCGTTATCCGACAGTCGTCACCGCTTGATAATACTCAACCTGTATCGGCCCGTTCTTCCCAAGGGTTAAAGCTCTCCCATAAGGGCCCGCCTCCTGCAACCGTGCAGCAGGGTGCCCGTCTTCGCCTCGATACGCAGACATTATAGCAGGGGCCTCGTTGCATGAGCATTGACCGCTGCAGCCCTCGGTCGGAGCTTCCCTTGTCTATTCGCCCCCATCCCCGTTCTCTTCGCCCCCGTGAGCATCGTCCCTGGCCGAGCCCTCGAGTTCGGAGAGGAAGCTCCTGGCGGCCTCGCCCTCCAAGACGGGGACGACTATGCGCGCGGTCCCGATGGGGCCCGCATAGGACGGCACCGGCAGGTCGGCCCACTCCCGGGGGTGGAAACCTTCCTGCTGCAGGATACCCATGACCAGCTCCGCCTCCAGGCGGTCCCCGGCGAACACCACCGCCTGGTCAGCGGGTCTCTTGCGAAAGAAGCCAAACAATCCCATATGTAAAGTCTACACCAGGATGGTCACGCGGTCTCAGCGGGCTGCCGCTCCGCTCCCCGCACGGTCCCGGTATCCCCGTGTGGCACATTGCAGCGCCAGGTAGAAACAGGGATGGTTATTGCAGGTGATGAACGGGCATTCCCTGCAATCGTCTTCGCTTTGCATCAGGCACACCTTTGCCACCCCCCTTGTCGACGATCTGGAGCCACGCTCATTCCTTCCACACGCGGAGGGAATAACCTTCAGCCTCCGCGTGGTGGCGGAAACCCCCCGGCAGCGCGGATGGGCCTGCAGGGGGGCGGGGCGCGGTTTAAACGGGCGGCGGCTGGGTAAGAATAGGGAGATGGTGGCCGCTGAAAGGAAAGGCCGGGTGGGCACAGCCACGTGGAAGGGCTGTGTAGATCGGGGGTTTGAGATGGGAAGTCGGTCGATCCTGGTATTGTTGCTGATCTCGTTGATGCTGTCCGCCTTGATATTGGCCGGATGCGGCGGAGAATCCGGGACGGAGGCGCCGGCAGGCGATGAGACCGTGGACGGGGGGAGTTCCGACGGGAGCGGCACGTCGGAGGGCGATACCTTTACCCTGGCCGAACTGGCCGAGTTCGACGGCAAGGACGGCAGGCCGGCATACGTTGCCGTGGACGGCGTCATCTACGACGTCACCGGCTCCTCCGAGTGGCCGCAGGGCGACCACGCACCGTGCGACCTGGACGCCGCAGCGGGCAAGGACCTCTCCGAGGTCCTCGAGCAAGCCCCCGCGCGTATGCGCGCGCTCATCGAAGCCATGCCGGTCGTGGGCACGCTCGAGTAGACGACCGGCCCAACCGGGCAGCAGGACACGGAACGCGGGTCATGACCCTGGCGGAACTGGTCGCATGCAACGGGCAGAACGGAAATACAGCCTACGTGGCCTGGACGGCGTGGTCTACAACGTAAGCAACAGCGTACGCTGGCACGATGGGCACCACCACGATTGCCACCTCGACTGCAAGGCCGGCCAGGACCTTTCCGATGAGATCGCCCAGGCACCGGCCGGAATGCGAGCGAGCCTGCAGCAATTCCCTGTTGTGGGCACTTACTCGCCATGATCTGAAAACACGCTACAAGGCCCGTGCAAACGGGTAGCCGAAGACACTGCCGGCAAGCTCGCTCCCCGGCGACGTGTATGACTCCGGAGTGGAGATAGAGTGTATGGAGGGCCTGGCAATGATGGCGGTCAGGATGATCTGCTCAGGCCGCTTTCCGGGCCTGGCCCCCGGGCTTCTTACGGTGGCAGGGTGATGTTTATCTGGTAGGGGCGGGTCTGTTCCTCCACCTTGATGCCGCTGAGGATGATATCCAGCATAGGGTCGATGAAATCGACGACCTTTTCCTTGCGGCCCTTGAGGTGCCAGCGGAAGAAGTAATGCTCGATGGTCCCCAGGATCATGGAGCGCACGAGGTAGGGATCGACGCCTTCCTTGAACTCACCGGATCCGATGCCCTCCTCTATGGCCCCGAGCATGAAGGCGGCCGAGCGCTTCACAGCCCCGTAGCCCTCGGCCTCCATGAACTTGCGGTTGTGCTTGAGGTCGAGCAGCACCAGCGACGAGTAATTGGGGTTGTCCCGGTAGAGGTTGAAGTAGCCATAGGATATGGCCCTGACCTTGTTCTCCGCCCCCTTGATGTACGGGCTCATGGCCTCGAGGAAATCCACCGCCTCGCTGGTTATCTCGCCGGGGATGGCGAAGAGCAGGTCCTCCTTGCTCCCGAAGTATTCATAGATAGTGGCCTCCGATACTCCGGCGCTGCGCGCTATCTCGGAGATGGTGGCGTTGTAGAAGCCTTTTTCCCCGAAGACCTCAAGGGCTGCGTCGATGATGGTTGAGAATTTATCCTTGCTTTTACGGTTATTCCCCATTATCTTACCTTATTTTCATAGTATGACTTTGAATTTGACAACATTATTGTAATTTATCTATACTGATAAGGCAAGTTTCCAAACACGATTTTTGGAGGGGAGTGTAATGATACGCACTGTCGAGGAATACCACGACAGCCTCAAGGCCATGAAACCCAACGTCTACATGGGGGGCGAGGTGCTGGGAAGAGACGGTCTCCCGGGTACGGACATCATGGACCTGACCATCGAGCTGGCCCACGCCAAGGACGTCCAGCACCTGACCACCGCCAAGTCACACCTGAGCGGGGAGACCATCAGCCGTTTCTGCCATATCCACCAGAGTGCCGAAGACCTGCTGGCCAAGCAGGAGATGACGCGCATGGCCTGCCGCCTGGTGGGCGGCTGTATCGCCCGCTGCATGGGCATCGACGCCATGAACTCCCTGTCGGTCATCACCTACCAGTGCGACCAGGCCTATGGCACCGAATACCACCAGCGCTTCCTCGAGTACCTCAAGTTCTGGCAGGCCAACGACATCGTGGGCTGCTGCGCCCAGACCGACGTCAAGGGCCACCGCAAGCGCAGGCCGCACGAACAGACCGACCCCGACCTCTACCTGCGCGTGGTAGAGCGGCGCCCCGACGGCATCGTGGTGCGCGGCGCCAAGGCCCATAACTCCTTCGCCCCCCTGGCCGACGAGATCATCGTCACTCCCACCCGCTTCCTCACCCCCGAGGAGAAGGACTGGGCCGTGGCCTTCGGCATCCCCGGCGACTGGCCGGGCGTGAAGCTGGTATGCCGCGGCGCCAAGTACCGCGACCGTGTCCCCGAGGTGGCAACAGCTCTCTCCGGCAAGGGGGAGATCGAGTCCCTGACCATCTTCGACGACGTCTTCATCCCCTACGAGCGGGTCTTCCTCGACGGTGAGACGGAGTTCGGGGGCCAGCTGGCCCTGCTGTTCTCCCTCTACCACCGCCACTCCTACACCGGATGCAAGCCGGCCATGTCCGACGTGATCATGGGGACCACCGCCCTGGCGGCGGAGTATAACGGCATCGAGCGCGAGGGCCACGTGCGCCACGCCCTTGCCGAGCTCATCAGCGTGGCGGAGCTGGTATACGGCTGCGGTATCGCGGCGGCGGTAAAGTCCTCCAAGACCCCCTCGGGCACCCAGATGCCCGACGTGGTCTTCTGCAACGTGGCGCGAAAGCACGCCGGGGTAAACCTCTACCACGAGTACGACCTGCTCTCGGAGGTGGCGGGCGGGCTGCCGGCCACCCTCCCCTACAGCGAGGAATTGACCAGCCCCGAGGTGGGCGAGCTGGTGAAGAAGTACATCATGCGCGCTGACGGCGTCAGCGCGGAGGATGTCTATAAGTGCTTCGCGTGGATCAGCGACTTCTCCTGTTCGTCCATGGCCGGCGTGATGCAATACGCCGGCGTGCACGGCGGCGGCTCCCCCATCATGGAGGACATCGCCATCCTGGGCACTTACGATATCCAGGAGAAGAAGCAGATCGCCAAGAACCTGGCCGGCATAGAGAGCTGATACGGGAGCCGCTCGCTCGCGGACGAGAAACAGAGGCGGAAAAGGGACGTGGGAGACCCGCGTTCCTTTCGCTTCTTCTTCATGGGGGTGCAGGTACAGCGGGCTTACGCGGTACCGCCGCCGTCGCGCAGGGGCATGGTGAAACGGAATACGGTTCCGCCCTCCTCGCGCGCCTCGCACCATATCCTCCCCCCGTGCGCCTCCACTATGCGCCTGGCGATGTACAGGCCCAGGCCCAGGCCCGGGGTGGAGTGGTGGAGCACCCCCCCGGACTGGTAGAAACGGTCGAAGACGCGGTCGCGCTCTCCCTCCGGTATGCCAACTCCGCGGTCGAACACCGATACGAGCGCCTCCCTGCCGCCCTGCCCGAGGTGGACCTCGACGGGAGATTCCGGCGGCGAGTACTTCGCCGCGTTGTCGAGGAGGATGATCATGAGTCTCACGAACTTCTCGGGGTCAAGCCATGCTTCCCCGGGGTCCTCTACGCTGGAGATCTCGATGCTCCTGTCGCCTATCCTTGCCGACATCTCCTCGACTGCGCCGCGCACCAGGGGTTCCAGGGCGTGCCCGCTCCGCTCCAGGGACATGAAGCCGCGCTCGATGCGGGAAACGTCCAGCAGGTCCTCGACTACGCCGGTGAGTTTGTTCGCTCCCTTGACTATCCCCGCCAGGGAAGTCGCCAGGTCCTCGCGGGTCATCCCCATCCCGTATCTCTGCAGGGTATCCGCATAGCCCTCGATGAGCGTAGCCGGATGTCGCAGCTCGTGGGCGGCGATGTCCAGGAAGTCCCTCAGCTGGGCGGCCCTGGCCTCCAGCTCGAGCTCGTAGGTCTTTTTCTCGGTGATGTCCATGATGGAGGCCACGCTGCTGTCCATGCCCGGGAGCGTGCTGACGACGATGATGGTGTTGAGGATGCGGCCGTCGCGCCGCACCGTGCGCGCCTCGTACCTCACCGGTCCTTTCAACTCACCCTTAAGGAGGCGCAGTGAGTAGCGCTTGATGAACCCACGGTCTTCGGGGTGGACGAACTCCAGGTATTTCCTCTTGCCCACCACCTCTTCCCTGGAATAGCCCAACAGCTTGCCTATCTCCTGGTTGGCATCGAGGATGGTGCCGTCTATCCCCAGGATGACCATGGCACTGCCGGTCGATTCGAAGGTCACTCGGTATTTCTCCTCGCTTTCCCGCAGAGACGACACCAGTTCGTCGTGTTCGGTGATGTCCCGGACCACCGCGATAACCTGGTCCTCGAGGGCCGGCAGCATCCTCGCCTCGTACCTCTTCAGGGCTTGTGGTGACGGCAGGGTGTACTCGAAGGAGCGCGGCTCCCTGTTCTCGCCGACATCGCGGATGAGGTTCGCGGCGATATCACCGACCCCCGGGGGAAGCATGTCGAACACCTTCTTGCCCAGAAAGTCCTCTGGCTTCGCGTAGAGATAGGCGGAACGGCCGGCCCCGTAATCGAGGATGGTGCCGTCAAGGCTGAAGCGGAAATACAGGTCGGGCAAAGCCTGGAAGATGGCCTCGATCTCGCGGCTGCGGAGGGAGAGCTTGTCCTCCGCTTCCTTGCGCTCTGTGATGTCGCGGGAGTTGATGACCATTCCCTGCACGGCCGGATCGTCCAGGAGGTTGAAGGAGCTGGCCTCGTGGACGCGCCAACCTCCATCCATGTGCCGTATGCGCAGCTTGATATTCCCGGAGATCCCGGGGTGGCCAATTGCATAATCAAGTGCAGCCCGCGCCGCCTGCCGCTCGTCGGGGTGGATGAATCCCATCAGGTCCCTGCCGACGATCTCCCCCTGCCGGTATCCCAGCAGGCGCTCAACGGACGGGCCGGTATAGACGATCCTGCCATCGGCACTCAGCACCGTGACCAGGTCGAGGGCGTTCTCGATGAGCATGCGGAAGAAGCCCTCACTGCTGGCCAGGGCCTCCTCCGCCAGGCGCCGTTCGGTGATGTCCATGCCCACCGCGACGATGATGTCCCGCCGGCTCTTCCCGGCGCTGACGACGGCCGCCTTCCAGGATATAATCCTCTTTTTTCCATTCTTGGTAGTAATTGGCAACTCCACTGCATCGGGCAGTTCTCCCTCTCCATAGCTGTCCAGGTATGCGCCGACCGCCTCTTTGGTCGAGTCCGTGACGGAGAATTCCGAGAAAGATCTTCCCAAGACTTCCGCACTGGTGAGACCAGTTAATTCCTCCATGGCGGAATTGAAGACGAGGATGCGTCCCTCCGGGTCGAGGGCTGAGAGCAGCAGCCCAGTCTCCTCGAAGATAGCTTCAAAGGATATGCCCAAACGCTTCTTCATACCCATTCTACCCTTTCTGCACTGCTCGGCTTGCTTCGCCTACAACATATATTACTCCCGCCGCGCCCATCCTGCATGGGCGGTGCCGCGTGGAACCGGCACGTCCGGGATCAACCCCGGCCCGTGCAACGATCACGGTGCGGCGGCCACCGCGCTTTCGTGCCGTGAAGGAAAGCGCAACAAAGCCGGCGAAGAAGGCGTAGAGGCCATCCGCGAGCAAGGGGGGAGATCATGGGAATCCTTAGACACAGGCTGCTGGCGGCCGCGCTCTGCCTGGCCGTCCTGTCGCTGCTGCTCACCATGGCCCTGGGATGCGGGGGCACGACAACGGCGGAGAAGGTCAGCAGGCCGGGCGAATATTCCGGCTACTCTCAGCCCGATTACGCCTCCTGGGAGACCACCTCGCAGTACGTGCCCATGCGCGACGGCACCAGGATCGCCGTGGACGTCTACCGGCCCACACAGGGGCCGGAGGGCAAGGTCCCAGCCGTGCTCATCATGACCCCCTACCACCGTGCCAGCGTGAAGGACGGCGAGGTCATCGACCTCATGACCGACCCCGGATCCCCCACCCGCACCATCGTATCCTACGGCTACGCCGTTGTGTGCGCCGACATCCGCGGCACCGGCGCCTCCTTCGGGACGCGTTTCGGCATCTTCTCCCCCCCGGAGGTCGAGGACGGCAGCGACCTGGTGGACTGGATAGCGGCGCAGGAATGGTGCGACGGCAACGTGGGCATGATGGGCCAGTCCTATCTGGCCATCATCCAGTTCATGAACGCCTCCAACCGTAACCCCCACCTCAAGGCCATCGTCCCCCGCTACGGCGCCCTCGACCTCTACGACTTCGTCTACCCCGGGGGCATCCTAGACTTCAACTTCGTGCAGGTCTACGACATGGCAATGAAACTGCTCAACGGCAACCGCTCCGCGCCGGGCGTGGGCGTCTATCCCAGCAAGCCGGTGGACGAGGACTCGGACGGGAGTTTGCTGGCCGCGGCGACGGCGGAGCACGCGGCCAACACCGACCTGGTGGTGCTGGCGGACCAGATGGTCTACCGGGACAGCGTGGTGGACACCCCGTACGGCGAGCCCATGGGCTATCCCGCCGCCAGCCCGTCGGGGCACCTGGAGGAGATAGAGGAGTCGGGCGTGGCCATCTACAACATGGGCGGGTGGCTGGACTGCTACTCCACGGATACCATTTCCTTCCAGCAAACGCTGAGCAACGATAGAAAGTGCCTCATCGGCGACTACGACCACACACAGGGCTTCGAGGGATCGGCCATCGAGTGCGTGCGCTTCTTCGACCGCTACCTCAAGGGCATCGAGAACGGCTTCGAGGAGGAGGAGCCCTATTACATCTACACGACCGGGAGCGGCGAGTGGGGCTTCTACGAGGAGTGGCCACCGCCCGGGGCGGAAGCGACTCCGTACTATTTCGAGGGTGGCGGCTCCCTCAGCAACACTGCGCCAGCGGATGGGGAGGCCGTGGGCACCTACGAGGTGGACTACACCACCAGCAGCGGCAAGCAGACACGCTGGCTGGCCATGACCGGGGAGCCCAGCGAATACGAGGACCGGGCGGCGGAGGACGAGAAATGCCTTACCTTCACCACGGAGCCCCTTGCGCAGGATATGGAGGTCAGCGGCTTTCCCGTCCTGGTCCTGAAGGTGTCCTCTACCGCCACGGACGGCGACTTCTTCGTATACCTGGAGGATATCGACGAGGAAGGCTACGCGCAGTACAAGTCCGAGGGACAGCTGCGGGCTTCGCTGCGCGCGCTCAGCGAGCGCCCCTGGTCTCCGCTGCTGCCCTACCACCGCAGCTTCCAGGCGGACGTACAGCCGCTGGTGCCAGGGGAGCAGGCTGAGCTGGTCATAGGGCTCTTCCCCGTCTCCCATGTCTTCAAGCAGGGGCACAGCATACGCATATCGCTGGCCGGAGCGGACAAGGACAACTTCCGCACGCCGCAGCTCAGCCCTCCCCCGACCTGGCAGGTCTACGGGGGTTCGTACGTGGAGCTGCCGCTCGTCTCCTCGGACTAGCAGGCTGAGGGGTCAGGCCTATTTCCGGGCCTGACCCCTCGGCTTTTCAGGTGCCGCCGTTGAAGAGTATTGTCCCGCTCGACCCCACAGCCCACATGTGGGTGGGGTCGAGTATATCGATGTCCATGATGTCCACGCCGGAGTCGGCCACGTCCTGGACTATCCAGTCGGAGCCGTCCCAGAAGCGGATAGTCCCGTACCATGCACCCACCCAGGCCTGGCTGTCGGAGAGGGCGGCGGTACTGACCAGGCCCTCCGAGAGGCCGGAAAAATGCGTATCCCATGTAGAGCCGTCATAGTAGTAAAGGTTCACTCCCACTACCCATATATTGCCTTCGTCCGCGACCCATATATCGCCCAGATCGTCGCTGGGTGCTCCTGCCACCGGGCTCCAACTGCTTCCGTCATAGAAGATCATGGTGTCGTTGGCGCCAACCGCCCACACGTGGCTGGCATCTGTGCCCATGACGCTGTAGAGATCGTTGGCGGTGCCGCTGGCCTGGTTGCCCCAGGAGGTGCCGTTGAAGAAGCGGACGGTCCCGTTCGACCCCACCGCCCATACGTGGCTGGCGTCCGCGGCATAGACGCTGTTGAGATCGTTGGCGGTGCCGCTGGCCTGGTTGCCCCAGGAGGTGCCGTTGTAATAGCGGATGGTCCCATTATACCCGACGGCCCACACGCGGTTGGCGGCCGCGGCGTAGACGTCGTATAGCGGCATGGTAGTGCCGCTGGCCTGGTTGCCCCAGGAGGTGCCGTTGAAGAAGCGGACGGTCCCGTTCGACCCCACCGCCCATACGTGGCTGGCGTCGTACGCGGACACACCATTGAGATATTCAGTGGTCCCGGAGGACTGGGCGTCCCAGGTGCCGGGGCCTCCGCCCCCTCCGCCCGACGAGGTGAAATCCACACCGTTGGAGGTGATCTTGATCTCGAGCGGTCCCCATTTGTGGAAGATGTGGGTCACCTTGACCTTGACCGTGCCGGAGACGCCCGCCGGCACCCGGCACTTGATCTGGTTATCTGACCAGGAGACATATTCGGTCGGCTTCTTGCCCCCGAAAGAGACATAAGAGCCGTTCTCCCTCGTGTTGCCGAAGCCGGTGCCGTTTATGGTCACCAGCGTGCCCACTTCTCCCGTCGGTGGTGACAGGCTGTATATCCGCACCGACTTGAAGAGCAGCATATCCCATTCGATGGCGCGGAACTTCTCGTTCACCAGCCAGTAGGTCCAGACCCACTTGTAGATACCGACCTCGATGCCGAACTTGATCCCGATGTCGATATCCAGCGCGGCATACATGGCCAGCAGCGGGTGACCGGGGTGGGCCGTGTTGGGATCACCGGTTATCCTCTCCCCCGCCAGGATATTCAGGTAGGGGCCCAGGATATCGTAGAGAAGTATCCCCACCTGAGGACCGAAGGAGAAAGTACAGTCCGAGGCGGTGAAGGGACCCGCCAGCTCTGGATACCTGATGGTGAAAGTGCTGTCGAAGTCCTTGTCGGTCGACCAGCCAGAGGCGCTGTTCCAGGAACAGCCGGCAGAGATGGTGGAGGTCTGGGTCACCCCCGCGGTGATCCCCATGTCTATATTTCCGTCCACCCCCACGGCCAGCTGGATATACGGGGTCAGCCATACCGGGACCGGACCCGCCATGAACTTGATCCGTGTCAGGTCTATTTTAGTGCCCGGAATGGTCATCACGAATTCGTCGGCGCTGAAGTCGCCGTGGATGGTGACGTCTATGGCCACTTCCTCGGTGAAGGAAGCCCCGAAGGCCACGCTCTTCAGCTCCACCGAGGGCGGTGTGACTTTCGGCACCCAGTAAGGCACTCCCCATTTGTATTTCTTGACCCATTCCAGGTCCGGCGGCGTGTAATCGATGTCGATGGTGAAATCGAGGTCCAGCTCGATGCCCACTGAGCCGGTGAGGTCCACGTAGTTGCCCCCGGTCCCTACCTGCTGCGAGACGCTCAGCTCCTTGTCGAAGTGGACCAGGGAGGCGGTGTTGAAGGCATCGGCCGCCGCGACCCCGGCCACCTGGCTCCCGGAAAGAGAGATATTACCCTGCCAGATGGCTTCCTCCAGGCCGGCCGAGATGACGGTGAGGGTAGTCTTGCCGCCCCCACGGTCCACGCCGACGATCTTGTAGAGGAAACCGTCCGGAGCGTCCGGGGAATCGCTGAGGATGACGTCGCCCGCCATGAGGTCTGCTATGACCGAGGTGCTGCCATCGAAGGTGACGATCCTCTTGTCCCCCGACTGCACCACGCTCTCCAGGAGGTCGATCTCGGCCTGGGTCAGCACCTTGGTGGTTGCGGGGATGACCGGGGGCTCGTAGAGGGCGCCGGTGGAACAGTGGCCGCCGCTCTTCCCCTCGTAGGTGAAATACTCCGACCTCTCCGCCACCACCGGGCCATCGGCGTCCACCCAGGTGGAGACGTCGGTGCTGGCGAGGCCGGGCAGGCCGTCCAGCATGATGGACCTCCTGGTACCGGCCTCGAGGGTGAAGGAATAGGGGGCGGCGGAGGAACCGGGGGGAAGCTGGAAGTGCAGGGTCACCTGCTTGTCGGTCTCCCCCGGGTTCTGCACCAGGACATAGGTGTCGAAATCCCCGCCCGTGTAGCCCTCGGCCAGGTACCAGTCGCACTCGGGCCGGATGGCTCCGGCGCAGTCGTGGCCGTCCTTCTTGCCAAAGTAGTCGAAGTAGACGGCACGCTCCGCCACCACCGGCTTGTCCGCCGCGACCGTGGTGGAGACGTCGGTTGAGGCAAGGCCGGGCAGGCCGTCCAGCATGACCGACTGCCTGGTCCCCGCGGGCAGGTCGAAGGAGAAGGGAGGCGCGGAGGCACCCGGCGGGAGCTGGAAAGTGAAAGTGACGCGGGTGCTTTCCTCCCCGGGGTTCTGCACCAGCACGTAGGTGTCGAACCCGCCGCCGGTATAGCCCTCGGCCAGGTACCAGTTGTTCGAGGTCTTGGGGACGCCGGCCGAGTCGTGTCCCCCGGGCTTGCCGTTGTAATCGAAGTACATGGCCCGCTCCGCCACCACGCCGATGGGGCTGGAGACCTTGGTGGCCACGTCGGTTGAGGAGAGGCCGGGCAGGGTGTCCAGGTTGATGGACTTCCTGGTGCCGGCCGGGAGGTCGAAGGAGTAGGAGGGCGCGGAGGCGCCGGGCGGGAGCTGGAAATCGAGGGTGACTGTGGTATCTGCGGCACTCGGGTTCTGTACCAGCACCCAGGTGTCGAAGTCTCCGCCGGTGTAGCCCTCGGCCAGGAACCATTCGCTGGCGGGGTATTTCACCCCTATGGAATCGTGACCGCCCGCCTTGCCGTTGTAACTGAAGTACATGGCCCGCTCCGCCACCACCGGCCTGGTGGCCGTGACCTTGGTGGAGACGTCGGTGGAGGAGAGGCCCGGGAGCCCGTCCAGCCTGATGGACTGCCTGGACCCGGCGGGGAGGTTGAAGGAGTAGGGATCGGCCTTGCTGCCCGGTGGGAGCTGGAAGTTGAGGGTGACGTCGGCGGCCTCCTCCCCCGGATTCTGCACCAGCACCCAGGTGTCGAAGTCCCCGCCGGTAAAGCCCTCGGCCAGGTACCAGACGGTGGCCTCCTCGCTGGTCAGCGTCCTGGCGATCTCGGCTGCCGCCTCAACCTCGTCCGCGGAGGCTTCCGCCCGGGCGGGAGGGAGCAGGGGCGTGAGGAGAGCCAGGGCCAGAAGGAAGCATAAGAAAAGAACGGCGGCGGAATAGCCGCGCTTACCACCGCCGCGGTGTGAAACCTGTGAGACCCGCCGTGAAGACATCGCAGCCACCTCCCGCATTCGGTAGTTCCTCCCCGATTCCCTTCCTACGACGATTATTCTCTAACCCGACAAGGCGGTCAACAAAGCGCAACCCGACCCGGTGGCAGGCTCGAATCCCTGTCTTCGTGAGGAGGATCTTCGGCGGTGTTGCCTGAATACGCGCGGATCGCCGTCGGCGCATATACGACTGTAGCGACAACAGCACGATCCCGTGACAGACCAGGCTACCCTGCAGCGATCCCAGATGTGCCACGTTCGTGTTTAGCGTCCACGCGGCAGTGCAATAATTAATAAAGCGTCGGGCCTTTATGGGGCCGCAGTTAGCGAAGTAAGGAGGCGAACTCTTCCATGGACAATGAATTTCCAGGCTTCGTGAAGAAGGCGCAGGAGATACTCGACGGCGTCTCCGGGCTTGACGACATCGAGGACTACCGCGCGCTCCTCTGCACCGACTGTGCCTTCTATCACCACGGCGAGGAGGAGAACGAGGAGTGCGGGAGTTTCCTGCTGCTGAAGGCATTGCTGGAGCGCAACGCGTTCGACCTGGAGAGGGCCCTGCGTGAGCTCGGATAACGGCGGACCCCCCGGCGATCTCTTCCTCGGGCTGAGGGAAGGGTTCTTCCTCAAGCAGCTGGAGGAGCCCTGTGTCTACAACGTGGAGTCAGACGACCTCTACGAGCTATCCCCGGAAGCCATGGAGGTCCTTGTGCGCTGCGACGGCACGCACACAATAAAGGAGCTGAGACCCGAGGAGGCGTTCCTCTCCTACTGCCTGGAGGAAGGCGTGCTCGAAACCCTGGCCACACCGCGCGAGCGGGCCGTTAATATTGGCCTCAACGAGACGCCCTCCCTGCGCTACCTCATGCTCGAGGTGACCGACCGCTGCAATCTGCGCTGCCGCCACTGCTACCTGGGAGACGCGGGCGCGGCGGATATGGCATGGGAGACGGCGCGGCGCCTCCTCGACGACTTCGAGGATATCGGGGGGCTGCGCCTTATGGTTACGGGGGGAGAACCCCTGCTCTATCCCCACCTGGACATGCTCGACCGGGAGCTGGCGGGGAGGTCCTTTCGCGGCGTGCTCATCACCAACGGCACCCTCGTGGAGGACCTGGACCTGCAGAGGCTCAATTTCAAGGAGATACAGTTCTCCGTGGACGGCCTGGAGGAGGGGCACGATCACCTGCGAGGGAAGGGCGGTTACGGCAAAGTCATGGAAGCGGTGCGCCGCGCCATGGACGCTGGAGTAGACGTCTCCGTGGCCACGGTCATCCACTCCCACAACCTGCACGAACTGGAGGGCCTGGGGGAGACGCTCTACACCATGGGCGTATCGTCCTGGACCCTGGAGTACCCGGTGGAGTGGGGGCGCATGCGGGACAACCGCGAGTTCATGCCGCCGCTGGAGGAAGCAGCGCCCCTCTTCGAGCTGGAGTGGGGATGGGGCGCGCACGAGGGCGCCCCGGGGTATGCATGCGGGGCCCACCTGGCGAACGTGGAACCCGGGGGCCGCCTGGTGAAATGCGGCTACTACCGCGAGGCGAGCGGAGGTTATGTGGGCGCGGCGGGAGGCCTGCGCCGTGCCTGGCTGGAGCTGCCCAAGATGCCCATGGTGGGGGCTTGCGCGGCCTGTGAGATGCTGGAGGAATGCGGCGGCGGGTGCCGCTTCAGGGCCGAGCTGATGGCCGGCGCGGAGGGTCCCGACCCCCTGATGTGTGCCCGCATGGGACGCCCGCTCGGAGGTTGACGGTTGTGGTTTATCTACCCCCGGGCACGTGTATAATTATCTTGAGTACCACACTACCAAGGAGGTGGTGAAATGAGGATCACGAAGATCCCCAGGCGGAAGGGCGGCACTTGCAAGTGCAATAAGAGCTGTGGCTAATACGCCCTGAGCATTGAGGGGGCCCGCGGGCCCCCTCTCTCCATGGGGTCAGGTCTTGTTTTCTGGTAGTAAAATCCCTGGAACGAACTGGGAACATACCGGAGTATCCAAAAAACAAGACTTGACCCCATGTATGTCATGGCGCGGGGTTGGTGGTTTATATACTTCGTGATATATTGTATGGTGAGGTTGATTGCCGGGGGATACGAAAGAACTCTGCCGCTTCCTTGCAGCGCAAAACGCAGCTGTCTCCCAGACACGTAATCACGGGTATCGATCGAGGGGGGAGAGATGTTGCGTCACCATCCTTATAAGATCATCGCCTGTATCGTCGTCTTTCTTATGCTGGTCATGGGGTTCGGTACCATCATCGCCCCTGCCGCCGAGGAGACGCCATCCCGGGCCGGCGCGGAACTGCAGTCGGGAGGAACGCCCCAGGCCGTACCATCCCGGGTGGAAAGAATAGACGAGACCTGGACTATGCGGGACGGTGTCAAGCTGCCAGTGTCGGTATTCTACCCCGGCGGCGAGGCCGCCGAGGGGTCCGCGGCGGCCGCATATCCCGTGATCATCTTCATCCACCCCTGGGACTGCGAGAAGACCTTTTTCGAGGGAGCGGCGAGCGAGTACGCCGCCCGGGGCTACGTATGCGTCACCTTCACGGTGCGGGGATGGTTCGGCGCGGAGGGCCAGATAGGTTGCATGGATCCCGCGAACGAAGTACGCGACATCAGCGATATCATAACCCTGGTCTCGGAAGACGGGCGTTTCCCGGTGCTCTGGGACGACAAGGGGCCGGTGGTCGGCTCTATGGGTTATTCCATGGGCGCATGCCTCTCCTACCTTATCGCCCCCCGCAAGGACCCCCGGCCGGGAGACCCGGGCGACCCCAGGTTGCGCGCCGTTGTCCCCATGCATGGCGGTACGGACCTCGTCTACTCCATCCTGCCCAATGGCGGCGCCAAGGCCTTGTGGGGAGTGCTCCTTACGGCCGGCTCCTACATCGGCAACATCTCGGGCCTCTTGCTGAGCACCATCAACCTGTTACTGCGCCAGGACCTCAACGCGTGGCAGAAACTGACCGGCCTCTTCGGACAGCTGGGGAAGTTGACCTCTCCTTTCAACAACGTCGACAACACACTCGCCTGGATCGTCGGGGCGGCCCTGGAACGCAGGGTCGATGACATCGAGAAAGGCCGGCAATACCTGCGGGAGCGCTCCACCCGTTACTGGTGCGACGCGGAGTACGACGGCGTTATCGAACACCCGGTCACGGTCCCCATGCTCATGGTGGCGGGGTGGAACGACGACATCTTCTATGCCAACGAGGCCCTCAAGCACTTCTCCACCAGCATGGCCGCCCCGGCGCGCGTGATCGTTACCAACCATGGGCACCTGGGGGGCATTGGGCCCAACTTCTCCATCCCCCTCCCGGGCAACGCCGAATACGACTGGGTGAACGGCCAGATCGCGGCGTGGTTCGACCACTACCTCAAGGGCGAGGAAAACGGGGCGGACGAGGCTCCGCGCGTCTCCTTCTACCGCGGCCCCGGCGACTACGGCGCGGCCGACTCCTTCCCCCTGCCCGGCACCAGCGCCAAGTCCCTGTATCTCGACGCTTCCGCCACAGGGAGCAAGCTCTCTTCGGGCGCCCCGGCGAGCCCCGCAACCGCGGCCGACCTGCTGATCAACTTCGGGATCACCGGCTCCATCTCCCTCCCCTACTACCAGGACGTGACGGAGATGCTCGGGGGCGAGGCCATGCAGATACCCATCAGGCTGAAGATGCTCACCATCCCCCTGACGGAGCGCAGCTACCTCTCCGACCCGCTCAATGAAGACCTGACCATCATGGGCGCTCCCCTGCTGGAGGTCTTCTACCAGTCCTCGGCCCCCTTCACGCAGCTCATCCCCTGGATCTACGAGGTGGCGCCGGACGGCACGGAGACCCTGGTCAGCCGGGGGTATTACGAGGGTTACGACCCTGGGACCTGGACCACCCTGAACACGGCGGAGGAACCGGTGGAGATGCAGGCCTGCTACCACCGCTTCGCCGCGGGCAGCAGGATAAAGCTGGAGATATCCACGGCGGACCTTCTCTCCTGCCTGCCGCATTTCGGGCTCTCCTTCATCCAGCTCTTCCGCGGCCATGGGGTGGCTTCCCGTCTCATCCTGCCCGCCGTACCATGAAGGGGTCAGGCCTTGGATTTTGGATACCCTGGTATGTAATGGCATATATTGGCTGATATATCCTTGTTGTACCGCAATTCTAAAAACGGCATTCTGGCTCCTAAATCCAAAATCCAAGACCCCTTAGACGGAGATTAGAGAACGGGGGTCTTTGAGGCCGGCGGTCCAGCCGGGAAACGCGGCCGGCATCCCGCGAACGGTCCGAGGGGGCACGCGGGATGCCCGCCGCCATGCGCGGCCTGCCGCTCAGGAACCCGCGAGCACTTCCATCAGGTCCACGTGCACCCAGGGGGTGTCGTAGTAACCGTGCAGGGACCACATCTCCAGGTCCCCGTTGTCCATGAGCACGTGGTGCCCCTTGACGGACTGCGAGGTATCCGTACCGTAGTAGTCGCAGCGGGCCGGGTTCAGGAAATCGATGATCCACATGGCCCTTGCCTCGTCGATGTCCCCGTAGCCCTCGTCCAGGAGGCCGAGCATGGTGTCGTACCTCCACAGCGAAGTGCTGTCACTGCTGCAGGCCAGGGAGGGGTATGTCAGCGCCATCAGGGGGATGATGTAGTGGTTGGTCATGGCCACGAGGTCGGGGTATTCCTCCGACTGCCTGGGGAAGAAACCGCAGGCCAGGCCCGGGGGGACCGCTCCCGGAGCGTCAAACCATTCCGGATCGACGTAATCCGGCCATCTCACCATGACGCCTTTGTCCAGGCTGGGGCAGGACGGGTGCGGTGAGGGTTCCAGGAGGTCGTTGCCCACGACTTCACCCTTCACTATCTCCCACCCCCCGTCAGCGGCAGTCCCCGTGGGCGAAACGGCCTGCCCGCCTTGGTTCAGGCCGGGAAAAAACATGCCCAGCAAGCCCAGGAACAGCCGGTTGAGATATCTCTGCAGGTAGTCCCCGGGGGGCAGAAGACTCGAGGCGAAAGTCTCGAGCACCGCGGCTTCGCACTGCTTGCCGTCCGCGACGAGATAGAGCCAGGGCACCGCCCGGTCGCTGTCCCGGATAAGCGCGATCCCCTCGTCGAGGGAGCCGGCAAACTGCACCATCTCCCGGCACAGGATCATAGTGCCTTTGCCGCTTATCAGGGGCCGGGTGAAGATGGAATACACCACGTCCATGGCGCAACTGACACCCTGCGTGTTCAGCCCCGTGGGGATGCCCACGAGTCCGGGAGCGGCCGAGGTAACGAATGGATAGCCCTGCGTGGGTCTGTGCACCATGATCAGGGATTCGTCCGCCAGGACGTCCCCTCCCGTGGCGAACATCAGGTCGCGCCCATGCAGGAGGCTGCCGTCCTCCGTCGCATCCCCGAAGACCGCGAACTCGTTGCAGAACAGGGCCTGGAACCCGGTGAGCACGCTTTGCAGGGTGTCTATGCCTGCGTTCAGGGTCAGCACGTCCCTGTAGCTGACGTCGTATCCCAGGTCGCGGCAGGCGTCCGATATGCCCCGCATCTCCTGGAGGAATTCCTCGGGGACGGCGTCCTGGTTGGCCATGACCAGTATCTTGAGGATGTTCCACATCAGGTCCCATAACCATGGATACTGCCTGAAGTCCAGGTCCAGCCCAAATTCCTCGCCCATCTCCAGGAGAAAATTCTCAAGGTAGTCCCTGGTCATCCTCTGTGCGCCCTGCGGACAGAGATAGCCCTCGGCATAGCCCCTCTGGTAGGCGTCCCCCTCCAGGTACAGCAGTCTCTTTCCCGCGCTGTTCTCGGCAAGGTAGCTCTCGCCGTAGCTGGCGACGCGTTGGAAATCGTCCGGGGAGACGGGGTTGGAGAGTTCGAAGGCCGCCGACTCCGCCGGGGCTTCTCCGCTTCCTCCCTCTCCGGGACCGCGGCCTTTCTCCCCAGGTGCTTCCTTGGGGAAACCGCGCCTGGGTGTCCCCTCCGCCCCGGCCGCCGCGGCGAGGGGGATGAGCATGACCGCCAATAGCAGGGCCATGATCACGGCAAGGGCCGCAGCGGCCCTTCTTTTTCCCGGGATCCACGCGAGAAATGTGTGCGGTCTCATCGTTACCCCCCTGATCTTTGAAACGGACCGCTATCCAACCGGCCATTTTTTATGAAAAACGTACAGGAGAAAAAGATTCCCCGTTAGCATGTACCGGCTTCCCCAATAATTGCACAAGCATAGAGATATTATCATAGAGGACGCAATCCGCGCACCGGGGGGTCAGGTCTTGGGTTTTGGATCTTGGAGTCAGAATACTGCTTTTAAAATCGCTGTACAACAAGGATATAGTTGCTAATTTATGCCATTACATACCAGGGTATCCAAAATCCAAGACCCGTCCCCTTAGACGGAGGGTTCCTCGACCAGGAGCTTCCAGTAGCGCATGGGCATGTGGTTCTTCTGAAGGCGGGGGTTGCGCCTGCCGGAGACGGCGATGGTCTTGAAATATTCCCTCCACATCTCCTGGCACCGCTTCTCGCGCTCGCTCAGGCGCGGGTCGAACCCGGGCAGGTCAACGAGATGCAGCTCACCGCCGTGGCAGAGGGCGGCATGCCCGCGCCCCAGGTCATGGATGACCCAGTCCTGGTCGCCCATGCGCCCGAGAAAATACCCCACCACCAGGCAGAGCACGTCGCAACGCGTCTCCATGGGGGCGTAGTACAGACCCCCCTCGAGCTGGCGGAACCGCAGCAGCCCCTGCATTCGGTGGGCCTCGCACCCCGTGCGCCTGCTCATGCGGTGGACCGCATGCACGTGCTGGTCGCCCAGGCGGGCGTCCACGTCCGCCCCTACCTCCCAGCCCAGCCGCAGGTAACGGTAGATATGGTACCCGGCGCCCTCCTCCTCCGAGAGGAAGGCGCGGAAGGCGTGCCGGAGGGCATTGGGTGAGATGCTCTCGCGCAAATCACCGCACAGGCGCTCCGCCCGCACCGTGTCCGCTTCGACCCGCACCGTGTCGGCCAGCAGGCTCACCTGGACGGCTTTCCCGGCGGCCACGATGTCCTCGGGCTCCTCGTCTGCCTCCCGCAGCATGTCCAGCACCGTGAGCAGCCCCGGAAAGCCGTCCTCATAGAGGTAGAGCCGCGGCACGGTCACAGCTCCCCACTGGCGCTGGAGAACGCGTCCTCCACCCCAGCGAGTATGCCCGCCTGCGCGAAGAGGGACAGCTGCCGCGAAGCCGGCGGTCCCGGGGCTGCCGGATGGAAGAAGGTGGTTATGTTGCGCCTGATCTCCTCGTCCCCCACTTTCTCCCCCGAGTAGTACCTCCCCCCGCAGGTTATGAAGTACCGGGCACGCTTCAACACCACCCCGATCTTTCGCAGGGCGTCGAAGTCGAGGGAATGGATACGCCGGGCGTAGAGTATCCTCTTCGCCGACCTCACCCCGAGGCCGGGCACGCGAAGCAGGGACTCGTAGTCGGCGCGGTTGACCTCCACCGGAAAGAACTGTGGGTTGCGCAGGGCCCACCCCGACTTGGGGTCCAGCTCCTCGTCCAGTTGCGGGTTATCCTCGTCGAGGATCTCGCCCGCGGTGAAGTGATAGTGGCGCAGCAGCCAGTCCGCCTGGTAGAGGCGGTGTTCGCGCAGGAGGGGCGGCGTTTCCAGGCGGGGCAGGCGCGGGTCGTCAGACACCGGCATGAAGGCGGAGTAGTAGACGCGTTTGAGGGAGTACCTGCCGTAGAGGGCCTCGGCCAGGCTCACGATGCGCAGGTCGCTCTCGGGCGTGGCTCCCACGATGAGCTGGGTGCTCTGACCCGCCGGGACGAAAGCAGGCGCCCTCTTGAAACGTTTCCTCTCCTCCCGGTTGCCGTCGATGCGCTCCGCCACGTCCCCCATGGGGCCGAGTATGTCCTCCTTCCGCTTGTCGGGGGCAAGCTTGCGCAGGCTCTTCTCCGTGGGCAGCTCGATGTTCACGCTCATGCGGTCGGCATGGATGCCCGCCCGCCGGATGAGCTCCGGGCTGGCCCCGGGGATGGCCTTGAGGTGGATGTAGCCGTTGAAGCCTTTCTCCCGCCGCAGCTTGCTGGCGGTGAGGAGAAGCCGCTCCATGGTGTAGTCGGGGCTCACCCACACGGCGGAGCTGAGGAAGAGCCCCTCGATATAATTGCGGCGGTAGAAATCCATGGTCAGCTCGGCGAGCTCCTCGGGGGTGAAAGAAGCACGCGGCCGCGACACCGACGCCCGGTTGGCGCAGTAGGCGCAGTCGTAAATGCAGTGGTTGGAGAAGAGCACCTTCAACAGCGAGATGCAGCGCCCGTCGTCGGACCAGCTGTGACAGATGCCGGCACTGGCGCAGTCCCCCAGCCTCCCCTTGCGGCCGGGTCTCCTAACGCCACTGGAGGAGCACGATACATCGTAACGCGCCGCGCCCCCCAGTATCCTGAGTTTCTCCTCCACGTCCATGGTCCGCCCTTGTCTTTTCATACTCTCCCAGCATCAGTATGGCCGGCGGCAGTGACACGGACAGCCCGTGCGCTCCCATATGCTCCGAGCCCCACGCCTCGGGAGGCATTTCTGTCAGCGCTTGTGGGTAATATATAGGATGCATCGTCCGGGTCGGAGAGAGGCGGACGGCAAGGGAGGGCAGCACGGCGGTCATGGGTGGCGACCTCTTCAGCATCGGGGAGTTCTCCCGGGTCAGCAAGATGAGCGTGAAGGCGCTGCGCTTCTACGACGAGCGCGGCCTCTTCAAGCCGGGCCACATCGACTCCAGGAGCGGCTACCGCTACTACAGCTCGGCGCAACTCAACGAGGCCAACCTCATCCGCCTGCTGCGTTCCCTCGAGTTGCCCCTTGAGGATATCCAGCTCTTCATCAGGGAGCGCGACCCCCACATGCAACGGGCCTTGCTCGAGTCACACCGCCAAGGGCTGCAGAGGCGCCTTGAGGAATACCGCTCCATCGTCTCCTCCATCGAGCGCCTCATCGATGGAGAGGAACAGGTCCCGGGAAGGCAGGTGAGCCTCAAGGAGATGGCGGACCAGTTCATCCTGGGCGTCCGTTTTCATACCACTTATGGAGAGCTGGACGCGTCCATAGGTTCCGCCTTCGGGGACATCTTCGCCCGGCTGGGGGAGCGGGGGGAGTTCCCGGCCGGCCCACCCTTCAGCATCTACTACGGCGAGGAGTGGGACGAGAAAGACATCGACATGGAGATCTGCGTCCCGGTGGTCCGCCCCATGGGCGGAGGAGGGCGCGTCAGCGGGAGGGAACTCCCCGGCGGTCTCATGGCTTCGACCATGCACATGGGCCCCTATCACGAGGTCGCCGAAGCCTACCAGGCCCTGGACCTCTGGGTGAAGGAGAAGGGTTACGGTTATACCGGACCGCCGCGGGAAGTCTATCTTGTGGGTCCGGACCAGATCGACGACGAGGCAGACCTGCGAACGGAGGTAATGTTCCCGGTCGGGCAGGGCTGAGCCTCGAACCCGGCACACACCGCGGCCGGGCGGGTGACCCGTGACGCCTGCCGCCACGCCTCCCACAAGCGGACCGCTTGTCACTAAAACGGGCTTGACTCTCCCCCTGGGGGAGGCTCGATGCTCGGGGTGAAGGTTCAGTCGCGGATGAAAGGAGCGTGAGATGGAGAGGAAGATCGAACTGCAGGAGCAGCCCGCGCAGATGGTGCTGGGGAAGCGCTTCCGCACCTCCATGGAGAAGATCCAGGGGGACATCGGCGCGGGGTTCGGCGCCATCTTCGGCTACCTGGGTGAGCTGGGCGAGTACCCCAGCGGGGCGCCGTTCGGCCTGTATTTCGGTGATATGCAAGGGTTCGATCCCAACGATTTCGAGATGGAGCTGTGCGTGCCGGTGAACCGCCTGCTGGAGAGCAAGGGGGAGATCGAGGCGCGCGAGGTCCCCGGGGGGCTCGCGGCGGTGACCATGCACAAGGGCCCCTACAACACGGTGGAGTTGGCCTACAACGACATGGAGGCCTGGGTAAAGGAGAACGGCTACCAGTACGCGGGGCCCGCCCGCGAGGTCTGGCTCAACGACCCAAGCCAGGTGGCGGAGTCGGAGCTGCTCACCGAGGTATCCTTCCCCGTCTCCAAGGCCTGAGCGCGACCCGTACCCGGAGGTGGACATGGACCTGTTGGACGCGCTGAGGGAAGCGGCGGGGACGGAGCTGTTCGGGGTGGCGGACGCGCTGGCATATGGGGAAAAGGCGCCGCCCGGGCACCGCCCCGGCGAATACCTGGCGAGCGCCCGCTCCATCGTGCTCATGGGCATGCGCATGTTGGACCTCCCCCTGGACCAGCTGCCGGCGACGCGCAAGGAGTACACGGTGAACTTCCACATGGCCAACACGCGGCTGAACCACGCCCTCTTCGACGCGGCCGCCTGCCTGCAGGACCGCGGGCACAAGGCCTTCCCCGTCCCCTACCTGGAGATGCCGGGGTGGAACCTGGACAAGCGGCCGGCCCTGCTGCTCAAACTGCTGCGCCACCTGGCCGCCGTCCCCCGCGTCCACGACCTGCTCAACGCGAAGGTGCTGTGGGAGAACCTCTCCTTCCGGCACATGGCCGTGGAAGCGGGCCTGGGGGAGATCGGCGTCAACAACCTCCTGCTCCACCCCGAGCACGGCGCCAGGGTGCGTTTCGTGGCCCTGCTCACCGACGCGGAGCTGCCGGCGGGAAGCCCGCGCGAGGCGACGCTGTGCCGGCCCGAGCGCTGCGGCTATGCCTGCGTAAAGGCCTGCCCGGTGGGCGCCCTCAGCGAGGACGGCAGGGGAACGGACAAGGCGGCCTGCCTCAAGTACTACATCAAGCTGGGCCTGCCGGGGATGAGCGGCGTGCGTTGCGGTCTGTGCGTGGCGAAATGCCCAGTATACCGCCCACGCTTTCGGGCGGGCGAGGAAAAATAGCGGGCCCAGGGGCTTCCCGCGAGGTAATGCCCCTATCCAGGCGACCTGGAAGTTCCAGTGCGTGCCATACGCACAACCCGGGGATCCGGGCTGCTCGCGATCATGCGTGCCATCAAGTTCAACTCTTCTTGCTCACCTCGGCTACGAGGTCGTTATCGGCGGTGACCTCCCACTCCATTTCGCTTTCAGTACCGAAGGCGCGCTCGTAGAGGCCCTGGACCAGTCCCGCTACCATCGGGTGGAGGCAGGCGTTCTCCAGGCGGAAATGCAGGTGGTCTTGGTCGAGCTCGACTTCTACCAGGTTGCCCAGGCCACGGTAGGCGAACTGGGTACGGAAGTCATCGACACCCTTTATCTCCTCGCTCGAGAAGAAGCCGGTCGCGACCAGGCTGCGCTGTGCCTCCATCGCCGCCTGGATGATAGAATCGCCGAGCTCTGCCTGCAGCTCATCGATAATAGCTTCCTGGGTCGCCGTGCTTACCAGTACCATGCGGCGCTTGCTCTCCCTGTTCTCTATGACCCCCCGGTCCAGCAGCCAGACGTAATCGGCCAGGATCCCGGGGCCACCGCAGACCCCGCATCTCGGAAGTTTAAAATCCCCTTCCTTGTAGCGGGGAGCTTTCCTCTGCAGTCTCTCCGTTAATTCCAGGGGATGGCCGGAGATCCTCGCCGTGAGTTCGTATTCGTCGGGCGCGGTCTCCACGTAGGTGACCTCGATCTCCCTCCCATCCACCGCTTCCATGGCGCCGACGAAGTTTCCGCTGAAGTGGGACAGCGAGAAGGGTTCACGGATGCGCAGCTTGATATAGTCATCCTCGCCCTTCCGCCTCTTAAAAGACACCACCTCGATATCACCGCGGCCGGTCAATCTGCCGATGTTCGCGATATACCGTGATATGAGCCCGGTGCCCACATAACGGAAGATAGCCTTGACCGGTGCCGGCAGAGCATGGTCGATGGAGTCATATGTGGATCTGCGCTGGCTCTCGATAATGATCCTCGCGATGGAGATGCCCATGATGCCCTCTATACCCGAGAAAGTATCCCGCAGGCTCTCGCTCTCGATGAATACCATGCGGTGGTCGAGATTGCCGTCTTCAAGGATGGTACCGTTGGGCAACCAGGTATGGTGCTTGGTGACGCTGAGGGGCACCCCGCACTCCGGGCAGATCTTTGCTCTTGCCATATCAGATCAACTCCATCCTCGCCTGCCTGAACTACAATTTTCTGAACTGCCGCACCATACATCCCGTGACCGCGGCAGACATCTCTACAACTATCGGCAGATCGATGCGGTGGGCTGGAGGCGACACGGCGGGACGGCTCAGGCTCGGGGCCGGTTTCCCGCACGTGCCATCCGGCCTCTACGATGAGATGAAGTCGGCGCTTTGTGCGATGACGGGGGATGCCTCGGGGTCCAGGGGGTTCATGCGCGCGGCGAGGGAGAAGAGGTAAGGGTAGTTGTTCTTGAGGTGCTCCAGGTAGACCAGCCATTCCCGCAGCAGCAGGCGGTAAGCCCTGGCGATATCGTTGCAGAGGTGCTTGTGGTCCGCCTCCGGCAGATCCTCGATGAGGTAGCGGTACTTCAGCTCCTCGGTGAGGTGAAAGACGGCCCACAGCAGGTCGGTGAAGGTCTCGTGCTCCAGCAGGGTGGGGTTTTCCAGCAAGGCCAGCAGGAAGTCCCTTTCGGAGAGGAGGAACTCGCGCATCTCCTCAAGGAGTTTGTCGTCCCTGCCGATGGCGCATTCGTATTCCGAGACCGATGTCTCCGCGCGGCGGAAATCATCGTCCTTCCAGGCCTCCTTCACCTCCAGGCAGTCCTTGATCTCCTGGCAGGTGGTATCGAACTCCGCGAAGGAGCGCAATAGCTGCATGCCCATCTCGCTGAAGAAGGCGCCTATGACCATGTTCAGCTTCTCCATGCGGTTGCGCTTCTCGCGTATGTCCAGGACGCGGTGGACGATGAGCGTGACCAGCAGCACCTCGATTGGGAGGAAGGCTATGTCCCCGAGCATGTAGATCCAGATATGGTGAGCGTCCCTAAAGATAGCGTAATGGACGAGGTAGAGGACCACCGTGAGGAAGATGAGGGATGCGCCCAGGATGACATACCAGTTGCGGTACCATTTAGCGTCTTTTTCGTAATCGATAAGGCATCCTCCCTTCCGCTGTCGGAGCTGCCGGACCTCACAACGCTTATGATTTTATAACATCCGCGCCACCGTTGCGGCTGATCCTCCTCAATCGGCCCATGGCGCCGTGCCCCTAGGCTTTGCCGCGACGGCGGGATATCATAGAGGAGCAAGCGACCCGGTGATGTCGGTGATCACAGAGCCGGAAAGCGCGGCCAGGCCGTCTTCGCCCACGTACGGCTCCGCGCCCCGGCAATAGGGGAGGGGGACATGGAGGACTACGACGTCGTCATCGTGGGGGCCGGTTTCGGCGGACCGGTTGCCGCGAAAAAATGTGCCGAGGCGGGCCTGCGCACCCTGATGCTCGAACGCTCGCAGAAGGTGGGAGAAAAGGTTATCTCCGGGCTGACCATCCCCTTCTACGGCTTCCTCTTCGGTCCCGCGTTCATCCGCGACGGCAACCCACCCATCGAGAGGCCGGTGGACGGCATCATCAACTTCATCATCAAGGACGTGGACAGCGGAGATATCGAAACAGACGGCTCCCTGCGCGTCCCCAAGCCCCTCTCCCCCGTCATCAGCTTCGGATACAACGCCTACTGCCAGCCCTTCTGCCAGTGGGAGGCGGAGAAGGCGGTGGAGGCCGGGGCGGAACTGCGCACCTCCGTCACGGTAGTGGACGTGCTGCGCTCCGGTGGCTGTATCGCCGGGGTGAGGACGGACAGCGGCGAGGAGATCCGCGCGCGCATCGTCATCGACGCCGAGGGGTCCCAGGGGCTGCTGGCGGTCAAGGCCGGGGTGCGGGAGAAATATCCCCCGGAGGCCATCTCCCTGGCCGACGTCTACGACTACGAGATAGACAAGGACGAGCTGGACCGGCTCATGGGGCACACCCTGCGTTTCTGCTGGGCCTGGGACGAGCAGAAGCTGGCCCCTCCACTTGGACAGGGCAACGGCCTCATGGTGTGGCCGTACCGCGGCAGCATCCACTTCATGCAGGACCAGTGCCTGCGCCTGTCGAGCGGGGAAGTCCCCAACCTGAGGAAGCTATTCAAGGAGTACCACGACAACATCACCAGCAAGCTGCCGTGGTGGAGAGACGAGGTGGCGCCGCGCATCAAGCTGCGCGCCCGCACCTGGGAGAGCTTCGAGATCTTCGTGGGCCTGGACCGCGAGCTGCGCGAGATGCCCAACCATACCGATGGCATGATCCTCATCGGCGATGCGGCCGGGCTGGAGAGCACGGAGCTGTGCGACGGAGTCCCAGCGGCCTGGTTCTCCGCCGATATCGCCGCCGACGTGGCCATCGAGGCCCTGCGCGCCGGGGACACCTCGCGGGAGTTCCTTGCCCGCTATGACGAGCGCATCCGCGGCCACCCTATCCTGCAGTGGTCCATCACCGCCCCCAACCGCTACAACCTCCGCTTTGCCCAGGAGCACCATGACTTAGGCGAGTTCAGGGGCTACGTGCACGACGGCTGGGGACTCGGGGGCTTCGCCCACGTGAGCACACCGCTGATGCAGAACGTCCTGCGGGCACTGGCGGAGGACCCCACCGTCATCACCGCCTGGATAAGGATGTTCTTCCGCTACTACTTCAACTGGATCTACGAGCGCTATGACTACAGCGGCGGTAAGGAGCTCCCCCCGCGCGACCCTTCCTCGCAGCCACGCGTGGCACAGGCGGTATTCCGCGGCGTGCTGGCGGCGGCCGACGCCGTGCTGCGTCCGCTGGCGCCACTGGTGAGGGCGGGGGTCGGACTGGCCGAACCGCTATGCCGTTTCGCCAATCCGGCCATGAAGGCGGTGCTGCCGCTGCTGGAGGCGGCCCTCCGGGGCATGGAAAGACTCGAGGGGTTCACAGGCCCCGCGAGCGACAGGATCGTGGACTTCGTACGCCGGGCCGACCCGGCCACCTTCGACCCTCCGGGCAGGGGAGGTGTTTGAGATGGCCCGGTCTTACGAGGACCTGCCGGGAGTGGAATGGGTCGAGGGCGCCGGCGACTTCATCCAGGTCATCGCGGAGAACTGCGACGGCTGCGCCGACTGCGTACGGGTATGCCTGGGGGACTGCTTCGAGATCTCCGGCCGCAAGGCGAGGGTGAAAAGCCTGGAAAAGTGCATGGAGTGCGCATCGTGCTGGTATGTCTGTGCCGCCGGGGCCATCGCTTTCTCCTGGCCCCCGGGGGGGAAAGGCTTCCGCACCGATTGGGGATGATCGCGGCTAGGCCAGGGCTTTCCTCACTACCTCAATGACCTTCTCGGGCTGGAAGGGCTTGGTGATGAAATCCATGACGCCCCCCTGCAGGGCCTCCAGCATTAGTTGTTTCTCGCCCAGGGCGCTGCAGATGATGATCTTGGCCTGCGGATCGGTCACCAGGATGCTCTTGGCCGCGGCCATACCGTCCATCTCCGGCATGTTGATGTCCATGATCACCAGGTCGGGCTTCCAACGCTCGTAGGCCCATATCGCCTCGGTCCCGGTCTCCGCCTCCACGATGGCGTTGAAACCGTTCTCGACGAGGATATTGCGCAGCATCATGCGCGTGAAAAGGGCATCGTCCGCTATAAGTATGGTCGCGGTCATATCCTCGATCTTCCTCTTCTCCGCCACCCAGGCTGGCGGCCTCGGTTATCTCCGCAGGCCCGGCATCTACTACCATAGACTCATACAGCCCTGCCCGCAACAGTCCCTAATCTATCGTCCAAACCCATTACATGATTGAGCTGTCTTGCAGCGTTATCTCGAAGCGTGCTCCCTCTCCGCCCGCGATCCCGATGGTGCCGCCATAGACCTCCACCACCTTCTTGACGATGGCCAACCCGACCCCCGCTCCCCCGCCTCTCCCCTTGACCAGAGGCAGAAATACCCGCTCCCTGTCCTCCGGCGGTATGCCGGCACCGTTGTCCTCGACGGTATAGCGGTGTACGCCTCCCCCCAGACCCCGGTAACGGATGACCAGGCGCGGGTCCGGGCTGTCATTGTACTTCACGGCGTTCGCCACAAGGTTGCTGAAGAGCTGGTAGATATGGACGGGGTCGGCGACCACGTGTCCCAGGTCGTCGTCCACCTCCACCCTCATGTTCTTTCCGGAGATGGAAACTGACCTCTCCGCCAGCACCTGGCGCACCACCTTGCCCACGTCCACTTCCACCGGCCGCTCGGGACGTTGGCCCGCCTGCGCCAGGCTCAGGAGGTCCTCCACCAGCCGTTGCGCCGTCTCGGAGCTGCTGCGGATTATCTCCACCGCGCGCCCGGCCTGTTCCACGCTGCCTTCATGCATGGGGGCCCGGATCATCTCCCGCAGAGCGTCGCTGGCGGAGATGATGATGGAGATGGGCCCCCGCAGGTCGTGGGAGACGACGTGGGCGTACGCGTCCAGCTCCCGGTTGATGCGCATCAGTTCCTTTTCAGCCAGTTTCTGTTCGGTGATGTCCCGGGTGATGCTGCACATCATGAAACCCTCATAGGTCTGGATGGGAAAGGTCACCGCCTCGATGGTGCGCCGCTGCCCGTCTGGTCGCCATATCTCGTGTTCCCGCTTCTCCCCGAACCAGTCGGCATGGCCGCTCTCCAAGGGTTGCAGCACCAGTTCCCGGAGGCGTTCGTAGGCATGTTCCGTCCTGCGTTCCTCGGGCGCCAGGCTGAACTGCAGGTCCCACAGGTGCTTGCCCAGGGCTTCTCCCCGCGACAGCCCCACTATGTCGGCCTGGGCCTGGTTCCACCCCACGACGATTCCCTCCCTGTCCACCAGCACGATGCCGTCGTGGGACTGCTCGACGATGCTGCGGAACCTGTCCTCGCTTGCGAGCAGGGCCAGTTCCACCTGTTTGGCCTCGGTGATGTCCCGGGCCACGTTGGTGAAGGCGATAATCTTTCCCTCCTTGTCGAACAGGGGCGCGCCGGTAACGCTACCGATGGCGACGGACCCGTCCTTCTTGACGAAACGCAGTTCGTCATTGACCACCTCGCCCCGGAAGAGCCTGGCAATGTCTTCCAGCGTACGCTCGTAGTCGTCGGGGTGGAGGATGCCCAGCTCCATGATGTTACGGCCCACCAGCTCGTCCTCAGCGTAACCGATGAACTCGCAGGCCTTCCGGTTCACCCCGATGAGTACGAACTCGGTATCGTAAGTGTAGATGGCCTCACCGGTGTAGTCATAGATGAGCCGGTAGCGCTCCATGCTCTCCCGGAGGGCTTCCTCCATGCCCTTGCGCTCGGCCACCCTGCCCAGCCTCTCCGCCAGGGCGTCGATGAGGTCCCTCTCCTCCTTCAGGAAAGGCCCTTCGTCACGATCTGGCCTCTGCTCGAGATAGAAGACATCGAGGGACCCCGCCCTCTCTCCGTGGACGAATATCGCCGCCGACTGTCTCCACGGGCTCTCCGCGAAATCCCCGCTGGGATAGTCCTGCCCGAAGAGGCGTATCCTGGCGCGGGCGATATCGACGTGCCGCCAACCGGGCGGTATCACATCGGCGGCTCTGATCAGTATCTCCTCCAGCGTAAGGTCCCGTTGCTCGATGATGTTGGAGATGCCGTAGAGGCACCTCAACTCCTTCATCCTCTCCTCTAGGTCTTCCGAGTACTTGCGCAGGGCCTCTTCCGACTTCTGGCAGCTCTCGGCGAGAGCGGCGCATCGCTCCCTCTCCTCCGCCAGCTCCCTTTCCGCTTCCGCCAGGCGGCGGCGCAATCGGTCAAGCTCTTGCTCCAGCCTTCTCACCCTCCGGTCCTCGCTCGTGGACGCCGCCACTGCTTCCTGCCCGATATGCGGTGCGGCCATCCTTCCCGGTGCTCAAGAACCTTATCACCTATATGATACCCGGTTGGGGTACGCTGTATTTCTGGTAATTTTCCGGTAATATTATTCTTGGATGACTCCGCATGGAGCGCCGCGCGACGGGGAGATGACACGGGAATGAATGACGGAGAGCGGGCCGAACCGGACACCTACTTCAGGTTGCTCATCGACAACACCCTCGACATGATCACCGTCCTGGATGTCGAGGGCCTAGTCGTCTATAACAGCCCCGCGGTCAAGACATATCTCGGCTACGAGCCGGGCGAGCTGAACGGACGTTTCGCCTTCGAACTCATCCACCCCGACGACCGCGAGACCCTCCTCGCATCCTACAGCGACGGCGTCCGCTCCCCCAGCGCGGTGCAGCACTGGGAATACCGCTTCCAGCATAAGAACGGCTCCTGGCGTTTCATTGAATCCATGGGCACGAACCTCCTGGACAACCCGGACGTCAGGGGCGTAGTGGTGACCTCGCGCGACATAACCGACCGCAAGCGCATCGAGGAAGCCCTGAAACGAAGCGAGGAGTATTTCCGCGTGGTGATGGAGAACACCATGGACATCATCATGATCATCGACGCTTCCGCCTCCATCACCTATATCAACAGGTCGTCTAAGAGCATACTCGGATATAATCCCGAGGAGATGCTGGGAAGAAACGCGTTGGACTTCGTACATCCCGAGGACGCGAGCGCTGCGGCGGAGACCGTAGCGGCCGCCGCGAAAGACCCCGGCTTCTCTCCGCTGCGGGAGGTAAGGGCTATACACAAGGACGGTTCCATATGCCACCTGGAGGGCATCGGTAAGAACTTCCTCGACCACCCCGCGGTCGAGGGGATCGTCTTGAGCTTCCGGGACATCAGCGACCGCAAGCGCGCGGAGGGCGAGCTGCGGGAGTCGGAGGAGCTCTACCGCACCCTTGTCACCACGTCGCCTGACGGCATCACTGTCACCGATATGAACGCGGATATCATCTTCGTCTCCCCGCAACTTGTAAAGATGCACGGTTTTGAGCACGCCGAGGAGATGTTGGGGACCAGCGCCCTCGATCTCATCGCTCCCGAGGACAGGGAGAGAGCGACGGGAGAGCTGGCGCAGATGATGCGGTCGGGCTACGCGAGGAACGTCGAGTTGACCCTGCTCAGGAAAGACGGCTCACACTTCCAGGCCGATCTGAGCGCGGCCCTTATCAGGGATGCCGCGGGAGAGCCCCGGAGGATGGTCTCCTACACCAGGGACATATCCGAGCGCAAGAAGATGGATGCGGAGCTGCGTGAACGCAACGAGGAACTGGAGGCGTTCGCCCACACCATCTCCCACGACCTGCTCTCGCCGGTGGCCGTCGTTGAGGGTTACGCGAAGGCCGCCCTGGAGGCGGACGCGGAGGGAAGACCGGAGGCGGAGCGGGAGTGCCTGGAGGCCATAGCCAGGGGGGCGCGGCGCATGAGCGACCTCATCAACTCCCTCCTGCAATACGCGCAGGCCGGGCACATGGACATCAGAGAATCCGATGTGGACCCGGAGGAGGTCCTGCTGGAAGTGCTCATCGACCTAAAGGACGAGGCCCTCAGAAGGGGCGTCGGCATCGAGGTGGCGACTGGCCTGCCCCGCATCGCGGTGGACGCGGTCAAGCTGCGCCAGGTGCTGAGCAACCTCATCTCCAACGCGCTCAAGCACATGGGAGACAACCCGCGTCCCGAGGTGGCCATAGGCGCGACCGTGGACGGCCCCTTTGCCACTTTCTGCGTACGCGATAACGGCATCGGCATACCTCCCGAGCTGCACGAGAGGGTCTTCGAGCCCTTCAAGCATTTTTCCCTCGCCGGTACCCAGGGCCTGGGCATCGGGTTGTCGACGGTAAGGCGTGCCGTCACGGCCTGGGGCGGAAAGGTGTGGGTGCGATCGAGGCCCGGGGAAGGGGCTGCCTTCTTCTTCACCGCCCCCCTTGCGGAATGACCCATGGCAAGCCCTACGCGATGCAGGCGGTTCAACCGCCGATGCTCGGCTGTCGTCCCTTCGCATGCGTGCCAGGCCTTGCCGATCGGAATCGGCCAGGCGACTGGCACCGTCGCACCGCCCTCCGGGCGTCGCTATCGCTCACGCGATGCATTCTGTCGAGCGTTATCATATAATCCTGCAAAAGGTTGCTAGATGTGGAGGTGAGGTGTTTTGTCGGACAAACATGACAGGGCGCTCGCGGCGCTGGAGCTGCGGGAGCCTGACCGCGTGCCCGTTCTGGACCTCATGCTGGAATACACCACCGACAACGCCATACTGGGCAGGAAAGCCCACCCGCTGCACAGGATGATCGCTCTGCCGTTTTCCACGGGGTTCATGGACGCTTTCTTTCCCCGCGTCAAGAGTTTCTCCCTGCTCGACCTTGAGCTTGAGCGCTTTCTTCATCTCGGGGCCGCCGCCGCCGAAAGGATGGATTACGACGCCGCGTGGCTGCCATACTTCCCGGTGCTGCGCTTCAACGACTCCAGAACGATGGTCGACATGTACGGGCGCCTCAACGATGTCGGGATCCACGCCAGCGGCAACCTCGGCAATCCCACTTTCCGTGAAGGCCTCATAGACAGCCCGGAGGCCTGGAGGGCCTGGGATAAGAGGCCCCTGTTGCGCCTGCCCGCCAAGGTCAACGGGGCCTTCTCGCGCCTGTACAAGAAGTACGGCGAGAAGATGTTCATCCTCGGCTTCTGCTCTTACGGCATCTTCGAGAACATCTGGCAGCCCCTGGGTTTCGAGCGTTTCGTGGTGGCTTCCCGCAAAGACAGGGCCTTCCTCGAGCGCATGATCGCCTTCCACACCGACCTCTACTGCGAGCTGGTTGAGGCCATGGCCGACGCCGGCCTGCCGGCCATGGTCTACACCGACGACCTGGCCTATAAGTCGGGGCCGATGCTCAATCCCCGTCTCATCGAGGAGCTGTTCGGCGATTCCCACCGCCGCATCGTGGAGACGGCGCATACCCAGGGGATGAAGATCGTCATCCACTCCTGCGGCAACACCACCGCCCTCCTGGAATATTTCGCCGACTGCGGTTTCGACGCCGTGCACCCCCTGGAGCCCACTGCCGGCATGGAGCTGGCCACCGCCAAGGAGCTGGTGGGCGGACGCATGTGCCTCATCGGCAACCTGGACATCACCCATATCCTGGTCGACGCGAACAGGGACGAGGTCTTCGCCGCGGTGCGTCAGGCCATCGCCGACGCGGGGCAGGGCGGCGGGTATATCCTCGCTCCCGACCACTCCCATCCCGACATATCCGTCGAGAGGCTGCGCTGGATGGTGGAAGCGGCCCGGGAACACGGCCGTTACCCCCTCTCGCCTTAAAGGGGTCGGGTCTTGTTTCTTGGATACAGGGTGATGCCGGTCGATGCAAAGCCGCTGTTCGCAACGGGACTTTCAGAATAACCTCGCTTCACATACCGGGGTATCCAAAATCCAAGACCTGACCCCATAAACGGGTGAGACGATTCGCCCGCAATGCCGTTATTACTCTATGAAGAACCGGTTCCGGACTGTCGGTATATGGTGTTTGCGCGCATACCTGGAACCTTTTGCCGCCTGCCCTCTCTAATATGTCTTTAAACGGCTTACGGGAGATCGAGAGCGAGTGGGTCAAAGATGTCGGAGATAGTGGAATTCGTGACCGGAAGCCAGTTCCTGCTGCCGCTGGCCTTGCTGGCGGGCTCGCTGGCGCTGGGGTTCGCGGCGGAAAAAGTGGTGCTCAAGCTGCTCGAGAAGATCACCGCCAGAACGCAGTGGGATGCGTATGCGGCGATCAGGAGCGGTCTGCGCGGCATGGTCACCCTGCTCTTCGCCGTCGTGGGCCTGTACGGCGCTATCCGCCTCACCGCCCTGAGCCCCGTGGCGCAGGTCTACTACCATAAGGCCCTGGTGGTGCTGATCATCTTCTCGCTCACCGTGGCGGCGGCGAGGGTGACGGCGGGACTGGTCGACCTCTACGTTAGGAAGGCGGAGGGGGTCGTGCCCTCCACCACCATCCTGGGCAATATGTTGCGCATCGTCATCTTCCTCACCGGGCTCGTGGTCATCCTGTCGTACCTGGACATACCCATCGCGCCTATAGTCACCGCCCTGGGGATCGGGGGCTTCGCGGTGGCCCTGGCCTTCCAGGACACACTGTCCAACCTCTTCTCTGGTCTGCACATCCTGGCCTCCAAGCTGGTGAAGCCCGGAGACTTCATCCAGCTGGACACGGGCGAGGAGGGCTACGTGGAGGACGTGACCTGGCGCAACACCACCATAAAGACCCTGCCCAACAACATGGTCGTGGTCCCCAACTCCCGGCTGGCCTCGGCCATCATCACCAACTTCAACCAGCCGCGCAAGGAGATGTCCGTGCTGGTGGAGGTGGGTGTGGACTACTCCAGTTGCCTGGAGGAGGTCGAGGAGGTGACGGTGGAAGTCGCCCGGGAGGTACTGCGGGAGGTACCGGGGGGGGCGGACCGCTTCCAACCCTTCGTCCGTTATCACGATTTCTCCGAGTACCGGGTGGAGTTCACGGTGATCCTGCGCGTGGACGAATACGTCGACCAGTACCTGCTCAAGCACGAGTTCATCAAGCGGCTGCACCGGCGCTACAGGGAACGCGGCATCGTGATCCCCCTGCCGGTGCGCAGCATCAGCTTCTCGCGGGAACGCGAGGACGTTTTCGACGCCTCCTGAAGTGGCGCCCCGAGCCGTGCGCCGGGCGCTCAGCCCCTGACCTCACCCATGTAGTCTATCCGACCACATGGGTGAGGTGGTTCCTACCTCACGGGGTGGACCTAAGCACCGCATGCGATGGTGGGTTTGCTCCTCGCCGATAGAAGCGTTTACCCGATACCCGCCTTTTCATCCGCCCGTTAGCATGACAGAAGACGCGAGTGGACATGGACTACGGAGATATTTCCGGCCAGAGAGAAGGGGGCGATCCGGCTTTGTGTTACTGGACGGCGACTGCAAGGCCGATGAGGCACAGGGACCGTAAAGACAGGGGCGCCTGCGTGCGCTGGATGGAAGGGGAAACGGAGGAGGAGCTGGTCGCCCGGATCGTGGAGGACGACGACCAGCGTGCCAAGGAGGAACTCTTCCGCGCCTATGGGGGTGTCCTGGGCAGCCTGGCCTACCGCTACTCATCGCCCCTTCTCCCCTATAACGACGCCTTCCAGGTGGCGGCACTCGGGCTGCTCAAGGCCCTGCAGCGCTACGACGGAGGCAAGGGCGTCGCCTTCAAGTCCTTCGCCTTCCCGTACATCGAGGGGGAGCTGAAGAAGTTCTACCGGGACAAGGCGGAGATGGTCAGGCTGCCGCGCAAGCTGCAGAAGCTCAAGCGCGAGGTGGTCCTCTACGAGGAGCGCTTCCTACAGAGGACGGGGCGGGAGCCGGTGGTCAGCCAGGTGGCCTCGCATATCGGCGCGGACGAAGAGGACGTAATCGAGGCCCTGTCCGCCATGCACCATCTCGCGCCCCTCTCCATCGACTGGTGCGGCAAGAACGGGGGGGAGCAGCCGCCCCTGGCCGACGTCCTGGGAGAGTGCGACGCCTCCTTCGAGGAGCTGGAGACCTCGCTCCTCCTGGGCGACGCCCTGGGCAGCCTGCCTCGGCGCCTGAGGCGCATCGCCGAGCTCCGCCTCAAGGAGGGCTGGACCCAGAAGATGATCGCCGAGGAGATGGGCATATCCCAGATGCACGTATCCCGGTTGCAGAACGAGGCCATGCGGAAGCTGGGCGAGTTCTGCTTCGCGGATGAACTCTCCGCCTGAGGCCGGGGACGCGCCTTCCCCGGCCTCGGGGCCGCCGCCGCGCGGGCACGCTCAGAACTTGAAACCCTCCACGAACATCAGGGTAGCCGGGCTGGTGATGGTGGGGTCGGTGATGACGTTGACACAGGCGGGGCCGCCGGAATCCAGCGCACGCTGGATCGCCGGCAGGATGTCCGCATCCTTGTCCACGAATTCGGCGTGTCCGCCCAGGGCCTCGGCGATCTTCTCGTAGTGGATCACGCCCAACTCGGTACCGCACACCCGGCATTCCTCGTAACAGAGCTCCTGGTGGTGTTTGACCATCCCCCACGCCTGGTCGTTGCAGATGACCACGGTGATGGGAGCGTCGTGGCGGCAGGAGGTCTCCAGCTCCATGGCGTTGAGGCCGAAGGAACCGTCGCCGGTGAGCAGGACCACCCGCTGGTCCGGGCAGGCTATCTTGGCGCCGATGGCGAAGGGCACACCGGTGCCCAGGCACCCGAAGAGGGTGCCGCTGCCGATGACCCCCGACATCCGGGTAGCCTTCAACCCCATGAGCCCGAAGTATACGGTGTCTCCGCCATCGACCACGAAGATGGCGTCATCACCGGTGGCCTCCCTTATTGCCTGGGTGATACGGAAAGGATGGATGGGTTCCGAAGGCGTCGTCTTTGCCTGGTCCTCTCCCGCGGTGAGCGTGGCGAAGGTGCTCTTGAGGGTGTTGAGCCAATCGCTGCGGTCCTTCTCCTCTATCATCTGGTTGAGCCTGGAGAGCACCGCGCCCGCGTCCCCCACCAGCGCCAAGTCCGCCGGGCGGTTGCGATCGACCTCGGACGGGTCGATGTCCACCCTGATGACCTTGGCGGCCGCCAGGGTGTCACCGAAATTGAGGACCCAGTTGAACCGGATGCCCACGGCCAGGACGACGTCGGCCATGGACGTCGCCGCCAGCATGCCCATGAGCCCGCCGTCCCACAACGAGAGTGGGTGCTCGTCGGGTATGGCCCCGCGGCCGTTATCGAATATAAGGGTGGGGATGCCCGCCTTCTTCACCAGTTCCTTGACCTCCGCCGCGCAGCCACTCTGGGCGATGCCGCTCCCTCCGAGGAAGAGCGGCCTCTCGGCGCCGTTCAGCAGCTCGACCGCCTCCCGCAGTGAATCCTCGCCCGGGAGCACCGCGTATCTGGCTGCCGGCCTGGAAGGATACTTTATCTCCTCCTCTTCCACGGCCTGGTAAAGCGGCTCCGTGGCGAACTCGAGGAAGACCGGACCGGGCCTGCCGGATACCGCGTAGCGGAAAGCCATCTCCAGGTACTCGGGGATGCGCTCGATATGATGGCACCTGCCCGACCACTTTACCACCGGTTTCACCATGCTCTGCTGGTCCATGTCCTGTAGGGCCCCCTTGTCGAGGTCGCGCAGGGGCACCATGCCGCTCAGGACGACCACGGGGACGTTTTCGAGATAGGCATTGACCACGCCGGTGAGGGAGTTGGTGAACCCGGGGCCCGCGGTCACAAGGCACACCCCCGGCTTGCCAGTGAAGATGGACCAGGCATGGGCCATCATCACCGCCGCCTGCTCGTGGCGCACGTCGACGACCCTCACGCCTGAGTCGAGGCAGCCGTCGAAGATGGGAGCGATGTGTCCCCCCGACAACGCGAAGATGGTGTCGATACCCTCGACGTTCTTGAGATACTCCGCTACGATGTGTCCTCCATGCACCTCAGCCATTGTCCATACCTCCCTGTTTTATGCCATGTGCTTCTCTTCGTCCGATCCCGCGCCGCGCCGCCCTCCGGGCGTCGCTGTCGCTTTCGCGACGCAGCATGTGCGCAGACCACACGTGCCAGGCCTTAACCTCGCTTCGCTCCGTTAAAGCGCTGGCACCGCCGCGCCGCCCTCCGGGCGTCGCTGTCGCTTTCGCGATGCATACTGTCGAACCCTATGGTTATTTTAGAGGGTGGTAGTCGTCGCGGACCCACTTCTCTATGATCAGCTTGGCCTCTTCCCAGGGGACACGGGTCTTCCAGCCCAGTTCCTCCTTGGCGCGGCGGTTGCTGACGTCGTTGTCCGTGCCCATTATCCCCACCGCCTGGGCGGTGATGGGGGGTCGCACGCCCAGAGGCAGGAAGGCCGTCTGAATGGCCCACCCCAGCCTCCAGGCCGCCTTATAGGGTAGAGAGCCCATGGGCTTCCTGCCGACAAGGCCTCCCAGCCAGGTTATATATTCCCTCCAGGTGACATCGTAGTCGTCGCGCAGGTTATAGGTGCGCCCCGCGGCGGCGGCGCTGTCCATGGCCGCGACGATCCCGTCCACCAGGTTGTCCACGAAGACCAGGCTGGCGCTGAAGTCGCCGCCGTCCATGAGCGGCAGGGGGCCCCTGTGCATGACGTCGAGGATCTCCCGCACCCATACGCTCCCCGGCCCGGTGACGTTGGCCGGGCGGATGACCGTCGCCTCCATGTCCCCCGCCGCGGCGTAGGAACCTACCACCTGCTCCGCCTCCGCCTTGGCGTCGCCGTAATGGAGGCCCGTCTTCACCAGGGGGATATACTCGTCGAAACCCTTGAGGGGAGGACCGAAACCGTAGGCCGCGATGGAGCTCATGTACACGAAGCGCTCCACCTTCCCCCTGCATTCCTCGAGCAGGTTACGGGTGCCCCCCACTCCGAGGTCGAAGAAGTCCCTTTTCCTCCCCCAGTCGATGACCCGCATGGCGGCATGGATGACCTTGTCGCAACCCTCCGCCACCCCCGCGATGCTCGCGGGAGCTGTGAGATCGCCCCGCACTACCTCCATCCCCATCGCCTCGAGCCCGCGGTCGGCCTCGCCGGGCAGGAGCAGGCCGCGCACCTCATCTCCACGTTCCAGCAACCTCCGGGTCAGATGGGAACCTATGAAACCAGCGGCCCCGGTGATGAGGACTCTCACGGCAACCCTCCTCTGCTTAGCTGTGCCGGAGGGGCACAGCGTATCGAGCCGGCAAACGAGAAAGAAGCACATTCATTATACCCTCGGCCACTGCCGGAGGCACCAGCGAAAAAAGAGCTCTCCCTGGCGGCATGTTGTTCCTGGAGGCGCGATGAAACCCTTCCACCGTATATGAGCGGGTGCCGCGGAACTTGACCCGGGCTGCTGAGCACATAGAATATGGCGTAGTCCAGGTTGAACGCCAGGAGTGCGCGAGGAGGGACATGGAGACCGATTTGAGAAGGATCAAGAAGCTGGCGGACGCCCGCGAGGAGGAAGTGGACGCCTTCATCGCCTGGCTCAAGCTGAGGTGCGATTCGTCCGAGCGCCTGGATGCACGGCTGCAGTCGCTCATCGAGGAAGCCCTGGCGAAGTTCGACTGCACCACCTGCGCGCGCTGCTGCAAGGACGCCTACGTGGTGGTGGACACCGGCGATATCGCCCGCATGGCCAAGGCGGTTGGCATGAAGCGCTCCGCGTTCCGGGCGGAATACGTCGGCAAGAACGAGGACGGCGACACCTGCTTCAACCGCCGCCCCTGCCCCTTTCTGAAGAAGAACCTCTGCATGCACTACGAGTCGCGCCCCGATTGCTGCCGCGAGTACCCCGGTTCGCTTGCCGTGGACTCGGCCTCCAACCTGGACAACATCAACGCCAATTACCAGGTCTGCCCGGCGGTGTTCAACGCCCTGGAGGCGTTGCGCGACTTCATCTGAGGACGGTTCCCGCATAGCTCATCCGCTTGCCGGGCCGCATCATTCCAGCAGGCAAGGCCGGCGGCGGAGAAGGTCGGCGGCCCCCGGCCGACGAAGTCAATGCCAGCAGGTGCTCAGACGGTGTATGCTGTGAGCGGATATTTTCACGGGCCGCGGACGTCCAATGGTTTGCGGAAAAGACCGTCTCACGGGAGGCAGAAAGGAGACGCCATGAGAAAGGCAGCCCCGATCGTATGTATAGCGTTGCTGGTGGTGACCGTCGGCGCATCCCTGGGTTGCGGCGGTGGCGGCAGCGGAAGCTCGGGCATGACCCCCGCGGAGGTCGCGGACGCCTACATGCGGGCGTCCTTGAACCGTGATGCGGACGCGGTATGGGAGCTGATGTCCAAGACGGACCAGGAAGCCTACTCGAAAGAGGTTGTAGCAGGACAGCTATCCCAGCTCGAGAGCATGGACCTGGACTATTCAGTGGGGGAGGAGACCATCGACGGCGATACGGCCACGGTTCAAATGACATTGATCTTCACTGATCCCGCATCAGGGGAGAAGCAGGAATATACCGACTCGATGTACCTGGTCAATGAGGGCGGCGAATGGAAAGTCACCATCGGCTCCAGTTCGCAGAACACATCGCAGTAGGGTTCTCCGCGGTTATTAGCTGGTGATATCGTCCAGGTGTATGCGTTCCGCCAGGTCGCATGCGTCACGCCGCAGGCCGGATATGACCGCGACCTCGTCCGAAAGCTCGAGCGCCAGGTCCGTGGCACGCGTATAGGCCGGCCAGGCTGGAAGGCCGGGGCCGTTGGGATCACCGTCGCGGGCGAAGTTTATCCAGTAGTCCATCATCGAGGCGGAGAGTTCCATGTCGCGCTGCGTGTAACCTTCCCTCCGGTTGAGGACGCCGAAGACATAGGGTATCTCCGACCCGTGGCAGGCGCATAGGGACCTGCCGCGCTCGGTGGGCGGGATGCGCGAGAAATGGTAGAGGAAGGCCGCGCCGCCCGCCTCCCCCACGCAGCGCGCCGTGAAACGGCAGGGCGCCGTGAACTCCAGCGCGGTGAGCATGGCGCTGAGGGCGGGGTAGACCCGCCCGTCCTCCCCCACCGGGAACAGCCGCAGCGCCTCCCGCCACCACTCGCCCGCCATGCGCCGCGCCAGCTCTTCGTACTCTCCCCTGGAGATATCGAGTGCCGCCAGGAAGAAGTTGGCCTCGTCCCGGTTGGAGCCGGCGACCAGGTCCACGCGGTGCTGCCTGCCCTGCATATACAGCTTCTCCGGCCGGTCCGGGAGCACCCGGCCGTCCACCACCGGGCCGAAATGCATGCCGCCCGGCAGCAGCCCCGCGTCCAGGCGGGCGGCCGCGATGAGCTCCTCCTCGCTGCGGGAGCGCATGTCGTCCAGGGCGTCAGGGCCGGTGCCCGAACCCAGGGCCCGCGCCAGCTCCATCCCCACCCCCTCCGCCTCCTCCAGGGTGCGGCAGGCGGGGGGCAGCACATGCCTGATCCAGAAGGGAGCGCTCTCGGCGATGGCCCCCTGGAACAGCCCCGCCGCCGGCGGGCTGACCATGAGATAGAGGATGCTCACCGCCCCCGCCGACTCTCCAAAGAGCGTGATGCGTGAGGGATCGCCGCCGAATCCCGCGATATTGTTCCGCACCCAGCGCAGCGCCGCGAGCTGGTCGAGCAGGCCGTAGTTCCCGGACGCCCCCCCGGGGGACTCGCGCGAAAGCAGCGGGTGGGCCAGGAAGCCGAAGGGGCCCAGCCGGTAGTTGACGGTGACCACCAGCGCGCCGCGCCTGGCTAGGTTGCGGCCGTCGTAGAGCGGCAGGCCGCGGTCGAGCTGCAGCGAGGCCGAGCCGGAAAGGAAGGCGCCACCGTGGATCCACACCAGCACCGGCAGCGCCCCGGTGCTCTCCCCTTCCGCCACCCATACGTTGAGATAGAGGCAGTCCTCCCCCAGGCTGCCCAGGCCGTACCAGGGAGCGTCCGGCTGGGGGCAGGAGTCGCCGAACTGCTTACAAGGCCGCACGCCCTCCCAGGGAGGCACCGGATCTGGGGGCCGCCAGCGCAGCGGGCCGGAGGGCGGGGCCGCGTAGGGTATGCCCAGGAACTCCCAGACACCCCCGACCAGCCTGCCCTCTACCATCCCCCCGCCAGTCTGCACCGTGCACCGGCACGGGCCCGTCTCCTCGAAATTCATTGTCTTTGTTCGCTCCCAGGAGTACTGTTCTTCGCCGCTCAGTCACGCTCAGGTCATATGTCATCGGGGCGGATCGTCTATTGGATATATTATTGCTACACTTCCGTCCTTCAGGCCGTCATCACGCTTCATTCGAAGATATCTTACGGGGACCCCGGAAAGCGAGCAATCCTTAATTGGTTTTCGTGATACGGTCCGTACCTGTAAGCGAGGCAGAGCAATAAGCCCATGAAAAAGGGAAAGAGAAAGCAAAGCCAAAAACGGGGGCGCGCATGCCTCTAGGTATTAATATTCGGTGTCTGGGCCAGGGAGGTCTTCGTCTGGTAATTTTCCTTGACCAGGATCAAGAAAGCCTGCAGCATAAGCTCGCTGGATACGTCCTGCTCAGCCTGCTTGAAATGTGCATAGTATACCCTCCCAGTCTCCGAGAAAGTCGCTACGCCTATCTCGTCGGCTGGAGCGTCCTTATCCCTGATGATGTAGATGGTACCATAATTCTCTTCCGTCAGATCTCCCGTATCATCGATGGCGAGCATGGAGATCTCCGTCTCCGTCCACCTTGCCATGGAACTGTCTTCGTTCATGGATGACGCTACCAAACCCCGGTAACTCCCCTGTTTCCGCCCTGTCATGTCCCAATAGCTCCTGATCTCGGACAACGCGTACTCGAAATTATCCCTAGCCCTCGATTCGTATGCGTTACACTTTATGTTCGACCACACCAGGATGCCCATAACCAGGATTGATGCGGTAATCGTCACCGACAGGATGTATTCGACCAGGTAGAACCCTCCCTCGTCGCGCAGTTCCCGTCTCATCCTCAGCTCCCGACTCTCTTCTGCTTCTGGATTCGATCGATTTCACCATCAATTGTCGCCATTGCACGGCAATGAGAGTATCCCCCAGGTGGGTTACCGGCGGCAGAAATCGACCGATTTGGCCGCCCCCTACTTGTGCATGTACATCAGCATCTTCACGGGGCGGGATCCTGATCACCTTAATCAAGGGGTTCAGCTTGACGAACCCAAGCCCCCGTGTTGCCGCCAGCTTTAACGGCATGTTGATGGGGGTCCGTCTCCTCGAACCGCATCGTCTCTCCCCCGTGTCCACTGAGGGGGTAATGAATACCGCTATCTTAAGTGATTTAGGTAATTACCGATACATGACCCATATGTCGGCAGATGCTTGTATTCCGGGTGGTGAGTGAAGATGAGCGAAAGGAAGCGGAGCGGCATGGGCAAGGGCAGGTCCCGCCTCCTCTACCAGGTGACCATCCTGCTGATCGTCGTATTGCTGATCATCGGGGCGGCCGTGTTCCTGGTCGTCAACGGTACCCTGAACCGCTTGATCGAGGAGGACAAGAAAGACCGCATCGACTCGGAAGCCCGGATCATCTACAACGACGCCGTGTACATCTCCGAGATCCAGATCGCGAACATGCTGACGGACTTCGAGGACCTGGATATCGCCGATCTCATCCTGGCGGTAAGGGAGAAGAGGATCAACGATTTCATCCGCTATGCCAACGACGGGCTGAAGGGGAGCGTGGAAAGCGGGATGATGGGGGCGGAGGCGATCCTGGTGGCCGATCCGAGTTCCCGGGGGGCCCTTTCCTATCCTTACGTCCTGGCGGCCAGCGAAGACGCCCTGACCTTCATGGAGGTCCCCTCGTACCTGATCGAAGCCTTCGAGGACGGGCAGTCCTACGTCTTCCTGGAGGAGGGCGTGCCGGAGCTGGGCTTTGAGGGCGAGTACCTGGTCACCCTGATCGAACTGAAAGACCCCATCACCGGCGGCACTTTCGCTTTCATCGGCATCAGGCCCTTCGGGGAGGAGATCGCCCGCATCGACTCCTTCTACAGCAACGAGAGGAGCCGGATGACCCTGATCCTGGCGCTGGTGATCGGGTTCGGGATAATCCTCGTCTTCGTGATCACCTTCTTCATCCTGCGGCGCATGATCTACAAGCAGATCACCAAGCCCATCGACGAGCTGACCGGGGTGGCCGCCGAGGTCATGGACGGCAACCTGGACGTCGAGATCGAGGTACGCGAAGGCGAGGAGTTCGAGACCCTGAAACGGGCTTTCAGGGAGATGATAGGCAGCATCAGGTCCATGGTTAACAGGTCGCTCGGGGACGACTGAAAACGGCCGACCCTATACCCAGCCCCACTTGGCCAGCAGGTTCACCATGGGTTTGGCCATCCCCGACTTGTACATGAGCGGCAGCATCTTCACGAAGAGCGGGAGGCTGGTCACCTTCATCACCGGATTGAGCTTGCCGAAACCGAGCCCCCGCGTTGCCGCCAGCTCCGACAGCATGTTGAGGTAGTTGGCGGGCACCGGCCCCGCCGCCTTCTCCGCCAGTGACAGGGCGCGCTGCGCACAGGTGGAGACGCAGAGCCCGCACCCGATGCACCTGGCGATGTCGACCTCTATCCCGCCCTCTTTTCCGTATATCGCTTCCATCTGGCACCGTTCCACGCAGGTCCCGCATCCGTTGCACAGATCCGGGTCCTTCCTTACCTGGAAGACGGAGTGGACGAAATCGGCGGGCCGGTCGTGTGCCTTCAACATGCGCAGCAGGGCACAACAGCAGGAGCAGCAGCACATATGGACGACGTCCCTGGTGTTGGTGGGCATGAGGATCATCGCGTTCTCCTCGGCGCGGTCGATGATCCTGTACGCTTCCTCGATGCTGATCTCCCTTCCCTTGCCGATGCGGACCAGATGGTCCGCGCCGATGCCAAAGCTCAGGCAGGTCTCGTGCGGCTTCTGGCATTCGTTGCCCAGCAGGCCCTGCTCCTTCTTGCAGATGCAGGTCGCGACCGCGGCCTGTTTCTGCTTGCCGATGATCTCCCGGGCCTTGTCATAACTGGAGACGGGCGTCGCGGCATCCACGGCGACGCCCACGGGGACCACGCGGTGCTGCCTGAGGACGGTATCGCCCAGGTGTTTTTCGAACTCCAGGGCCATCTCCGAGAACTCGCGGTCGATGGTGTCCACCTGGAACTCGAGGAAGCCTATCTGGTACTGGGTGGCCTGGTAGAAAATCATCTTGCCGCTGCGTATCGAGATGATGAGGCCCTTCCTCGCCATATCCTCAAGCTTGCGGGTGGCCTCTTCCTCGGGCATCCCCCAGCGCACGGCGATGACCGCGGCCGGTTCAGGGAACAGCCGCAGCTGCGTGGTGAGCCTGGCCTCCTCCGGCGTGAACAGCTTCTCCAGCATCTTCAGTTCGACCCCGCTCGCGGTGGCAGGGAACCCCCCCGGCGTCCTGTCCAGGTATTCGCGCAACATCGTATAGGCTTCGTCCGGCATGACTATCTCCTCTCCGTTTCCGGACCCCCTCCTCGCGGAAGGGGATGCGGTCCGAACGCGATCACATCGGTCGAGCACATGCTTTCACCGTGTCCCTTCAGGACGGCACGATCGACAGCGCCGCGACCGGGCAGATGGTGATACAGGTCCCGCAACGCTCGCAGAGCTCCAGGTCTATGCGGGGGTTGCCGTTATCCATGGCCACCGCCCCGTAGATGCACGCAACGCACTTGCCGCAGCCGTTGCACTTTTCCCGGTCGAAGTCGGTGCGCAGCGACTGGGGTGGCACGGCTCCCGCGGCGAACTGCAGCATGAACTCCTCCGCGTTGTCGATGTATGGGACCCCCAGTCCCACCATGTCCGAGGCCCGCTCGTAGCCCTTGCGCTCCATGAAGGCGGTCATACCGTCGATGATCTCCCCGAAGATGCGGTAGCCCCGGTACTGCACCGGGCTCTCGAGGGCGGCTATGGTCGCCCCGCACATCATGCGCTCGACGGCGTCCCTCCAGCTCCATATGCCTCCGCTGTTGATGACCTGGAGGCCGGTTTCGTGCGCGGAGAGATAGGTGGCGTAATTGGAGAGACCCCGCAGCCAGCGCCCGTAGCCGAAGGGCACGGGCAGGGGCGGCCTCGCCGTCTCGATATCCAGGAAGGTCACCCGGAAGTCGCTGTAGGTGTGCATGGCCGAGGCGCCCAGGTCCCTCATCGCATCGATCCGGCGCAGCCAGAAGGCGTCATGGTTGAAGCCCAGCTTGAGCCAGAACGGGATGCGAAGCTGGCCGTCGAGCGCTCTGTACACCGCCGGTATGGCTTCCTCCAGGAAGGCGGTGGTCTCGCTGGCGCTCAGGGAGAGGCCGCAGGTGCAGGCCAGCTCGATGGCTTCCGCTCCCGCTTCCTCCATCCGCAGGGCAATCTCCCGCAGCGATTCCTCCGCGGGGGGCGACACCCTTTCAAAGGGCGGCAGGCCCGTCCACGGTCCGATGAAGAAGAAGCTGCCGATGAGGCGCACGTCCTCGTTCCGCGCCCTGTCCTTCACCGCGCCGATGTATTCCAGCGCGCGCTCGGGGGGCAGGATGCCGGCGAAACAGTGCATGAGGCTGCCGCGGTGCCTATGCGGTCGCAGAACCAGTTGCCGGGCCGGGGGAGCAGGTGCGTGATCTCGTCCAGGCCGGCGCTCTTGACGATGACCGCACCGGCTCCGGCCTCAATGCAACGCTGGATGGTATAGGGCGTCGAGGTTATGGGCCACGGCGGCGGCGATCGGGTTCTTGAAACGCATTCCCGAGAAATCGACTTCCAGGTCGACCATTTCCTCACCCCTTCTATAGACGAAGTCAAAACGGGTTGTGTGGCTGCGATAGTGCGGCGATGCTGCTGGAGAGCCGTCTGCGGGAATATTCGGAATGTAGTGGATGATACGAGCGCGATCTCACTTCCTGCGATTCATTTCCCTGCATCACCCCTTTGTGATCCGTCTGAGATACTCACTCCCAGGCGCCAGGTCCCTGGAGCAAGATCTCGGTGCCCCACCATCTAATCCGTTACTTCTTTGCGTCCTTGCCCTTCTTTCTGCCCGGTGCCAGCAGGCTGCTGGCGCCAGCGAGAAGAAAGGTGGCCGTTTCGTCCGCGATATCCATGACGATCTCCGCCTGGTCCTGCCAGATAAGATAGTGATATGCCAGTTGGTTGTAGATCCCCACCACCAGCGTCGCGATCAGTTCCGCCGCGTCGGCGCTCTTGAACCTGCGCCCCTGGCGGCGGACGACTTCCTCCAGCCCACCCTTTATGTCATTGGTTACGGCATTGAATAGCAACTTGCGGTGCTCCTCCACGACCTCGCTCTGCCCCACCGACTCGCGGAAGAGGATGACGGCCTTGCCGGGATAGCGCAGGCAGAACTCCCTGACGAACCCCGTCCCTACCGCGCAGAAATCCTCGAGCGAGAACGCGGATTCCGCCAGCCCTCCTCCCAGCATCTTTCTCAACAGGTAGCCGATGCTGTGCATCAAGCGTATAAGGAGGTCCTCCTTGTTCTTGAAGTAAAAGTAGATGGTACCCGTAGAGACCTCGGCCAGGTCCGCGATCTCCTCGATGCTGGTCCCCTGATACCCCTTGCTGGCGAAGAGCTCCTCGGCGGCGCCGAGGATGGAATTGACACGCTGTTCCTTCTCCCGTTGCTTCCTCAGGGTGCGGCGCGGGGCTACTTCCTCGACCCTGCTCTCTATCCCCGCGGCGCTTGATGCCTCGTCCACGATGCTCACCAGGTTCGCCTCCAGCTGACCCTCTCTAACCGCCTTGCCCCGATCGTAGATTAAGCTGCTCGGATGGCTGATATAGCCGCGTGATGGCGTTCACTATTACAAACACATTATTATTATGAATCTAATTATTTATTCTATTACTATTCTAATTATTTTGTCAAAGGACCCTCCCGGTGACCTTCAAACCACATGAAAGCGAACGTTATTCCACTTTTTAACCGTTCCTGCCGAAAAACATAGGGAAGGTCGGAAAGGAACTTACCAAAGTGTCAGCTAACGAATGGTACTTCATGGGGTTTATCCTCACGCTGCTCGCCGCGGTGGCTTTCTGGGGCATGGCCGGCATCATCTACAGGAAAGACAGGAAGAACCCCCTCAACGTGATGCTGGCGGTCTGCTTCCTGTTCGCGGGCATGTGGGTCCCCTTCGGATTCGTGGAGAAGATATCCTCTCAACCAAACGACACCCTGGCCCTCTGGTCGTACCGCCTTGCCTACACGTTCGGAAACCCGGCCCTGTTTTTTCTCTTTCTGTTCACGCTGATCCTGTACCTGGGAAGAAAGCCAAGCAACAAGCTCCTGTACCCCCTGTACGTACTTGCCAGCCTCGTCTCCCTGCTGGCGTTGTCCCCCCTATGCATAGAGCAGGTGACATACGGCGGTGCGACCTTGACGGTCGTGCCCGGTCCGCTGTACGGGTGCCTGAATATCTTCTATGTTCTCACCGCGCTGGGAACGGTATTCTTCCTCTTGAAAAAATGGTATGCCTCCACGGGCATAGACCGGGCCAGGACCAACACCATGCTCCTGGGCGTGGGGGCCGTTCTGCCCATCGCGATCGTGTGCAACATCGTCATCCCGTTCTTCTCGGGCAACGCCATCTCCACGAACCTGACCTTTATCGCGGGGGCGATTATCCCGCCGGTGGCGCTCTTCTACTCCATCGTCAAGCTGCGCTTGTTGGATATCCGCCTCATTCTGCGCAGGTCCGGCGTGGCCCTTATCGCCGCCATTGCCTTTTCCCTGCCCCTCGTGACCATCTTCGCGCTCTCTTACCTCCTGGATATCGACCGGGCCGCCGAGCTGATCATGGCCGCGCTCCTCCTGCCGTTGATGGTCTGGCTCTACCCCGTGCTGTGGAAAAAGATCGAGCGGCTTTCCGCGAAGATATTCTTCTCGAATATGTACGACACCAGCCAGGTCCTGGAGGAAGTGGCAACCCTTCTGGCCGAGCCCGCAAACCGGGTAGATAACGTCTTCGCGGTGCTGGCCACGATACTCGAGGCGGTCGGGCTGATCAGGTCGGAGCTGTGGCTCCTGCCGGGGATACTCAACGAGGCGGGAATGTGTTTCGGCTGTTTCAGGGGAGAAGGGGACACGGTAAGGCAAGCACTGGTGCAGGAGGTGCATTTCCCGGATTGGTTGACCGGCGTCGAACGCACCATGGTCACGGAAGAACTCGAACGCTGGCCTAATATGCAGGACGAAAGGAAGCTCGGGCTGGCCCTCAGGCAATGCGGATATTCGGCGTGCTTTCCTGCGGGAACGTTAAGAAAGACGTTCGGTTACATCCTGGTAGGAGAGAAATGCAACCAGGGCGCCTTGAGCTCCACCGACCTGGACCTGATCGAGAAGACATCGGCCCAGGTAACGCTCTATCTCGACAACTATACCCTCTCCACCGAGCTCGACCTGCGCCTCGAGGAACTGAACAAGGCCGACCGCTTCAAGCGGGAGATCATCCTCCTCACGGCGCACGAGTTCAGGACGCCGATTACCGTCGTCAATGGCCTGGTCGAGCTGCTCTCGGTCAACTGGGACATGATCGACGAGGAGAAGAAGCTGGGCTGCATGAGGGACCTGGCAAAATCCTCCCAGCGGCTGTGCGAGCTATCCGATGAGGTATTCCTCCTTTCGAATCACTATGCGGGGAGCCTTGTTCCCAGAATTGCCCAGGTCGATATCGAGGTGCTGCTGGAGAAACTGTTTGCTTCCTACCCAGAGAGTGAAAAAAACCGCCTCATCATAGATAAATCCACCCAGCGGAAGACCATCCCCTCGGATCTGAACCACCTGTTCATGCTCCTCAAGCAGGTGGCAAACAACGCGCTCAGGTTCAGCGATGAAAAACAGCCCGTGGTTATCCGGGTGGCGGACGACCCCGCGGACGCGGTGAACTTCGCCGTCCAGGATTTCGGGCGGGGCCTGTCACAGGAAGACATGGAGCATGTCTTCGAGCCGTTCTTTCACGTAGAGGACATCCGGCACCACACCAAGGGTATCGGCCTGGGGCTCCACCTGGTGAAGATACTGAGCGCCGAACTCAACATAAGAATCAATCTCGAGTCGGAGCTGGGGGCCGGAACCACCATCACCCTGAGCATCCCGACCGGTATTAGCTCTTGAGCAGGGCAAAATATGTCTGTTGTCCCAGGATTTCCTCTCCGCTGACTACCACACCGGACAGCCTTAGAAAATAGATTATGGCGTCTTTCATGTAATAGGTGGCGTCGCTCACATCAGCGACGAATATGTCGCTGTTTTCGTAGATTGACCTTATAGACGCAGCTATGTAATAAGGCAGGATGCCTGTGTGCTGGACCTCTTCCGCGAAGCACCCCGAGGTGAGGTAGAAGAGCTTCCCGTCTCGCACCGCTTCCGGATACCTTTTCCTCAGATATTCCGGGTTGATATACGCCACCCTCGCCTTCTCGAGATTGAACGTCCCGAGGGTCAGCCCCACCGGTGCCCGGTCCACCAGCATGACTATCTTCAGGTAGTCAGGGTCGATCAAAGCCTCGATGAAGGATTGCTGGTCGTAACAGCGCTGGTCTTGTATGGTATCCAGGTCCATGGTCCTGTCGTAGATCTCCCAGAGCGGGAAGTGCCAGGCTTCCGGGACCTCACGCAAGTCATAGTAGATCTCGCACAACCGTTCATCGTGCACGAGCACGACCTTTTCGCCCACCTCGTCCGAGACAAGTAAGGCGTTGTCCAGCTTCTCTTTAAGGTCTTCCATGGCGTTCACAAGCTCCTCGCTCGCTGCCTGTCCCCCAGCATGAAATGGACCTTAGGGGGCGGGAACCCCCCAAACTCCGAGGCATACACCAGGGAATAGGCGCCTACATTCATGATACCCACGCGGTCGCGCAGGTCCATCTCCGGCAGGCAGACATCCTCGAGAATAGTGTCGTCCGGATCGCAAGTAGGGCCCGTCAGTACATAGTGTATCCCGGGCGGTGCCGGTTTTTCGCTGCAGACCCTGAAGGGGAATCTTCTACCCGCCTGCACCGCCTCGAACAAGCCATTCAGGGCACCCACATCGAGGTACAGCCATTCCTTTCCATCGCGCCTGGCCTTTCCGACCACGGAAGCCACCAGCACCCCCGCATCGGCCACTATTACGCGTCCCGGCTCCACCACCAGTTCGATATCCCGGGGAAACAGGGACAGCGCCGCTCTTACCTCCGAGGCGATATCTTCTACCGCGGGTGTTCCATCTTTATAAGCCGCCGGAAAACCCCCGCCGATATTCAACGCGTGAAGCGGTAAATCCCGCGCATTTTCCCACACCCACAGAACCGTTTCCATGGCCTCGACCCAGGTTTCCTTCCGTTCACACTGAGAACCCACATGGAAGGCTACGCCATGGGGGTTCAGCCCAGCCCTCCCGGCCCGCCGCAACAGCGTGACCGCCTCCCGCGGGGACGCCCCGAATTTGTCGTTCAGGGGGAACATACTTCCTTCGGATGATACTGAGATACGAACCAGTACTTGCGCCCCCGGGGCGTTTGTGGCAAGTTTTACCAGCTCCGCAACGGAGTCGAATACGAAGAGCCGCACCCCGGCCCTGTAGGCGTAAACGATATCGCTATCCAGTTTAACGGGAGCGGAGAATATGATATCCGCCGCAGATACGTCCAGCTGTTGGAGGAGGTTTATCTCTCCCTGGCTGCCCACCTCGAACTTCGCACCGGTTTCCCTCAACGCGGTCAAGATCGTAGGCTGGTTGTTCGCTTTCACGGCGTAGTGAACATGCTCCGTCCCGAAGGCGTCCCGCACCCTGGAGTAGTTCCGCGCCACGCGATCCAGATCAAACGCGAAGAAGGGGGTCGGCTCCCGGGATAGACTTCCGTGCGCAAGCAGATCCTGCAAAATCCCCTCCCGAAGTTCACTAGCATTGCAAGCAACAAGTGTATTATACCAGAAAGATCGCGGAATACGTTCAGCATCCCTTGCATGGCCGGAAACCATCCAGGAAGGAGCGTTGAACCGGCAGTCACCATAACGTGCTGAATTCAGCCAAAGCGGTCCGTATCGAGTATCTGTTCCGTCCTCATGGTTATGCGCTTGCAAATTGAAAAAACCAGGCTCGAGAGCGAAAGCTTCCGACCTGGTTTTTTTATGGTGGCGAGAGAGGGATTTGAACCCCCGACGCCAGGATTTTCAGTCCTGCGCTCTACCAACTGAGCTATCTCGCCGCGGGCTATGTGAATACCCGTAAAAGGACTGAAATCTGGTTTAACCAGCATCTATGCTTGCCTATCTCTTAATAGACATGAACTCGTTGAGCCACGGTAAGAATAAAAATGTATCGCAAATTCATTGTGCGGAGGGCATCCGTTGGGCATTCTTCTTTGGCTTTCTAGCCTCTTACAAGTCGCTCCATGTCCATGAGCGAATTCACGCCAATCTCTTATTGAAACCCTTGGATTTCCTTCGGCCATCACCGCATCTCGGCAACATAATAGCCTAATACCTTACAATTCACACATCCTATTTTTGTACCACTCCAGAACTGCCCAGGTGGCATCGAGGTCCTCTCGATTATATTGGATGATTTCGTCCAGCAGACTCTCGCGTTCTTGTTCATCTTCCGTCTCTACGGCCTCTATGTACTTGGCCATCGACCATTCTCCACCATATTCCGACTGAGACCGGCAGAATCCAACATATTGCTCAACAACCTTTAGGCTATAGCTGGGAACCGGCAGAGCGACGGAGCTTCTGACCAAGGGAAGAAGGTCCAAAAGGTTGTCCAGAACTCTCGTGCCAATGCCTCCCCCATCACCATATCTATCGATGTATCTTTTTACACAGGTTTTCTCGTAGCTTGACCAGTGTACAAACGGGATGCTCCCGTAGTTTTCGAAGATGGACTTTGCGCTATCAAGGAAGCCCAGCCAACACTTCCGGTCTCCGTCCTCGCCCACCTCTGCCGGCGAGGCTAAATACCCACTTGGGTTTTCTCCGTAGACCTTTAGACCCCAGAGGTAGACCTTTTCTATATCTTCTATCTGAGGGGGAACGCTCTCCACATCGAACATCACAAAATTATCGTGGCTTGGCAGTTCCGCCTTCGCCATGACAATCTCCTGATTTTCCGCCATCGCCTGGGCCATAAGTATTATTTGGCCGGCCTTCTTGCCAACCTTCTGTGTCTTGGCCCCCCAGGGCCTCTCAAAACAGCTCAGCCGCGCTTCATCGAAGTTATCGAGGAGCTCCTCTATTGTGCAAATACCGATATCATGTAAGGCTCGGGCAAGGTTCTGGTCTACTTGGAATACCAATGCGAGGTCTTTTCTTAGTTCAGCCTGTCCCCAACAGTAGCTGAAAAATCCGCAGCTGTTACACTTAGACCATCCGACTGGACAATACGGTTCTTGCCCGCAGGTGCGAAAGCGTATTATTTCACCTAGCTCTGCGAAAGCATTTCTGCCTCCGTCATAACCTATCGGGGTTAGCTCCTTGCTGCCGCCATAAATCTCAAGTCGCTCGGGCGGCGTACCAATAACCTGTTCAAACAGCCAGCCATAGAGCTCCATCTGTCGAAATATCTCCGGGTGTTCTTTTTCATTTATCCTTTTTGACAATTTCGCGTCCCGTACGATGTATCCTGACCCGCCTCTTAGGATGAAGTCAGGCTCACCAATTATCTCCACCCTTGCTCCGTTGATTACAGTACTGGCCAAGAACAACCCATGGTAAATGAATTGCGAGCCTTGGGTTATGGCTGCCTTCGTCTTCTCGACCCTTTCTCCCATGTCGCCCTCGCTTAAGTCAGTCATCTCATAACTGGTAAGTAAGGCTTGGAGATGCTCCTTCTCGTGGTCAATGCCGAGGCGTTTAAGCAGCTCCTCGAACGGGCCTAGAGGCATCTCTTCTTCGGGAGCATTCTGCCGCAGAAACACCCTTAGCTCGCACGGGCTTGGTCGATAGTAGGAATAGAACTCAGAGGCATTTAGTATCACTTCTTTCCCCCTTCATTCGGCGGTGGACTCCTGCTTCAGACTCCATTTCCCTATTCATTTACGATTCTTATGATAACGGCATCTGGTGACAGTTATTGGGAAATCTTTCTGCTAACTCTCGAAAGGGTTTTGTCCGGCTGGTATCATCCGGCCAAGCGCAGGTTTACACGCTCCCACACACGGGGTCAGTGTTGTATGTCGCCAACATGCTTAGAATCTTCCTGGTGCAGCCTTTGATAGCAGGGGGTATTCTAGCGAGGCAAGTAGATTAGGAGCAGCAAAATAGACATTTAGGGAGCAATATCTATAGCTAATGCCTAGCCCATGTCTAATATGGCTTTATATGGCTCTATTGGTACAATACATCCTGAGGGTCGCTCACGGGTTTTACATTCTATATATAAGAGCCGTGCTATGGAGAACGATGATTCCATCCGGATTAATGTACATCACCAACGTCAAGACTACAGAGCTATTAAGGGGGGCGCATGAGAGCTTTACTCATCTCGTCTGAAGACCCAGACCGTGATTATGCTCCGGAGAATAAATGGGACTTGTTCAAGGAGCGCATCGCCTCCCAGGGTTCAGCACTCTGGGGCATTAATGCCCCAGAGCCAAGCCCGGAAAAAATCCAACCACCGTTCTGGGCATATATTGTTGTAGTGAAAAAACCCGCTGTTGAAGCCAGGATGCACGTAATTTCTTACCGAAAGTCTCCCACCTACCCAGAGCGAGCCCCTCTTCCCGACGACCCTCGTAGAATCCCCACTCACCGGCATGAACCGTGGCAGCTGTTCCTTGAGATTGATGCCTTCGAGTTGGTACATATTCCGCTGGTCAAGGAAGACCTAGAAAAAATTGACGGAGGCAAGGTCACCACAACGCCTCAGGGCCGCTATACGATAATTAAAGACCCCATTGAACAATAGGAGAACCATAATTCCTCAATAATCAATTTAAGCATGGGAATCTCGTAATGAATCATACTCATCCCTAAGGGCATCAATTAACTTTACAAATCCGACCCTGCCCGCTTCGTCCCTATCTTTAAGTAGTTCGAAGAAAAGCGCCAGCATCATGAGATAATGGTTCATTAAGTAGAGGAAGTATTTGTAGAATTCCTGGGCATCTACCGGGAACTGAAAATAGAAGAATCTCATCTCTAGATTTTCCTTTTCATCTACAACCGTCCTTGTTGTCTCAAGGCGGTTAAAGAAAGCGCTTATATCTGCATGAGACCCGAATTGGCTGCAAGTCTCATGCGCCTTTATCAGCGGGGGAGCAAGTGGGTAACTTGATGGGTCTTCCTTGTTCTGCTTTTTAATGTGCCCTTTGATATTCCGAAACGCGTTCTTTCTCTTCAAATAGCTAGTAGCAGTATCCGGCTGCAAGACTATCTTATAGGCAATAAAGGTTGCGTCTATGGCTGCCCTCAGCGAAGCGAAGCTTTCGGATATATGTCCCCTGAGCAAGCAATTGCTGGAAAAGTAGAGATGGTAGTGCACAAAACCTAGCAGCTGGAATACTAATAAGTCTAAATCTTCTGTCGCTATCGAGTCTGCCCTTTTCATGAGTAGTTGGTAGCAAGCATCTAGCTTCTTCAAGAAAAGCAATTCCTCATTGAGGTTCACCAGACTCTTATACAGGTTCCCTTCCTCTATTCCCAAATAATCTAAGAAATCCATTCGTTTTCCTCGTCTAATTCTTCTTTCTGGCGTTTTTTCATTGCCTCAATTTCCATAACCCAATTCAGTTGCAGACGTATCTGGGCCTACCCAATCAATTGCCTTCTTCTCGGTCATCTTAGAAACCACAGGCTGATACGTCCCCGAAAATCCCAATATCCTAAGGACTATGCGAATTAAGATATCACGCATATGGTTTATGTATATGACAATGTCATAGAACTCATGCCTACCATCGCGGATGTTGAAATATCCTTCATGCAATACGGCTCCTCTGTAGTATGAAAGCGTATCGGCCCAAGACCTTCCATCTTTCCTTGGGTTGCTGCAATAAAACCCGTCAACGAGTTTGGCATCGTGGCAATCGAATTTTTCTAGCAAGTCTATAACAGCCAGCCCGAAATTCCTATCCTTATTCTTTGCATTTTGTATTCTAGAAGAAATAATTCTCAAGGCGCTGGCCTGCTTATGCTTCCCTTCTCTAGATGCTGTCACAGCCATCTCATTGATTTCCTTGGTTACACTAGATAGTAAGCCATCGAGAAGCCCTTTTTGTGAATCCTCTAAGTAATTACAAAGGTCCTGTATTTTAATGCCGTAATGTGCACATACCGCCTCAAAGCCACGACATATATGCGTCATGCTGTCTTCAATAGAATTGCCATGCAAATCGCTCTTAATAATGTGCTTGATTGCAGACCTAAGATACGACTCCCCGAACTCATCCGATGGCACCGAACATGTCAGTAGGTTGCCTGTCTCTCTGTGAATCACTTCGTCAAATATTGGTGTTCCTTTCCTAAAGGAAAAACTGCCGAGCCTGGTGTGGATACGATGGACCAATCCGCCATTATCATCCCGGAGCTCTATCCATGGTGAACCGACCTCTTGCCCTGAAGCGAGTGAAAGCAGGTCTAAATAATCGAAAGGAAACCATCCCTGTAAATCATCAAAGCTTGATGAGGCTAAAGGCGCCTCCCCTATCATCAATGCCGTGATTTCCGACCTTGTTTCTCCTGAAATCAATTTCTCTTTGCGCTCGGTATATTCAGGCAAAGACTCAATAAAGGCCGGCTTTCCGTGAAACTGAAAAACGATTATGCGGTCTTGCTGGTTTGCAGTTATCTGGGCCAATAGGTTGTCGTTACCTAATAATCCCTCGGGGATGACCGGCGTAGTATAGAGCCTTAATGGGTGCCTATCAAGGTCGGCAAGCTTTTGTGGATAATCGGAGATATGATTAACCAGTGGCATTACCCAGTATTTCGTTTTTCGCTTATCTTCAACGTCAAATTGAGCGCGTATAAAGCTGAAGGACAGTATGTCCTTATTGCCTTTGTCTTTAGACCAGTTGAACTTGTATCCGCAGACAACCTTACCTTCCGTTTTGAAAAGACCGTCGGCAGTCTTAACAACCAAACCCTTGCATGTATTCTGCCCAGCACCTATCGATATTTCCCACTTATCTCCTTCTCTTCTTGGGACTTCTCCAGACCATAATTCTACAAGTCCAAGCTTCAGCTCCTTCTCTGCTTCAATTCTTTCCACTTCCATAACTGCCGCGCACTCACCATTCTTGTTGTATACGATTCTTACCAGCCCTTCAGCGGCACCAGCCGGGTTGCTAAATTCTGCGAGTCCTTCTCCTTCGTACGCAATATTTTCCTCAAACCAAGGATTTGGTTTCGGCTGTACTTCTTCCAGATTGAATGCCATTCATATCACCTCGGAATCCGCGGCTATCACATCAATAATAGGGTTTCGCGGTGACAATACGAAAAGCCGGTACATCCAACTGCAGGTAGTATCCTGCTGTTCTCTTCTTCTTGTGTCTGCGATAGGGGAATTGATTGTTTTGCTGATAGTATGATGACTAGCAGCCGGGGATTATTTGGCCTTGTATATCAACATTTTCCAACATATACGCTACTCTATCCTCTTAAACCCAGCCTTCTCCTCAACCCCCAGCTTCTTCAACACATCCTTCGGAATCTCCGGCGTGATATAGCCCAGCGTTTCCTTGTAGTGTATCAATATATAGCTGTCGCCGGTGCGAAGGCCAGTAGAGGGAAGTATATAACCTTCAAAACATTACTATTACTTGGTACTGCTATTAGGAGCGAGCCTGTGCTCCAATCAGAACGGGAAGACCGAGCCAACACATAACCTCAATATGTGAGCAACAACCGGTCATGTACCTCCTCATTCTCCAGCGTTTTCCCTTCCATCTGGAATCTTCTCAGCATCGAACGACCGCAACAAATATACACCTCACGTTCGAATAATCCTTCAGGGAAACAAATCTCACATGATTCTTTTCCAGATTTTTTGCGGCCATCGATACTTAAGGCTATTTTTACTCCTCTTTCTTTGCAAAGCGCAATTGTATCCAATAGCCCAGCTAAGCTAAAATCCTGGGCGCCATATACTATCGATTGGCTGAATCTATATGGAGGGTCGCAATATATCAAGTCTCCCTCCTTTGCCAAGCTCATTGTCTCCCGAAAATCGGCAGTAAGAAAATCAGTGTCTCTTATTCGAAGATGCCATTCATCAACACGATACGAGAAGCTACTTGGCGAAATTGGCGTGTGAATACCACAAGGTGTTGACATATGCCCATCTTGTTTCCTAAATCTCACTACACCGCCGTAACAAGCCCTACAAAGGAAAAGCAAATCTGCTCCATTTGGATTTCTATTATAGGACTCCTTTATCTTTTCATATTCATGGACCTTATTTCCGTTTGCCAGCCTTTGCCACCTTTCCTCATAGCACTTTTTCAGCCTTTCCGGCTCAGTCTTAAGCATTTTCCAAATTTGCATCAATGGTTCAAAACTATCAGACGCTATTCCTTTGGTCGGCGCCAGCGTTCCTAATATGCCACCACTACCAAGAAAGGGCTCATAGTATGTCCTAAAATCATTTGGGAAATACGAAATTATTTCGTGGGCGAATCTCTGTTTATTTCCAATCCATTTTAACAACTGCATGTTGAAAGGCTTTATTTGTCTCAAGCTATTGTCCATAAAACCAAGCTGAAGCGCCATTTCTATCCTCTAACCTACCTTGTTTCTTGTTTCTATCAAATCTTCTAGGACTGCACGCTCCTATGATGCATTATAGAATTAGTTAATGACATCACATATAAACAATATCCTAAATTGGGATATTTCTAGTCAAGCTTTATCTTTAACACATGGATAAGGATAGTATTGCAAGAAGAAGGGCGCATTTGCGGCATGTCCTGAAGGAAATCAGAGCTAATGCCGGCATCACTCAAGTTGAACTTTCTAGGCGCTTAGGGGTACCCCAGAGCTTTGTAAGCAAATATGAATCTGGTGAGAGGAGATTGGACTTAATTGAGCTGGAGCAGGTTTGTGGGGTATTAGGGGTGTCGCTACAATGGCTTCTCGAATCATATGAGGAGTCGAAGCCATGAAACCTAACCCTAGGTTCTTGAAGCAGGAAAAGACTTTTTGGGCCGATATACGGTTCATAGGGCAAGAGGTAGGCTATAGTGAAAGAGGGGCTGATAGAATAAAGATTCCTTCTATTTCTGAGATAGAAAAGGCGTATAAAGCTCATGGCCTCGACTCATTTCATATAATAAATGCCCAAGGCAATTTCACCGAATATGGCAAAGCATTGGACGAATACTTCCAATACAGGTCAAGAATATTGAATAATACTGTTAAGCCTCTTCTGATGGATGCTGCACGCGCCAGCTCTCATTTCAAACGTTTAAAAAAGAAACTGAAACCAAAATGCCATCTTCCGATGAATAAACAAAAGGGCGACAAGAGAGCTCCAGCCTATCTAACCGGAATTTCAAATATGCTAATCGAGGCAAATATTGGAGGCCTGCCCTGCGATTTCAATCCTAGAGCATTGACCATGATAACCATTGACGGCAAACCAGTCCGCACTTTTGCCCGTCGAATCGATGGAGCCTTTCCGGCTGTTGTCAACCCTATCGCAGTTTGGGAATACAAAGAATATTACTATACAACCAGCTTCGGGAGTCGTATAGCTGATGGTGTTTACGAAAGCCTGCTAGATGGCATGGAAATCGAAGAATTGCAGGAAAATGAGGCTATTGAAATCAAGCACTATTTAATTGTTGATGGTTATTCAACTTGGTGGGAACAAGGAAAGTCATACTTATGCAGATTAATTGATATGTTACATATGGGATATGTTGATGAGGTTCTATTTGGGGAAGAGGTTCTCGATAGGATTCCATCCTTAACCAAAGAATGGGCTTCAGAAGCGCGACAACGAGAGCGTAAATAATCGACTTCACCAAGATTGATTCGTGAATTGGCAATGTACTCAGATGTCATTTCCAGTGATATTTGCTTGCTTTCTTTAAATTAAGTATAGATATAAGATGTATCTTTTGCTTCAGCCCTTTAACAAAGAGGCTATTCCCACGCATCATGAGTACAGAAAGTTGGTCTTCCTTCAAACCGAGAAATGGGCTGACTTTATGAGTAGCAACTGTCTCATATGTCGATTTACTCCGTTTCACAGCAATCATTCGTAGATTCGTCAGTACCTCGCGCTATACTGATGGTAATTATTGGTTTGCTTAGGCTCATCTTCTACAGTTGCATTTTCAGAATACCAGGTAGATGGGCGTTATTCAGCATGAAAAACATGGCTTGGCACTACACCTGTGCCATCCTCGCCGTTGGCGGCACGGCCACCCCTGCGGCCTTG
>JBFLWJ010000008.1 GCA_040757835.1 Actinomycetota bacterium
GTGCGAGATGACCACCGGCACCGAGACCAGGACCTTCGAGACCATCTCAGGCGAGGCCTACGCGGACCTCGAGGCCGCGGTGGGGGCCGAGTACGCCTCCCGCGAGCCCGGCGTCCTCGACGGCTACACCTGGCAGCCGACCATCAACGACGACCCCGCCAAGTGGGTCAAGCGCCCCGTGGCCGTGGTCCTGCCCGCCTCCACCGAGGAGGTGCAGGAGGTGGTGCGCGCCTGCAACCGCCACGGCCTCAAGTTCAAGGCCTTCTCCACCGGCTGGGGGGTATACTCCGGCTGCACCTATGAGAACGTGGTCCAGGTGGACCTGCGCAGGATGAACCGCATCCTGGAGATCGACGAGAAGAACATGTACGCGATCATCGAGCCGTATAACTGCGGCGCCCAGCTTCAGGCCGAGGCCATGAAACTGGGGCTCAACACCCACATCATCGGGGCGGGGCCCGCCTGCTCCCCCCTGGCCAGCGCAACCTCGGGGTGGGGCGTGGGTTGGGACGGCGTGTACATGAGCTACGGGCACCGCAACCTCCTGGGCGCGGAATGGGTCCTCCCCGACGGCGAGGTGCTGCGGGTGGGATCCCTGGATTCCGGCCTGGGGTGGTTCAACCCGGACGGCCCCGGCCCCTCGCTGCGCGGCATCATGCGCGGCTCCGCCGGCGCCCTGGGCGGCCTGGGAATATTCACCAAATGCTCCCTCAAACTCTACAACTGGCCGGGCCCCCCGCAGATGAAGACGGAGGGGGTCATGCTGGACTCCCAGACCGAGCCGCCGCCGAACCTCAGGTTCCACCTCTGCTTCTTCCCCGACCGCGGCAGCCTTGACGAGGCGGTGTACAAGATGGGAGAGTCGGAGCTGGCCTACATCTTCACGCGCACGGCCGTCGGGGCCTATATAAACACCTTCGCCCCCCACCTGCTCCAGAAGATCTCCAAGACCGGGGCGTTCCGGGACGTGCTCTCCAAGACCCTGAAGTGGGGGTGCACAATCGTCATGGTGGGGAGCTCGGAGAACGAGATCGCCTTCCAGGAAGCGGCGCTCAAGGCCATCCTGGCCGAGTACGGGGGCCTCTCCATGGAGGCCACCCAGGCCCCGGCCATCGGACCCATGATGATCATGAACTTCCTCAGGGTCAGCGCCATACCCATGGTCTTCCGGGCCGGCGGGCTCTTCAGCACCGCCCTTGCCCGCAACGAGGCCTGGGACACCCAGATGGACTGGGCCGATGTCGGCGAGGAGATCAAGAAGCCCTGGATAGAAAAGGGCGGCATCCTCGACGACCTGGCCGACAATCCCTTCATGGCCCTCTACGAGCAGAACACCTGGGGGCACTGCGAGGAGATCTTCCAGTACAACGCCCGTGACCCGAAACAGCTGGCCTCGCTGGAGCCCCTGTTCGTGGAGTTCTCCGTGGCCGCCATAGAGATGTGCATGGAGCCGCTGTCGGTGACCGATGCCCGCCTGCGCGAGGTCGTGAGCCCCATGATGGGGAACTACAACGAATGGCAGAAGAAGATATCGCTCTTCCTGGACGCCAAGCGGGCCGCCGACACGGGCATGTACTGTGACGAGATCGATTTCGACTTCTCAAAGGTCGACCCGGCGGTGAAGGCGAAACTGGACCGGCTGGCGGCCTGCTTCACCTGGACCGAGGAAGGGCCGCCGGCCTGAGGTTCCGATTATCGGCAACGGGGCGCTTTCCTGGCGCCCCGTTCCGACCCATAATTTAACGGGAATGGGGGTGAACAGGGCTTCTGGACTTAACTTTAATCGTGGGAAGAGCCCCTCGACGCAGCATCTCTCACGCATGATCGCAGCATTTCGCGCACATAACATGACTCCAGCACCGTAGTATCTCGGGGCACATCAGGAAGGGGGGTATTTCGGGTATGGAAAAATGGGACGTGGTGGTGGTAGGCGGCGGACCGGGTGGTTCCTACGCCGCTAAGACGGCCGCAGACGCGGGGCTCAAGACCGTCTTCTTTGAGCGCGGGCGCAAGCCCGGGGACAAGAACTCCTCCGGATGCGGCCTGGGCCAGAGGTGGTGGCGCGACTACCCCGAGATAATGGAGGGACTGCAGGACCTCCCCAGCGTGCGCAAGATAGAGATGGTGGTGATCAAGCTCGTCGACGAGCACGGCCGGCTACGCTATACGAGCGGGACCACCGGGTCGGACCTCTGCGCCAACCGCTGGCCCCACGGCATGGACGGCATCAGCATCTACCGCAGAGATCTCGATCCTTACCTGGCCGACCTGGCCACCTCGGCCGGGGCGGAACTGCGTACTTCGACCCTGGTCAACGACGTAATCATGGAGAACGGCCAGGTGAAGGGGGTGAAGACGGAGAAAGGCGAGTCCATCGAAGCGCAGGTGGTCATCGCCGCGGACGGCGCCTCTTCCACCATGGCCAAGAGATCGGGCATGCGCAAACGTTGGGGCGGCGGATGCACGCTGGTGCCGCAGCTGGACTTCGGCTGCAACGAGGAAAAGATGGACCTTATCATCGGCAACGCCGAATGGTGCTGGTTCGGATCGCTTTTCGGCACCTACCAGGTGAATTTCCGCGACGGCATGCATATCGGCGCGGGCCAGTGGCTGCGCGACGACTGGAGCGAAAAGCCCCTGGACATGATCAGGAAGCTGGTGAGCTACCCGGTCTTCCAGTCCCTGTGCAAAGCCATCGACGCTAAGCCCCGCGAGTACCAGGCCCACATGCTGCCCTGGCTGGATTACCCGCCCAAGACCTATACGGGGGGCATGATGCTCATCGGCGACGCCGCAGGCTTCCCCTGTCCCCTGGAGGCGGAGGGCGTCTGGCACGCCCTCACCTCCGGCAAGATCGCGGCGGAGACCGCCGCCTGGGCCATCTCCAAGGGGGACGCCTCGGAACGGGCGCTGGCCGAGTACGAACGGCGCTGGAAGGCGTCGGAGCTGGGCAAGGAGTTCGAGTTCGGGAAAGAGTGGTCGAGCATATGGAGCGCTTCCGCCTTCGATCCTGCCGCAATGGAGAGACAGATACAGCTGCTTCTGGAGTTCTCCATGCTCCATCCCTTCTCCATCGTCTTCGACTGGGGCGACGCCCACATGGACTGCCTAAACCAGCACCTGGAACACATCATGGACCTGGCGCCGGAGTTCGCCGATTTCGGCAAGGAGTACGTCGCGCCCCTGGCCCGGGGCATCTGGCCCAAGAACGTCAAGCGCATCCTGCTCAACGTGAAGCCCAAGCTGCCGGTACTGCGGCGCCTGTCTGACGAGAACTACTTCAAGGTCATCGCCAGGCTGGCCAAGGGGCTGGCCCCGTACCTGGAGCCGGGTATAAAACAGGATGCGGCCGTACCCCGGGACGTTTACGAGCGGAGCAGGAGGTGAGTTGGATGAGCGTAGAGGAAATCGACTTCTTCGAGCTGGTCAAGCGCGTAGATACCGACAAGATGGGGGACTTCATCTCCTACGACCGTGAGAAATGCAACGGCTGCGGGCTGTGCTCCCTGGTCTGTTCCTTCAACTTATGGGCGGTGAAGCAGGGCAAGGCCAAGCTTGCCGTGCGTTACCAGGACCTGTGCCTGGAGTGCGGAGCCTGCGAGGAAGTGTGCGAGCCGGGGGCCATCGACTTCTCCTACCCCGCCGGAGGCACCGGCGTGATAATAGAATACGGCTAGGAATAGCTTTTCCGGCCCGGGACCTCCAGGTAACGGTCCCGCTCGCAGAGCCTCGCGGAGACCGACCTGGTAGTTCCCCGGGCTGGTGGCAGCATATGTCCAGCAGAATGTATTCTGGACCAGGCTGTTACACGCGGCTGATGGAGGAGAACTCGATGGCGGATGATACAAGGGTAGACCGGCTGGCCGGGCATATGGTCAGGACGGCCACCCAGAGCGGCATCGAGCTGAAAGCCAGCTACGGCCCCGATGATGTGAGCCACCTCTCCTACGAGGAGGACCTCAACGACCCCGGCGCATACCCGTTCACCCGGGGTATCTACCCGGAGATGTACCGCGACCGCCTGTGGCTAAAATCGTTCATCGTCAGCTACGCCACCGCTGAGGAGACCAACCGGGCCTTCCGCGAGTACATCACTGGAGGCATGACCGACCTTCGCCTGCTCTGCGACCTCCCCACCCAGTCCGGCATCGACCCCGACCATCCCTCCGCCTGGAACAGCATGATGTGCGGCGGCGTGGCCACCTACGCCCTGCCCGTCTACGAAAAGATGCTCGCCGGCCTGCCCCTGGGGGAGGCCGTCTTCGAGCTGGCCCACGCCGGCATGTCGAGTTTCCTGTACTTCTACGGGCTGCTGGTCGCGATGATGGAGAACCGGGGCATGGACATCCGCAAACTGCGCGGCAACAGCATCAACGACCCTGTCCGCACCAAGCTGGTCTACGGCTGCCCCGATTTCCCTACCTATGTAGACCGGCGCATCTGCCTCGACCACATCGAGTTCTCCGTGCGCAACACTCCCGACTGGCGGCCCGTCGCGCCCAACGGCGTCGATCCCTGCCAGGGCGGCATGGACGCCGTGAGGGAGCTGGGGGGATGCCTGGCGGTGGCCTCAGCGGTCATGGAGGACCTGCGGGAGCGCGGCATCAGCATCGACGAGTACGGTCCCATGGTCTTCTCCCTGGACGCGGAGTCGGACTTCTTCGAGACCATCGCCAAGTTCCGCCTGGCCCGCAAGATGTGGGCGAGGACCGCCAGGGAGAGGTTCGGCGCCACCACTACCCGGGCCATGCAGCTGAAGATAGGCATCCGCACCTCGGGCCTCTCCCTCACCCACCAGAAGCCGTTGAACAATGCCGCCCGCGTCACCCTGCAGATCCTCAGCTGCGTGCTGGGCGGGGTCAATTCCCTGGACGCCTCCAGCATCGACGAGGCCGTAGGCCTGCCCTCCCGGGAGGCGCGCAGATTCAACCTGGACGCACAGCACATCATCACCCACGAGGCCAACGTCCCCCTGACCGCCGATCCCCTCGGCGGCTCATATTACCTTGAGTGGCTGACCAGCAGGATGGAGGGGGAGGTGAACGCGTATCTCGAGGAGATCGAGGCGAACGGCGGGGTCTTCGCTTGCCTGGAATCGGGATGGCTGAACGCGGTGATGGAGTCCTGCCGCACCAGGGTGCAGTACGAGAAAGCCGACGGCGACAGGCTCATCGTCGGGGTCAACGCCTTCCGCTGCGAACAGGACGAGGAGGGCCCCATCAACGATGCTATCCGTGATACCGCGTACAGGGCGCCTACCTTGGATATGCGCGAAAAGCAGGTGCGCGAGGTGCGGGAGTTCAAGGCAGGCCGTGATATACGGCGCCTTCAACCGCTCGCCGCGGACCTCTGGCGTATGACCAGGGAGGGCGGCAACGTGCAGCGCGCGGTCATCGAGGCGGCCAAGGCCGGGCTTACCCTGGGGGAGTGCGTGGGGGTCATCCGCCTGGGGTACGGCATCGAGTACGACCCCCTGAAGCAGATAGACATGCCGGACTTCGTGCGCGAGATCGTGGAGGAATAAGCGACCATGAGGGAGGGACGGAAGACAAGGGTACTCATCGCCAAGGTGGGATGCGACATCCACGAGCGGGGAGCCCTGACCCTCTCCCGCGCCCTGCGCGACGCCGGTATGGAGGTCATCTACACCGGGCGTTACCAGACGCCGGAGGGGGTCGCCAGTGCCGCCGTATCCGAGGACGTGGACGTCATCGCCTTGAGCGACCATACCGGCAGCCTGCCCATCATCGCCGGTCAGGTCACCGACGCGCTGAAAGCCCAGGGCGCCGCGCAGATACCCATCGCCGCGGGCGGCCTGCTGACGCCGGACGATGTGCGAGCCCTGGAGGGTCTGGGAGTGAGTGGTAACTACGGCCCCGGCACCCCCATCGAGACGATCGTCGAGCATTTCAAGGAACTGGCGCGGGAGTGACCGCGAGAAAAGAGAAGGCGGCTCGTATCCAGGGACGCACGCGGATCCCGGGACTCGGAGCATTGGAGGGACGATATGACCGCTGAACCGCTGAAGATCGACATACATCATCATATAGCGCCAGGGGAGTACGTGTCGGCGCTCGCGGCCAGGGGAATCACCGAGAGCGGAGGCAGGCCCTTCCCCCGCTGGGACCTGGAGGAGAACCTGGCCTTCATGGACCGGCACGGTATCGGTACGGCCATGCTCTCGGTCTCCGCGCCCGGTGTCTTTTTCGGAGACCCCGGACTGGCGAAGGAACTGGCACGCCTGAGCAACGACTTCCTTGCGAGGTTGATACGCGAGCACCCGCACCGTTTCGGAGGTTTCGCGGTACTGCCCCTGCCGGACGTGGAAGCGTCCCTCGCCGAACTCGCCTACGCCGTGGACGAGCTGGGCCTCGACGGCGTCGGGCTGCTCAGCAGCGTGGACGGGCGCTACATGGGAGACCCGGCCTACGACGCGCTCTGGGACGAACTGGAACGCAGGCAGGCGGTGGTCTTCATGCACCCGCACGCGCCCGAGGAGGACGTGCCAGCGGGGATGCGGCTGCCCTCCTCCCTCATCGAGTTCGTCTTCGAGACCACGCGGGCCGTGGCCGCGCTGCTCTTCAGCGGCACCCTCGAGCGCTGCCCGGGTGTCAGGCTCATCCTGCCCCATGCCGGTGGGACGGTGCCCTACATCGCCCTCAGGCTGTGCCTGGGCCAGTTCTGGCCGGGGTTGCAGGAACAGGTGCCCCAGGGGGTGCTGCCGTACCTGCAGCGGCTCTACTACGACACCGCGCTCGCCGCCGCGCCCTTCGCCCTGCGCTCCCTGCAGGAGCTGGTGGACAACGCGCACATCGTCTTCGGCAGCGACTATCCCTTCGCCCCCGAGCTGGCCACCGTGGCCACCATCGGCGGCCTCGAGGGTTACGACGGCTTCGATGCGGGCATGCTCGCGGAGGTATACGAGGACAACGCCCGCGCGCTCTTCCCCCGCCTGCGGGGGACTTGACCTCCGCCGGGCTGGGTGCGAGGCACGGGCAAACTGGAACGCTTTGCTGATATCGGGGGGAAAGATATGTACGGCAACTGGGGCAAGCTGCTCAAGGTCGATCTCACCTCGGGAGAGATCGCGGACTGGGAGATAGAAGAGGAAGCGTACCGCGATTTCCTGGGCGGCTCGGGGCTCGCCGCCTGGCTCTTCTTCCAACTCAAAGGTTTCGAGGCGGACCCGCTGTCGCCGAACAACCCCCTCTTCTTCATGAGCGGCCCGCTCTCCGGCACCAGCCTGCCGGGCTGCTCCCGCCTGGATATATGCGCCCGCTCTCCCCTCACCGGCATCTGGGGGGAGGCGAGCATCGGGGGCCAGGCGGCGCCCCAACTCAAGGGGACCGGCTGCGACGGCATCGTCTTCACCGGCTCGTCACCCGAGCCCGTATATCTCTTCCTCAGCGATAACGGCGCGGAACTGCGCGGCGCCTCGCGCGTGTGGGGCATGGATGCCTTCGAGACGGAGGCGGCCCTGAAGGAGGAGGTGGGCGACAGGCGCGCCCAGGTCATGTGCATCGGACAAGCCGGTGAGAACCTGGTGAAATACGCCGCCGTCGTCAACGAGCAGGGAAGCCTGGCGGCGCGCTGCGGCATGGGGGCGGTGATGGGCTCCAAGAACCTCAAGGCCGTGGTCCTGCGCGGCAGGATGAAGTACCGTATCGCGGACGAGGAAGGCTACAAGGAGGTGCGTCACCTGGCGGTCGACAATATCAAGAGGAGCCTCTTCGCCGAAGGCCTGAACCTCTTCGGGACCACGGGAGGCGTGGACCTCTCCTCGGCCATCTGCGACACGCCGGTGAAGAACTGGCGGGAGGCGCAGTGGAAAGAGGGCATGGAGAACCTCTCCGGCGTGAGGATGGCCGACACCATCCTCACCGCCAGGCGTTCCTGCTACGCCTGCCCCATCGCCTGCAAACGCGTAGTGGAGATAACGGACGGGGAATACGCCATGCCCGAGGGGCCGGGGCCCGAGTACGAGGGCGTGGGTTCCCTGGGGTTCATGCCCCGGGTCGGCGACCTGCACGCGGTGGTGAAGGCCAACGCCCTCTGCAACGCCTACGGCATGGACGCCATCTCCACCGGGGGCACCATCGCCTGGGCCATCGAGGCCTTCCGGAACGGCTTGATCGATGGGAACGTCACCGACGGCATGGAGCTCGACTGGGGCAGGCCCGACCAGCTCATCGCGCTCATCGGCAAGATCGCCCGCCGCGAGGGTTTCGGCGACGAGCTGGCGGAGGGATGCCGTGCCCTGGCGGATAGATACGGCGGCCGCGAATACGCCATCCAGATCAAGGGCATGGAATGTCCCATGCACGATCCCCGCACCCTGTGGTCGATGGGCTTGGGCTACGCCACCAGCATCCGGGGTGGTTGCCATAACCGCGACACCAACCTCGGGTTGGAGATGGGCATGGATGACCTCGAGGAGATAGGCTTCCCCCGCACCAGGCCCCTGCGCCGGGAGGGGAAGGCCGCTATGACCATCCACTCCCAGGCCATAGCCTCCGTGTGCGATTCCGCCGTTATCTGCATCTTCGCCTGGAAGGGAACGGGCTCCACCCTCGCCATCCTCAGGGACATGCTGAACGCGGTCACCGGATACCGCCTCAGCATCGATGAGATGCTGGAGACCGGCAACCGCATCTGGTACCTCAAGCGGGCCATCGGCAACCTCTGCGGCATGGCCAGGGCGGACGACGAGGTCCCGCGCCGTATCGTGGAGCCCCACCTGGAGGGCAAGTCCTCCGACCTGCTCGGTGCGCTCAATCCCGTGCTCAGGGCGAACAACTGGTTCATGGCGATGATAAAGAGCGAGAAGCTCCTCGCATACGTTAAACTCTTCAATGCCAGGGTGGTATTGCGCAACACCTTCCGCACGGTCAACCTGGCCGGGAAACTGATCCCCTCGGGGCGGCGCGCGAGGGAGAGGCGCGGTAGGGATGCAGGGTACCCGGGCGGCGGGTACGTCGACATCGCCTTCATGCTCGACGAGTATTACCGCCTGCGCCGCATAGACGATGGCGGGCGCCCCGAGGCCGAGGTACTGGAAGGGCTGGGACTGCACGAGGTAGCGCTGGCGCTGCACGGCGCGGGGTAGCGCCGGCGCATGGCGCCGGTGATATACATCATGGTTGGATCCCTTGCCTTGCCTGCATTATATTCTGGAGATTCGGGAACAATATACCGGTAAGCCAACTAGTGTTCAGGAGGTAGATATGAGCACCATGGACGATCTCAAGGAGGCCTTCGCTGGCGAATCGCAGGCCAATCGCAAGTACCTGGCCTTCGCCGCCAAGGCCGACGAGGAAGGCTACCCCCAGGTGGCCAGGCTCTTCCGCGCCGCCGCCGATGCCGAGACGGTGCACGCCCACGCCCACCTCAAGGTAATGGGGGGCATCGGGAGCACCGCCGATAACCTGAACGCTGCCATCACCGGCGAGACCGAGGAATTCAAGAAGATGTACCCGGGGATGATCGAGCGGGCCAAGGGAGAGGGGAACAGCGCGGCGGAGATGTCCTTCGCCAACGCCAACGCCGTGGAGGAGATCCACGCCGGTCTCTACCAGAAGTACCTCGACAACCTGGGCAGCATCGAGGAGACCGAGATCTACGTCTGCCAGGTATGCGGCAACACCGTGGAGGGGGAAGCCCCGGACAAGTGCCCCATCTGCGGCGCCCCCAGGAAGATGTTCAAGAAGATCGACTGACCCAAGTGATTTAAACGGAGAGGCCCGTGTTCGTTGGGCCTCTCCCCTTTTATGCCTTTCCCTCTGTCTCTGTTCATTTATCTTCTGCTGCCTGCTCGTGGCACGCCACAGTTTCTTCCACTCTCTATAATGCCCCCCCTTGAAGAGCCGCCAGAAAAACTGAATAAACATATCCCACACCGTAGAGACTGCTCCTTTCCAAATACTTGCCACCCGCCCGATGGGGTCAGGTCTTGTTTTTTAATCCCAGAATATGTCATGTACTGTGTAATGCCTGCTTATCAGGGCCATAAATGAGGCATTTTCTTTAACATACCGGGGTATCCAAAAAAAGAAGACCTGACCCCATCAACTGCTGCGGTAGCGGTAGCCGGGGGGCCACAGGGTGAACAGCATCCCGTATGGTAAAGAATCGGGGTCATAGGTGGAGAGGATTGCCCGGGTCAGCGGCTTGAGCACGGGGTGGGGCAGGTACTCACGGCACTTGCGGAAGGCGAACTGCGGCCAGTAGAGGGGGGTGAGCCGCCTGAACTCACGCATGGCGGCGTCGCGGTCCGTAACCGCCATCGCCGCGATCTTCCCCGAGACCAGGGCCCCGTTGACCCCGAAGAGCAGCACCGGGCTGATGAGTCCCGCCAGGGTCCCGGCCAGGATCTTATCCCCCTGGAAGAGGCGGCGGTTGCTCCAACTGCCCAGTGGCCAGGCGGCCCAGGACGCCACGCGGTCGTCCCATCCCTCGAACTCGATGCCGTCCCCCGCCGCCAGCTTGGATTTGAACTCTTCCTTCTCCCCGTCGGTGAGGGGCCTCTGCACGCTGAAGACCAGGGCCCCGGCCGCCTCTCCGCGCTGGAAGTAATAGCCGAACTCGCGCGTGAAGGCGTCCAGGTAGATGATGACGCTCGGGCGTGACGGATCTCCCCTGCCCGTGGCCATGTGGCAGAAGAAGGGGCGGCAGGGCAGGTCCATGGCCTCGAAGGCCTCGCGGTCCAGCCCGGTGGCCAGGATGGAACCCGGCGGCAGTTCCTTTATCTCCCGCTTGGAGAGCCTACTTCCCAGGATGACCTCCACGCCTTCCCGCTGGGCCTGGCGGTAGAGCGCGTTCTCCAGTGAGTGCTCCCCTTTCCCCCGCTCGACCGTAAAACCCTCCACGCCGCGCGGCAGGCCGAACTCGTACTTCCTGCCGTAGGCCCAGGCCCGGGTCAGGGTCCAGGGCTCCAGGGCCTCCTCCACATCCACGCCCAGCTCGCTCCTTACCGCGGGGACGTCCATGATGGTGGAGTCCGCGTAGGAGAGGTCTCCCCCCATGTATTCCCTGCCCTCGTGTATCCTCACCCGGAAGCCCCGGCGGGCCAGGTCTATCCCCGCCACCAGGCCGGCCAGTCCCGCCCCCACGACCTCGATCTCTGCCGCCATCTCCGCCCTCCTTACCCGCGATGAGCACCGCCATCAGTATACCCAAAGCGAGACGAGGGCGATGAACGGCCGCCGCAGATCGGAAGGCGCGTCCCAGTTTGTCTGCCTCCCACGCCGGCGATGCGCGGCTTTCACTCCCGCGACCACCAGGGGTACACCCGGGTATAATCTATTCGGCGGGTGTCCCGATGAGAGGATGAGCACCGTGGGGAGGGTATGCCGATCATGGACTGGAGAGTCGATCATTACCGGCCCGGCGACGAGCACGCCATCCTCGCGCTCTTCCGTGCGGCCTTCGGGGAGGAGCGCAGCCTCGCCCTGTGGCGGTGGAGGTACGGCGAACTCCCGGGCGGCACCGACAACATCCTGCTGGTGAGGGATGAGAACGGCGCCCTGTGTGGGCACTATGCCGGCCTGCCTTTCACCATCGTCTTTCGCGGCCGGGAGATCCCGGGAGCGCTGCGCCTCGACCTCATGATCCACCCCGACCGGCAGAGGATGGGCATCGGTCTCTTCCTCATCGAGAGCATGCGCCAGCATATGAAAGGCCGTATCTCCCTGGTCACCAGCTTCCCCAACGACAAATCCACCGGGCCCACCATCAAGAAAAGCCCCCATTACCTGGGGGAAGCGCCGCTATACTGGCGGCTCGAGGATATCTCGTCCCTTTTCAAGGGGATGGGATGGACGGCAGTTCCGGCCCGGGCAGCCGCCGCCGCGAACGTCCTGCTGCGCGCCGCCTACCGCCTTATCGCCATGCCCTCGCTGCGTGACAGACGCTACGGGCACGTTGAGAGGCGGGGGTTTGAAGACGGGCTGAGCAAGGACGGCTATCCGCGTGACGGGTGCGGAATCCATTTCAAACGGGACGAGGCCTTCCTGCGCTGGCGCTTCGACCGCCATCCCGAGATGGACTACACGGTGATCTTCCTCGACCCGAAGGTGGGCGGGGACACCAAAGCGGGCTACATCGTCCTCACGGTCATGGGGTACGAGGGATTCCGCATCGGGTTCATCGTGGACATACTGGTGCACCCTCTCTCCCTGCGCCCTGCCAGGTATCTCGTCGCCCAGGCCGCCAGGTGGTTCGAGGCCCGGGGGGTGGAGACCATCAGCTGCATGATGACGGGCAGGAACGCCTATTCCCGGGCATTGCGGAGCCTCGGGTTTTTCATGGTGTCCAACCGTTTCATGCCTCGCGACCTGAACCTGTCCTTCCGGGTCTTGGATCCCGATCTCGACTTCGATCACGCCACGGACCCGATGAACTGGGTACTCACCTGGGCCGATACCGACCTGGTATAAAGAGGAATATAAACCGTGCCGCCGCGGTGGTGGCGAGCGCAACAAAGGAGACGGGCAGTTGGACAGCGCGGGGATATGGGACCTTGTTTCACGGCACGAGCGCCTGCGCGCAAACGGTTTAAACCTGGTGGCATCGGAGAACCGCCTCTCGCGGCGGGTGCGGGATGCCCTGGCCAGCGACCTGGCGGGCAGGTATCAGGACGCGGGCTATGGCGGCTCCACTTTCGCGCGCGCCATCGTCGATGAGACTGAACGCCTGGGCAGAGAGATCTTCCGATCCGGGCACGCCCTGGTCTCTTCTCTCTCGGGGAACCTCTGCGTGCTGGCGGCGGTCTCCGCTTTCACCGTCCCCGGCGAAGCGGTGGCTATGCTCCCCTTCGCCGCCGGCGGTTACCCCTTCGGGATCGAGAAGTTCCACCGCCGCCGCCTGGACATCCCCGCGGACCACGGCAGCCTGGCCGTAAACGCGGCGCGAACGGTGGAACTGCTGGTACGGGAGAGGGTGGCTCTCGCCTTCCTCGGCGCCTCCTTCATCCCCTTCCCCCACCCCGTCGAGGATATCCGGCGGGGGTTGGATGAGGCCGGCCATCGCTGCCTCCTCGTCTATGACGGCTCGCACGTGCTCGGCCTCATCGCCTGCGGGGAATTCCAGGACCCGCTGCGGGAGGGGGCGGACCTGCTCATCGGCAGCACTCACAAGAGCCTCTTCGGGCCCCAGGGCGGGCTCGTTCTAAGCGATTCCCAGGGAATGGCTTCGTCCATGCGCGGGATGCTGGAACTGGACCTCGAGGCGGGCATCGGCCTGGTGGACAATCCGCACCTCAACCGCATCGCCGCCCTGGGGGTGGCCCTGGAGGAGATGCGGGGCGATACCGGCTACGGCGCCAGGGTGGTGGAGAACTCCCGCGCCCTCGCCCGCGCCCTTGACGAGCACGGCGTGCCGGTGCGCTTCGCGGACCGCGGCTACACCTCGTCCCACCATGTCCTCTTAGACCTCGCCACGGAGGAGGCGGAGAAACTCTGCCGCGACCTGGAAAAAGTGTCGATCTTCATCGACGCCTGGGGGAGGCTGGGGACCGCCGAGGCAACCCACCGCGGCATGGGGCCAGGTGAGATGGAGGCCGTCGCCGGCTGCATCGCCGCGGTTTATCGCGGTGAGCCTCGCGCCGCCGTCGCGGAGACCGTCCGCGAGCTCGCCACCGCATTCGAGATGCCGTGAGAGGCTGAAGGGCGGAAGACCGGGAGGCGACGGAGCCATGCCGCTGTCACCATCCCGCCACCTCGTCTCCGTCCCCGCTGCCGCTTTACGCCCACCTGGATACTCCTGAAAACGGCAGGCGAAGATGCGATGTCCTGGAGCACTGGCATCACCCCGCCACCTCGTCCTAGAATGTCATCAGGTAGCGGCCGCCGCGTAGTGGACGCGAGTGGCGAAACGGGGATGAAAGCCGGGGAGATGAAGGTTACGAGGCTCTCTTTCGCACTGGCTCTCGCGGTTGCGCTGTCCCTCCCCGCCCTGTTCGCCCCCTTCCCGGCTGCAGCGGACTGGAGCGGTGGACACTGCGGGGCCGCGCTGGAAACCACTTCCACCTCGTGGTTCTTCGCGGAGGGGACCACCCGGCCCGGTTTCGACGAATGGCTGTGCGTGCTCAACCCGGGTGGCGACCCCTGCCGGCTGACCTTCCACTTCCTGCTGTCTGGCGGGGAAGGCGCTCCTTTCCGCGCCGACCTGCCGCCCCACAGCCGCTTCACCCTGAACGTGAACCAGGCCGCGGGGACCGGACTGGACGTCTCGGTGCTGCTGGCGTCCGATCGCCCCGTGGCGGCTGAGCGCGCGATGTACTTCCGTTACGGCGCGGGCGGCCTGGCGGGCGGGCACTGCGAGCACGGCGCCGTGTCCGCCTCCCGGCAGTGGCTCTTCGCCGAGGGCACCACCCGCGCCGGCTTCGATACCTGGCTGTGTCTTTCGAATCCCCAGGACGTCGCGGCAATGGTCACGGTGGACTTCCTCCTGGGAACGGGGCAGGGCGATAGCCTGAAAGGCAGCTACCGTTTGCAGCCGCGCAGCAGGTTTACCCTGTGCGTGAACGATGTTGTCCCCGCCGAACGCGACGTCTCCCTGCGCGTGACCTCGGACCGGGCGGTGGTCGCCGAGCGGCCGGTCTATTTCAACTACCGCGGGGAGTGGGACGGCGGCCATGACGCCCTCGGGTCACGCGAAGCTTCCAGGAAATGGTATTTCGCGGAGGGCACGACCCAGCCCGGGTTCGAGGAATACATCTGCCTCCTCAACCCGGAGACAACCGATACCAGGGCTACCCTTGCCTTCATGTCCCAGGGCGGAGAGATACGCCGCCTGGAGGTGAACGTGCCGGCCAGGCGCCGCCAGACGGTGTTCGTGAACGAGGCGGTGGGGCCGGGGATGGACGTGTCATGCGAGGTATCCTCGCCGGCGCCCCTGGTGGCCGAACGCCCCCTGTACTTCTCCCGCCTGGGACGACAGCGCGGTGGACACATCAGCGCCGGGTGCACGGCGCCCACGACCGTGGCCCTTGTCGCGGAGGGATGCACCCGCGGGGGTTTCGACGAGTTCCTGTGCATCCTCAACCCCAACGACGAGCGTGCCAGCGTCCAGGTGAGCTGCATGGACTCCGGCGGCGGCGTGACCGGTACCAGTTGCGCCCTGGAGCGGCGCAGCCGCCTCACCCTGAGCGTGCGGGAGATCGCCGGTCCGGACAAGGACGTCTCGGTGCGCCTGGTCTCAGACCTCGGGCTGGTGGTGGAGCGCCCCATGTACTTCTCCTACCGCTGTGCCGCTCCGGTCACCCTGGCGGCGGTGGGAGACGTCAACCTCGACCTTAACCAGTTCGGCCAGGGGTACTCCTACGACTATCCCTGGACGGGGACGGCCGCCCTGCTCCAGTCAGCCGACCTGGCCTTCGCCAACCTCGAGTGCACCATCTCCTTCCGCGGCAGCCCGGTGCCGGGCAAGGCCTTCACCTTCCGGGGGAGCCCGTACGCTCTCTCCGCTGTGCGCGGGGCGGGCATCGACGTGGTCTCCCACGCCAACAACCACGCCCGCGACTTCGGCACCGAGGCCATCCTGGACTCCTTCTTCTTCCTGGACAACGGCGCCATCGGCCATTGCGGTTCCGGGGTGGACTACGCCGCCGCGCACTCCCCCGCCTGCGTAACCGCCAGCGGACTGCGCGTGGCCTTCCTCGCCTACAACGATATCGACTGGCCGGGCTGGACCGCCGGGCCGGGCTACCCGGGCGTGGCCAACGCCGCCGACGGTGCGGGGATCGCCAGGGATATCGCCGCCGCCCGGGAGAACGCCGACCTGGTGGTAGTATCCTTCCACTGGGGGACGGAGCGGGAATACACCGCCGGGGGCCGCCAGCGTGAGCTGGCCCGCTTCTCCATAGACCGCGGGGCCGACCTGGTGCTGGGGCACCATCCCCACGTCATCCAGGGCTTCGAGGTCTACCGTGGCAGGCTCATCGCCTACTCCCTGGGCAACTTCGTCTTCAACCCGGGCAGCCCGCAGTGCAACTTCACCATCCTGGCCCGCATCACCCTGGACAGCGGGGGCTTTAGGGGCGCCACCATCTATCCCGCCTTGATCTCCAACGGCAGGCCGGCCCTCATGGGCGGCACCGAGGCGGTGGTGTGGCTGCGCCAGGTGGCTGGCCTCTCCGCCGCCATGGGCACCCCCATGACCGTCCACGGCGACACCGCTACCATCCCCTGATGTGGCAAGCCGAGGGGTCACGCCCGGAAATCGGCCGCGTCCAAGACGCGGGCAACCTTTATACCGATCCTCGCCGGTACCAAGACCGTTGCGGTCACGGACGGATGTAACGGTCTAGAACTTGCCGTGTTTGCCCTCGCCCTCCGTGAAGCGTCCGGCGCCGGAGACCGACTCCCCGCTCTGCAGCGTCTTGATGCCCAGCCTGTATTCCATCTCGAGTCCGGCGTCGAAGGTCATGCCGATACCGCGGTAGAGCGCCTCGCGGTCGTTGCGCATGCAGGTCTGGGGGAACTCGGCGAGCTGGGCCGCCAGCTCCTCCGCCGCCTCCCTGGCCTCGCCCTTCCCGACCACGCGGTTGACCAGCCCCATCTCCAGCGCCTCCCGCGCCCCCACCGGCCGCCCGGTGAGGATCATGTCCAGGGCGCGGCTCATGCCGATGAGCCGGGGCAGGCGCTGCGTGCCGCCGTCGATGAGCGGCACCCCGAAGCGGCGCTCGAAGATGCCCAGCACGGCGTCCTCCTCCGCCACGCGCAGGTCGCACCAGACCGCCAGCTCCAGCCCGCCCGCCACGCAGTACCCGGATATGGCGGCGATGACCGGCTTGGATAGGAGCATGCGCGTCGGTCCCAGGGGACCGTCCTTCGTCATGTCCTCGTTGAGGCGCAAGGCCTCCTGCATTGGGTCAGCCGCCAGGGCTTTTAAGTCCGCGCCGGCGCAGAAGGTGCCGTGAGCCCCCCACAGCACCGCCGCACAGGCTTCCCCGTCGGCCTCGAAGGCGCGGAAGGCGTCGCCGAGCTGCCGGGAGGTCTCGTAGTCGATAGCGTTCTTCACCTCCGGGCGGTTGATGATCACCGTGAAGACCTTGCCGCTCTTCTCCGTTTCCACCTGCATGACGACCTCCTTGCCCTATCCCGCACTCGCAACCGCATCTCATATGCTCACCATAGTAACGCGTAGGCATGCCGGGCGTTAAGGAGGAGGGGGCTGCAGGAGTGATGGTGGATGGCACATATCGCCAGTGGCCTGCCCGCGGGTATGAAAAGGCGAAGGGCGGGGGGCCGCCCTTCGCGGGAAGCTCGCTTTCACGAGCGGGCACGACTCCATCGGCTATGCGTTCGCGGCCACCAGCTCTTTCTCACTGGAGATGGCCCTGGCCACGAGCTCTTCCACGGGCACGTCATCGAGGGAGTCCACCCCCAAGATCCTCTTGCAGAGAACAGGGCCGATTCCCACCTTGCTTAGGCTCAACCCCATGAGCGCGGCCCATGCAGCCATTCCCGGGCCCCAGCCGAGACGGCGCACCATCACCGTGGCCGCGATGGCCCCCCCCAGGGCACCCCCGAAGATGGCCAGGTTGACCTCATTGAGCTTCCCCAGCACCTCTGGTATGCGGTCCGGCAGCTCTTTCTCCTCCCGGCCCTTCTCCGCGTCCTCTCCCTTGAGGAACCAGTCGATGATCCAGTAGTACATGAGGGGCAGGAAGGCCGCCCCGTAGGTGAGCAGTATCATCGAAACATCCGAGAACGCCCACGGCACCACGTTCCTCCAGCGCCATTCGTCGAAGGACTGGCGGTTCTTAGAGAAGAAGCGCTGGTATCCCTTGTTGTCCCAGCCGTTGACGAGGATAAAGAAGAACCCCAGGTAGGAGAGGAGCGTATGCATCGAGGCCTGGTAATACTTGCCTTTCATCAGCGCCTTGTAGGTGAGGAAGAACCCCAGCAGCCCCTGGGTGACGTTGGTGGTGCTGAAGATGCCCACCAGCCACTGCGGTATGGTCTCGTACTTCCCCACCTGCATGGTCTCCCAGCTGGGATTGGACCATAGCAGCACCGCGCCCGAGGGCACGAAGAGCAGGGAGAGGAAGAGCAGGTTCTTCAGGAAGAACTTGTTGTTGAAGGCGTCCTCGTTGGCCTCGAACCATGCCTTGACCGTCTGCTGGATCCCCTTGAGGCTCTTGAGGTCCACTTCTCCCGGCTTGAAGCCATTGGCCTGCAGCCGGTCTACTATGCGCTGGAAATCCAGTTCCTCCTGGCTGACCGTTCCCGCGGGTATCAATTCCTGGCCGCCCTCGAGCTCGGCCAGTCCGGGCGGGGACGCCTGCCTGCCCCATCCCAGCTTCCACCTTCTCACCTCGTTCTCGACCCTCATCTTGCGCAGCTGGCGGAAGGCCGCGAGGGCGAAGCTGGACCCTATACCGTAGGACCAGAACACGTCCACCTGAACCATCCATCCCACCTCCTGTCCGTCTTACCCGTTCCCCTTCAGCCGACAGTTCCCATGCAATGTATGTCACACGAGGGCCCACACACCCTCGCTGGCGCCCTATCGCTTCGTCACCCCTTGCAGGATCAAGTTGATGATGGTCTCTTTCCACACCGGCAGCTCCGCCTCGGGGTCCGTGGACGAGACCACTCTCCTGCAAGCCTCGAAGAGAGCCGCGCCCATGGCCAGGGCGGTCTCCCTTACGTGCATGTCTTCCCGAATGTAGCCTTTGGTCATGCCGTTCTCGAGGTAGAGCTCGATATACCTGCCCATGAGGTCGAATATCTCCTGGATCCTCGCCCTCAGCCCCGGGTCCTCGATGCCGAAGGCCTCGTAGAAGAGCACCCTGGAGATGGAGGGATTGGACCTGAAGAGCCCGAAGAGCCTGTCGCCGATGGTCTCCAGCTGCTGCCGGTATTCCTCCAGGTCCTCCGCATCGTGGGGGTTTACGTCGGTCACCACTTCCGTGATCATGCTCACGATACCCTCGACCACGTGGTTGAAGATATCCAGCTTGTTCTCGAAGTAACGGTAGAAGGTGCCGTGTCCGATATTCAGCTCCGCGGCGATGTCCTCGATCTTGGCGGCGTGAAAGCCCTTCTCGGAGAAGACCTTGAGCGCCGCCTCCATGATCTCGGTGCGCCTGCGGGTCGCGAGGGAGGACTCCATCTTTACCCCTTATAGAATGACATGTCATTCCGCTAACATAACACGAGGTTATCCCCTTTCCTGCACCCTGTCAACGTCGGCACGGTTTATGTGACGGCCAGGGACGCCCGAGACCCGGTGCGGGTACCGGGGTCGGAGTGGAGCTGGGGACCGGCCAGGCGGCTCTTCGCCCGGGCGCGAGCGGTCCAAGCCCTCCACGCATCCGACCGCCGCGGCCCGCGGGCGCCCGGCTACAGGCCCAGGCAACGGGAGAGGAAATCGGCCTGCCTCTCCACCACTCGCTCGAACCACTCGCCCCTGTAGATGTCGAAGTGGCCCGTGGGCAGGTGGACAAGGGTGACCTCGCGCATGCGGGAGGCGGTCTTCTCCACCGACCTGGGATAGATGAGGGTGTCCCTCTCCCCCATGATCACCAGGGCGGGGCAAATCACCTTCCTGGCGTAGGTTACGGGGCGGTAGAAGAGCAGCTCGAGCACGGCCCGCGATGGGCACTCGTTCTTCCAGTCCGTGTCCTCGGGGACGATGGCCATGTAACCCGGTCTGCACTCGGGCGTGTTCATGAGGCCGAAGGTATCCGGGTCGCTGACGATGGGGGAGCAGTAGGGCTTCCTTCCCGTGACGATGCGCGCCACGTCCCTGAGGCTGGCCACGGTGGCCCGCATGACGTGCTTCGGACCCAGATAGAGAGCGGTGGTGATGCCGTCCACGAAGGGAACCTGTGACGAAACAGCCGCCACCTCGCCGTCCCGCGCCGCGGTGACTATGACGTGGCCGCCGCTGTAGGAGGAACCCCACAGCGCGATCTTTCCTGTATCGACGTCCGGTAGGGAACGTACGTAGGCCAGGGCCGATTTCCAGTCCCGCAGGTGCCGCCACGGGTTCACCAGGTTGCGCGGCTTGCCCTCGCTGGCCCCGAAATTGCGGTAGTCGAAGAGGAAGACGGCCATGCCCCGCGCCGCGAACCTCTCGGCGAAGGGCTGCAGGCCGAAGTCCCGCTGGGCGCCGAACCCGTGGGCCATGACCACCACGGGGGGCCGCTCGGCCCCCTGCGGGCGGTACAGCCACGCGGCGCACCTCTTGCGCCTGCTCTTGAAGACGTGGTCCTCTACGGTGAAAGAACGTCCCGCATCTCTCTCCCCCATGGCTCCTCCCTCGCATCGCAGACCGAACCGATTCCGCCCCTCCATTATATCCGCGGCCCTCCCCCGCCGCATTCAAACGCATATCGTGAAGGGCTGCGGCCGCGCGCATAGAAAAAGTAAGGGGGGCGCTGGTTGAAAAGGAGAAGACCGTACGATATTCGCAGACAAGATAAGCCGGGAGGTGCTGCCTGCAGATGAGGAATCCCATATCGCTCTGGGGGAGGAAGATCAGGCCGGCGTTCCTGGTCCTCGCCGGGCTGCTGGCGATGATCGCCGTCTCCGCCATCTTCGACGGGCCGCGCACCGTTTACGCCCATGCCATCATCATATGACTCGAATGTATAGGGCTGGTCTAGCCTATGCGCGCCCGTAGGATAACCCAGGTCGCCGCGCTCCTCGCCCTCAATCCCTACTTCCAGTACTTCAGCTCGCGGACCATCTACCAGGGCGGGGCCAAATACGTATGCGCCCCGGGCCTCAACTGCTACGCCTGTCCCCTGGCCGCCTTCTCCTGCCCCGTCGGCAGCCTGCAGCACGGCTTCGGCCTGCTCTCGCTCAAGGTGAGGGAGTTCAGGCTGGCCGCTGGCGCCCTCCTCTATGTCCTGGCCTCCGTGGGCATCGTGGGGGTCATCGCGGGAAGGCTCCCCTGCGGCTGGATCTGCCCCTTCGGTTTCCTGCAGGAGCTGCTATACAAGGTCCCCCTACCCAAATGGCGGCTGCCACGCCGCATCAACTATGGCCGGTATTTCTTCCTCGTCGTGGTCGCGGCCCTCATCCCCTTCATCACCGCGCAGAGCTGGTTCTCGCGCCTGTGCCCGGCGGGCGCGCTGGAGGGCGGCGTCCTCCTCAAGGCCGTGCCGCCCGATGCTCCCCTGCCGGAAGCCGGCTGGTTCTTCTGGCTGAAGATAGCCATCCTCGCCGCGTTCCTGTTGTGGATGATGGTCTCCAAGCGCCCTTTCTGCCGGGCCGTATGCCCCCTGGGCGCCATGTGGGGGCTGTGCAACCGGGTCAGCCTCTACCGCATGGCGGTGGACGACGAGAGGTGCACCGCCTGCGGGAAGTGCCGCGAGGTCTGCCCCGTGGACATCGACATCTCCGAGGACCCCAACTCCCCCGACTGCGTCCGCTGCCTGGCCTGCAAGGAGGCATGCCGCTACGGGGCCATATCCTCCGGGTGGAAACTGCCGGGAGAGGAACTGAGGCTGGGAAAAAGGGCGCGGGCGGCGCTGGAAGGATGAGGGGAAGGCCGCCCGTTCTCTCACGATCCGGCGCCTGCCGATACCGCTCTGTCCTCCATCGTCTTTGACGGCGCGACCGGTAGCTGCTGCCGCCGCTCACGGTGTCCGACCCTGCCGGCATGCTCCTCGCGCGGCCTGCCGCCGCGCTCAGCGGTCAGGACGCAGTGGCCTTGTCTATGGCTTTCTGCAGCTCGCCTTCGTCGGGTATTCCCGCCTCGTTGAAGACCTCCCTGCCGTTCGCGTCGAGGATGATCACCGTTGGGGTAGCCTGTATGTCGTACTTGTCCGCGGCCGCGGAGTCCTTATATACGTCGATCTCGCGGAAGGCGATGACGTCCTCCTGCCCCTTCACCAGGCTCTGCACGAGAGCTGCGGCCGGTCCGCACGGGCTTCAGCCGGGCTGGGTGAATACCAGGGCCTGGGCCTTTCCCTCGACGCCGCCACCATCATCCCCCGATGTCGACCCTCCGCTGCTCCCGCATCCCGCGAGCAGCGCCACGGTCGCGATGATCATGGCCACGAACAGAACGAGTGCCGTCCTTTTCATGCCGCCTCCTCTTGCTGTCTTCTGAACGAGCCCGCCTTTCTCCTTATTCCCGCATGATATGCCCACATACCTTCCCTCCGCCATGACCGGCGGCAGGCCGGGACGCAAGCATGCACGCCATCACGGTCTAAGAAGCTCCGCCGCCGCGGGCGGTTCCGCCGCGGCTCTATGCTAATATCAATGTAGCGTAATGAGAGCCATATGGTCATGGGGCGGGAAGAGCATGGGGGGCCGCACCCGAGACCGGCGACATCCCGGGGGGAGGGAAGGTATGTTTAGCGTTTCCCGGCGGCACATGCAGGAGCTGATCGTCGCCTATATCGGTGAGGCGGAGGGCCTGCCGCCGGTCGATCCCGATGGGCAGATCGCGTTCATCGCGGAGTATTTCGAGGCCGGGGCACCCGAATTGAAAGCGGTCTTCTTCCTCTGCAACCTCTCGCTGCGCGCCCTCTCCCTCGTCCTCAAGGGCAAGCCGTTCTCCCGCCTCGGCGTGGAAGACCAGCAGGACCTCCTCAACCGCCTCATCGCCTCACGTAACCCTCTCATACGCGGCGTCGGGGTGCTTCTGGGCCTGCCCCTGCTCATGTCCTACTACCGCCGCCCCGAGGTGGCCGTCCCCATGGGCTTCGACGCCGCGGCGCTCAAGGAGGAGTCGGACCTGCGCGTGGTCACCCGCGACAAGGAACTCCCCCCGAAGCGGGAGGGGCAGCCATGATCCTGGGTCCGCAGGACGTCAACGGCGACGTTTCGCGCACCGCCGACGTGGCCATCATCGGCTCCGGCGCGGGCGGCGGCCCCATCGCGAGAGAGCTGGCCGGCGAGGGCTATTCCGTGGTGGTGCTGGAAGAGGGAGGCTACTTCACCCGCGAGGACTTCAACCTCAACCCGGCCGAGTCCTACATGAAAATGTACCGCGATGCCGCCCAGACCATCACCGTGGGGGTTCCATTCATCCTGCTGCCCCTGGGCAAGACGGTGGGCGGCACCACCACCGTGAACTCCGGCACGGCGCTGCGGGTGCTGCGCCCCATACTCAAGAAATGGCACCTGGTGCACGGCCTAACCGACATCACCGAGGAAGAGCTGAACCTCATCTACGGCCACCTGGAGGAGTTCCTCTTCGTGAAGCGGGCCGACCCCGAGGTGGCGGGCAAAGTGGCGAACACCTTCCTGGCGGGGGCGGAGAGGCTGGGGCTCTCCTGCGGCTGGCTGCCGCGCAACGCAAAGGAGTGCGAGGGCTTCGGCTCCTGCGTCTTCGGCTGCCCCTCCGGTTCCAAGCAGAGCGTGGACGTCTCCTTCATCCCCGACGCGGTGAAGTCGGGGGCGGACATCTACACCCGCTGCCGCGCCGACGGCATCAAAACGGCGGGCGGCCGGGCCAGCGGCGTCACCGGCTTCTTCGTGGACCCCGCCACCGGCAGGCCCACCGGCAGGCGTATCGAGGTGGAGGCCCGGGTGACGGTGCTTGCCGCCGGCGCCATCTATTCCCCCTACTTCCTGCTCAAACAAGGCCTGGCCAACTCCAGCGGGCAGGTGGGAAAGAACCTGCAGATACACCCCGCCACCCAGACGGTGGCGCTGATGGGCGAGCCGCTGGGGCCGCCCAGGGGCATCCCCCAGTGCTGCTACGTGGACGAGTTCAAGGGCGAGGGCATCATGCTGGAGGGGGGTACCGTCCCCCCCGAGATACACTCCCTGGCCCTGCCATTCGCGGGCAGGCGCAACGCCTCCCTCATGGCCTCCTATCCCGATATGGGCGTCTTCGGGGGCATGGTGTCGGAGAGCGATTCCTGGGGCCGCGTGGTGGACCTGCGCCGCCCCGGTTACCGTCCCGGCATGCTCTACATGCTGCGGGGCAAGGACGTGGACAAGGCCAAGGCGGCCACGGTGCTCATGGCGGAGGTCTGGTTCGCGGCGGGCGCGAAGAAGGTCTTTACCCCCTTCGCGGGCCACTACGAACTCTCGGGGGCGCGCGACCTCAAGCGCCTGGAGCGCTCCCGCGTGCGCGCCACCGACATCTTCGGCATGAGCGCCTACCACCCCCTGGGCACCTGCCGCATGGGCTCAGACCCGGAGTGGTCGGTGGTCAGGCACACCTGTGAGAGCTGGGACGTGGAAGACCTCTTCATCTGCGACGGCAGCGTCATCCCCTCCTCCCCCGGGGTCAACCCGCAGCTGACCATCATGGCCCTGGCCATGCGCTGCGCGGGCTTCATCGACGACCGCCTCTCGGGCGGCAAGGAGGAAGCTCAGGGTTGACACTTGCCAATTAGTCTGCAATCGTGCATTATAAATGCATAATTGCACGAAGTGTTGTCGTGATGAAATGAGGCGGCCTTGCCAGGCTCCAGCACCTATATCAAGAGGTCCCTGGAAGTACCCCTTAAGCGGGCGGCACGGGAATTCCCCGTGGTCGTGTTGACCGGTCCGCGACAATCGGGCAAGACGACCATCCTCAAGCATCTCTTCATGAAAGAATACCGGTATATCTCGCTGGAACTCCCGGACGTTCGGGCGGCGGCCGTTGCTGACCCGAGGGGGTTTCTGGATTTCAATCAGCCGCCGGTCATATTCGACGAGATCCACTATGCCCCGGAACTCCTGCCTTATATAAAGGAGATGGTGGATTCCAACCGCGGCAAGCGTGGCGCCTTCCTGCTCTCCGGGTCACAGAACATCCTGCTCGCAGAACGGACTATGGAAACCCTGGCGGGCAGGGCCGCGGTCCTGAAGTTGATGCCCCTCACGCAGAGGGAATCGTTCGGCAGGCCCGACTCGCCGTTCCCCTGGGAACCGGGGTACCGTACCGGTGCGAGAGAAGGCCTGTCGGGACCGGGCTTATGGCAGAGCTTTATCCGGGGCTGGTATCCGGAGCTGGTGTCGGAGCCCGGCAGGGACGTCTCTCTCTGGCACTCCAGCTATATGCAGACGTACCTCGAGCGCGACGTAAGGACGCTGAGGCACGTCGGGGATCTGGCCCTCTTTCAAGCCTTCCTCCGCACCCTGGCCGCGAGAAGCGCCCAGCTGCTCAATCTCACCGACATCGCGAGGGATCTGGGGGTGGCCGTCAATACCGTCAAGGCATGGCTCTCGGTCCTGGAGGCTACCTACCAGGTTATCATCCTGCGCCCTTACTTCAGGAATATCGGGAAGCGGCTGGTAAAGACGCCAAAGGTCTTCTTTTCCGACGTAGGGACCCTGTGCAGTCTGACCGGGCTGAAGGATCCCGAGCATGCCGCTTTGGGGCCCATGGGCGGCAGCATAATGGAGACGGTCGTGCTCTCGGAAATATATAAATCGATGCTCAACCGTGGGGAGGAACCCAGGATGTACTTCTGGAGGACCTCGACCGGCACCGAGGTGGACGTGGTCATGGAACGCGAGCGCGAGTTGGTCCCGATTGAGGTGAAGCTGACCTCGACGCCCTTACCCGGCATGACGGCCGGGATCGCGGCGTTCAAGGACTCCTTTGGTGACCGGGTTGCTCCGGGCTACGTGATCCATGCCGGAGACGTCAGCCTGCCCCTGGGGAACGGAGTGATTGCGCTGCCTTTTTCGTTGCTATAGTCTCTTGCTTGATATTTGCTCGTTATGGACGGAGGGTGGCATATGGAGGAAAGCAGCCCCGACAGAATAGTCCGCGATTTCAACCGCCTGGTGGGGGACGCCCCCCATCGCAATATCCACGACCTCAACCAGTTGGACCAGGACACCAAGGAGCGCGTCTATTCCCTTCTCATACCCGACCGCATCTTCGACCTCTTCGAGATCGACCGGGAGTCCCTCACCAACAACTACGGGGACAGGGTGGTCACCTTCAAGACGCCCCCCAGGGGCACCTTCGCCATCATCGAGGTGCGGGAATACCCACAGGACCAGGACTGCATCTTCTTCCTGGAGATCGAGGACACCGCCTTCTTTAAGATCGACATCAACTTCCTCATCATCAACGACCCCCACAGCCCCCGCTTCAACACCGACATCGACGAGATCGGCAAACGCACCAAGTTCGCCACGGTGCGGCGCAACATCCCCGAGGAGATCAGGGCCATGGAGGCGGGGCTGGCCCCGGGGCAGGTGAGGAAGGGGCTGCGCATGCTGAAGTTCTTCATCCCCATCGCCATCTCCTTCGTCTATGCCATGGGGCAGGACATGATCATCGCCGAGCCCCTGGCCTACAACAACGCCATCGTCTTCGAGGGCTACGGCTTCAACTACATCCGGGGGCGCCGCAAGATGGACGAAATCCAGGAGGGCTTCCAGCCGGGCGGGGAATTCTTCGAGAAGCTCGACGGCAGCACGCCCTTCCGCCAGCCGGGCGCGGAGAAGACGGTGCGCGGGCGCTCCTGGGCCATCCACGACGGCATCCTGGGGGAGCCGTGGAGGGGGATCGAGATGTACCGCAGCGTGAAGCCAGCCGACGTATGTACCTTCCCCGACTGCGTGTATTGACAGGCAGTGGGCGACTTTGTGGGATTCAGCTGAATATGACAGCGATTAAGATCATCGCTATCCCGAAAATCATGTCTCCAATACCACCGACTAGAAACCATTTGGCTGCATCATCCTCAGAAACAAACTTCCACTGGTCGGACAACCCTGACAGTGGCACCTGCTGTTCCCTGTTTCGTCCCAGAAGATAATAATAGTTTCCGATCTTCCTGTGAGAAAGAATTATGGGAATACCTGTCAGCAGTGCCGCTATACCCACAAAGAGAGCTATCATATTCACCTGAATACCCTGTGACCCCCGCTAAGGCGCAACCTTGACACTAATATGCTACTCGAATTCACTCTACATCAAATTCTCTTCTACTGATCGAAAATACGACAATGAGGTTGGATTTGAGTGGCGGTAAGGTTGGCACTCCAGATCACGCAAATGCTCTGATGATTTCTACAGTAAGTCTGTATTGCTGCATTACGGTAATTCAGCTATATTGACAATAGAGGAGATGAAAGACAGGAGGGCACGCAGATGAACGAGATAACAGGCGCCTATGCCAGGATAGATTCCAGGGGAAGCGTCACCATCCCGGCGGCGATCAGAAAGGCGCTGGGATTGCATCCGGGTGAGCAGGTGCGGATCGAGGCCGAGCCGGAGACGGGAACGATCACCATCCATCCCCAGGTATCCGTGGACAGGGACCAGGCTTGGTTCTGGACGCCGCAATGGCAAAAGGCGGAGAGAGAGGCTGATAAGGATATCGCCTCCGGAAAGATAAAGAAGTTGAAGTCCAAGAGTATCCTCAAGGAGACAGGAAGCTGAGGGACATATATTTCACCGCGAGGTTCGAGGCTCAGTTCAAGAAGCTCTCCGGCAGCGAGCAGAAGGCGGCGGACAAGAAGATAGGGCTTCTCAGGGACGATCCATCACACCCCTCCCTCCGTTCGAAGAGGATCAAGGGCACCGAGCACATCTGGGAATCCTCCGTGAACATGGATATCCGCTTCACGTGGCAATACGAAGGCGATAACGCTATTATCCTGAGGAATATCGGCTACCACGATACCGCTTTGCGTAAACCCTAGAGTGGCCGTCGCCCATCACTTGCGGAAGCGGTAGCCTTTGACCCCTTCGGTCACGATGCCGGCTAGTTTCGCGTCGGTGAGGTCCACGTCGGTCATGTCGGCGCCGCTGAAGTCCGAGTTCTCCAGGTTGGTCCCCAGCATCATCGCCGAGGTCATATCGCAGCCCGTGAAGTCCACCCCCACCGCTAGGGCTTTATTCAGCACGGCCCCGGCCATCTTCGCGCCCGCGAGTCTCGCCTCGGAGAGGTGGCAGCCGCGCATGTCGGCGCCCTCGAGAAAGGCCCCGGTCATGTCAGCCCCATGAAAGTAGGTGCCGACGGCGAAGGCCTTGCGCAGGATGGTCCCCGTGAGTTTCGCGTCCCCAAGGTTCGTGCGCATGATATGGATGTAAGTGAGGTCCATGCCGCTGAGGTCGGCCCCGTAGAGGTCCGGGACCACGTCCCGGTTCTCCTGCCTCCAGGCGTTCCAGGCCTTGACGCCCTTCTTCAGTATCTTCAGGTGCTCCGCGTTCGCCATTCTCTCTCGACCTCCCTGCCGCCGTGAATCCCGCCGGGCTGAATTATGTACAGGCGCGGAAGGCGTGTCAAGGCGGACCCGCCGCCCGGTTGTGGCTAAGGGATTCAAGGACTTGCCCGCCGCAATCGATTACTATGGAGGTGATGGAAAACCGCCCGTCATTAAGAAAAGGAGTGGTGTCCATGGTAGAGGGACAGCAGCCGCCACAGCCCCAGCTCAGCGACGAACTGAGGGAGAAAGCGGAGAAGCGGGTCAACCAGAAAATGGCCCTGTACTCGCACATCGGCTCTTACGTCATCGTCAACGGTTTCCTCATACTGATCTGGGCCCTCACCGGGGCGGACACCGGTAATTTCTGGCCCATGTGGGTCATGCTCGGATGGGGCATCGGCCTGGCCTTCCACATCTTCGGGTACCTCACCGGCAAGCGCAGCGATGCGGTCAGGGATAAGATGCTCCAGAAGGAGCTGGACAAGGTGAAGAAGGAGCAGGGACAGGGCTGAGGCTCCATGAACCGGGAAGCCGAACTCCTGATCGCCGGGGACGGCGGGGTAGCCATACTCACCCTCAATCGGCCCCAGCGCCGTAACGCCCTCACCTCGACCCTGCTGGTCTCCCTGGCCCGGGCCATGTCCGACCTCGCGGCCGAGGGCGGAGTGCGCTGCGCTGTCCTCCGGGGCGCCGGCGACAAGGCCTTCTCCGCCGGCATGGACCTCTCCGCCCTCCCCGAGGGCCTGCCCGCGGACCTCCAGGAGCAGATCGCGGCCAAGGGGCCGCTGCAGTTCTGCCTCGAGGCCATCGAGGCAGCGCCGTTTGCGGTCATCGCCATGATCCGGGGCTACTGCGTGGGGGGAGGTTGCGAGACCAGCATGGCCTGCGACCTGCGCGTGGGTGCCGAGGGATGCCGCATGGGGATGCCGCCGGCGCGCCTGGGCATCGTCTACCCGCCGGAGGGGCTGCACCGCTTCGTGCGCAACCTGGGCCTCCCCGCCACCAAGAAGGTCTTCTTCACCGCCAGGATGTTCGAGGCCGCGGAGGCCAGAGAGATGGGCATGCTGGACTACCTGGTGCCCGATGATGAGCTGGAGGACTTCACCATGGGACTCGCCCGCGATATCGCGGCCAAGGCGCCGCTCTCCGTGGCGGGAACCAAGAAGCTGCTGCACATGCTGACCCCGCTCCCGGCCCTGGCCGCGGCGGAGCGGGAGGAGATAAACGCCATCATGGCCCGGGCCCTGGCAAGCCGCGACGCCCTGGAGGGTATAACCGCCTTCCGCGAGAAGCGCGACCCCGAGTTCAAAGGGGAGTAAGCGCGGTTACCGGTCACGCCAGCGTAATCAAGTCGCTCCGCATAGTATCCCGCTGATTTCTCGCACAGACCTGGAAGATATCCCCACCCCCCAGCCTCTGATCATTTGGCCGCTCTTCCCTAACCAAACCAGGTTCGAAACAGGTTTCATGTGACGAGTATATCGCCGGAAGCCAGGCGCAGGGTCTTTCCCGCGGCCTCGAGGATGAGGTTGCCGTCGTCATCGACCCCACGCAGCACCGCCTCGAACTCCCTGCGTTCGCCCGTCTCTTCCAGGAGGACGTAGGGGCCGCTCACCCTGACCGTCTCCCCCACGAAGGCGAGGTTCGCCCGGTATTCATCCAGCCATCCCGCGCGGCCCCGCTCCCACCACGCCTCCAGCTGGCGGAGGAGTTCGCTCAGCAACTCGGAGGGGCTCCAGGTCTTTCCCTCCTCGATGAGCAGGGAGGTGGGGGAGAGCCTGGCTGGGATGTCCAGCTCGCCCGGGAGGTAGCCGGCGTTGAGGCCGAGGCCGATGACGGTGAGGGCTTCCTCCCCGGGACCGTACCGGCCGGGGCTGCCGCTTTTCGCGGTGTAAGCCTCCGCGAGTATCCCCCCGACTTTCCTTCCCCCATATACCAGGTCGTTCGGCCATTTTAGGCAAGGCCCAACGCCCCCCAGCGCGACGACGGCCGCCCGCGCGGAGACGGCGGCCAGCATGGACAGCGCGGGTCCGCCCCCGCCCTCCATCACCAGGCTGACCAGGAGGCTCTTTCCCGGCAAGTCCAGCCAGCCGCGTCCCATGCGGCCGCGGCCGCCCGTCTGGTGGCGCGCCACCACCACCAGCCCGGGACAGGCCCCGGCGTCGAGCTGCCGCTTCGCCTCCAGGTTGGTGGAGTCGACGCTCTCGAGGAGCCGTATGTCCCACATGGGGAGGCGCCCGCCGGCTGCGTCCCGCCTCTGCTTTGCCATCGCCGTCAATCCCTTTCCCCTGCCGGATCCGGCCCACAACGCCATGGTATCAGTCCCGGGTCCTTCCGCCCAAGTGCGGAAATCGTACACTTTCACTAAAGTAAATTACCATGTTTTTCCTTGACAATAAGGGAATACTACTATAGAAATATAAAAACACTCCGAAGGGGGGAGCGGTCCATGCACCCTAATACAACGGCACCTGTCGCGGAGAGAGCTATCCCCAAAGAGGGGGAGATGCTCCTGCGCGCCCTGCTGTTTGCCGCCCTGACCGGCATCGGCGCGCTCCTGCGCATCCCCACCTCCCCGGTCCCCGTGACCATGCAGGTGTTCTTCGTGCTGCTCTCCGGCATGGTCCTGGGCCCGGCCTGGGGAGCGGCCAGCCAACTCATCTACCTGTGTATGGGGCTGTGCGGGGCGCCCTTCTTCGCCGCTCCGCCGTACGCGGGGCCCGCGGTGCTCTTCGGGCCCACCGGCGGTTACCTCTGGGGTTTCGTGGCGGCGGCGTGGGCCACGGGATGGGTGAGCGAGGCCTTTGTGGCGAGACGCGGCGGGCGCATGCGCGGCCTGGGTCACCTCTGCGCCGGACTCGCCGGCGTAGCGGTCATCTACACCACGGGTACGGCGTGGCTCGCGGTATGGCTCTCCCTGCACGGTGCGGAAGCTTCCGCCGCTTTCGCCCTGGGTGTGCGTCCTTTCATCCTGCCCGATCTCGCGAAGGCGGCGGCAGCGGCGGCCCTGGCCGGCATGGTTCCGCGCGGGCGGCTGCAGCGGCTATGATAGAACGTGCGGGCGAGGCTTCCGGCCTGCCGGTCCCGACCTGGTGGGAACGGTGAGCCGGGAAAGCTCTCGCATCACGATCAAAGAGGTGGAAATGGACAGAAAGAAATCTCGCTTGAGCATCACCGACACCACCCTGAGAGACGCGCCACAGTCGCTGTGGGCGACGCGCATGCACCTCACGGACATCCTGCCCATCGCCGAGCGCATCGACGAGGTGGGCTATCATTCCGTGGAGGTCTGGGGCGGCGCCACCTTCGACGTGTGCATGCGTTTCCTCAACGAGGATCCCTGGGACCGCCTCTACCGCATACGCGAGAAGTTCAAGCACACCAAGCTCCAGATGCTGCTGCGAGGCCAGAACCTGGTGGCCTACCGCAACTTCGCCGACGACCTCCTGGAGGAGTTCGTCAAGCGCGCGGTGGCCGGGGGCATCGATATCATCCGCATCTTCGACGCTCTAAACGACACCCGCAACATGCAGAAATCCATCGAGGTGACCAGGCGGGAGGGCGCCCACGCCCAGGGCACCATCTGCTACACCATCAGCCCCGTGCACGACATGGAGCACTTCGTGGAGACAGCCAAGGTGCTGGTGGAAATGGGCTCGGATTCCATCTGTATAAAAGATATGTCGGGCATACTGGCCCCGTTCACCGCCTACGAGCTGGTGAAGCGCCTCAAGGAGACCATCGAGGTGCCCGTCCAGCTCCATTCCCATGCCTCCACGGGCATGGCCTCCACCTCATACATCAAGGCGGTGGAGGCGGGCGCCGACATCGTGGACTGCGCCGCAGCACCCCTCGCCCTCTATACCAGCCAGCCGGCGATAGAGAGCATGATCGCCTCCCTCAAGGGCACGCCCTACGAACTCGACCTCGACTTCAACGCCATCCGAGACGTTTCCGAGTATTTCGAGGTGGTGGCGAGAAACCGCAAGCTCATGGGAGCGGAGCAGCCCCTCATCGACGTCACCGTCATCTCCCACCAGATCCCGGGGGGCATGGCCACCAACCTTATCGCGCAGCTGGAGCAGCAGAACGCCCTCGACCGCATGGAGGAGGTTCTGGAGGAGATCCCCATGGTGCGCAAGGACATGGGCTATCCACCCCTGGTCACCCCCACCAGCCAGCTAGTTGGTACCCAGGCGGTCTTCAACGTCCTGCTCGGTGAGAGGTACAAGATCATCCCGCGCGAGATCGAGAACTACGTCAGGGGATACTACGGGCGTCCGGCGGGCGAGATCGACGAGGAATTGAAGCGCAAGGCCTTGAAGGGAGGAGAGCCCATCACCTGCCGCCCCGCGGACATGCTCGAGCCCGAGCTGCCCAAGGCCAAGCACGACCTGGACCCTGACCTGGTCGAGAAAGAGGAGGACTACCTCTCCTACGCGATCTTTCCGGACATCGCCCTGAAGTTCTTCCGCTGGAGGAAGAACCCGGTATTCGACGACGAGGAGCCCCCGCTGAAGCAGATGGAACGGCGCGAGCGCAGGTACCTCGACGGCGAAGCCATCGACGACCTGGCGGAGAGCCTGTCCAGCGTGGTAAGCGAGGGGGTGTCGCAGGCGCTGCAGAACCTGACCATCACCGTGAGCCTGGGCGGCGCGGCCCAGGGGGAGGCGGTGGGGTTCGCGTTGCCCGGAGCGGCGCGCAAGGGAGCTGTCCCGCCGGCCGGACGGGAGGAGATCGGCCTGATCCATGTGCGCGCCCCCATGGTGGGGACCTACTATATCACCTCCTCTCCCGGGGCCCCTCCCTACGTCCAGGAGGGTGACGAGGTGGAGGAGGGCCAGACGCTCTGCCTCATCGAGGTGATGAAGCTCTTCAACGAGATCCCCTCCCCCGCCGCCGGCCGCGTCAAGCGCATCCTGGCGGAGCACGGCGCGGGGGTCGAGTACGACGAGGTCCTCATGGAAATAGAGCCCCTGGGGGTCTGAGAATTGTTCAAGCGCGTGCTCATCGCGAACCGGGGTGAGATAGCCCTGCGCATCCTGAGGGCCTGCCGCGCCTTGGGACTGGAGACGGTCGGGGTCTATTCCAAGGCCGACGCGGACGCCCTGCACCTGCGCCATGTCGACCGCAAGATCTGCGTGGGACCCTCGGCTAGCGGGGAATCCTACCTGAGCATCCGGAACATCATCGGAGCGGCCGAGGTCACCAGGGCCGACGCCGTCCACCCCGGATACGGCTTCCTGGCTGAGAACGAGGAGTTCGCGCGCGCCTGCGGGGACAACGGCCTCGTCTTCATCGGTCCCAATCCCAATGCCATGGCGCTGATGGGGAACAAGGCCAGGGCCCGCGAGAAGATGGCGGAGGCGGGGGTCCCTGTCCTGCCCGGCGTCACCTCCAGCGACCTGGACGAGTCGACCGCCCTGAAGGTGGCCGAGGACCTGGGTTATCCCGTGCTCATCAAGGCCTCCCTGGGGGGCGGGGGCAAGGGGATGCGCATCGTCGGCGACCGCCAGGAACTCATACGCGCCCTGCCCCTGGTGAAGGCGGAATCGCGCCACTCCTTCGGGTCCGAGGAGATCTACCTGGAGAAGTTCCTGCGCAAGGCGCGCCATGTGGAGATACAGGTGCTGGCCGACTCGCACGGCAAAGTGATCCACCTGGGCGAGAGGGACTGCTCCATACAGCGCCGCAACCAGAAGCTGCTGGAGGAGGCGCCGTCGCCCGCGGTCACGCCGGAGCTGCGCGCGCGCATGGGCGAGGCGGCGGTGAAGGGCTCCGCGGCCATGGGCTACGATTCCGCTGGCACCATGGAGTTCCTCCTCGACGAGGGTGGCGCCTTCTATTTCATGGAGTTCAACGCCAGGGTACAGGTCGAGCACCCTATCACCGAGATGGTCACCGGCATCGACATCGTGGCGGAGCAGATGCTGAACGCCGCGGGCGAAACTATGCGCCTATCCCAGGAGGACGTGAGCATCAACGGGCATGCCGTGGAGTGCCGCATCAACGCCGAGGACTACCAGCGCGATTTCCTCCCCTCGCCGGGCTTTATCGAGAGGTGGAGCCCGCCGGGTGGACCCCACGTGCGCCTGGACACCCACTGCTACCCCGGCTACCACGTCTCCCCCAACTACGACTCCCTGCTGGCCAAGCTCATCGTGCACGGCCGGGACCGCGCGGAAGCCCTGCGCATCATGGAGCAGGCCCTGCGGGAGTTCGAGATCGAGGGGGTTGCCACGCTCATCCCCTTCCACCTGCGGCTGCTCTCCAACCCCGGCTTCATCGCCGGCGACTACCACACCCGCTGGGTGGAGCAGGGCGGGGTCAGCCCCTGATATGTGACATTTCTTCGTAAGAGATGGAGTCAGCCTCTGAGGACCTTGATGGTGATGTCTAGGTCTCCATCCGGAGCCAGATTCCACTCATACGTGGAATCTTCGCTCCCGTATACCATCTCCACCATGGCCTGGGTGGTGCCCACCATGAGGAGGTGCAGGCAGGCGTTCTCGATACGCACGCTCAGGGTATTCCTGTCCCCGTTAAAAGAAGCGAGGTTTCCCAGCCCCCTCGCGGCTATCATGCGCCTGAAGGATGGGGCGTCCAGCTTCCAGTCAAAGTCCCGCATGCTCTCCGTGATGTATCTCCGCTGCGCCGCGATGACCGCCTCGGGGAGGTCCTCCCCCAACTCGGCCTCCAGGTCGCCGAGGATGGCGTCGAGTGAGCCGGGACCGAACAGTGACATCCTCCTGCCGTTCTCGGGATCGATGATGGTCCCTCCCTCCAGGTCCCAGTTACAGCGGCTGACCTCGTCCGGCAGGCCGCACTCCGGGCAACGCTCATACTGGATGTCGCCGGGCTTGAAATCGTACTTCTGCCTCCGTAGTCTCTCCTCGAGCTCGATGGGATGACTGCCCGGGCTGGCGGTTATGAGGTACGTCTTCTCCCCTATCTCCTGCCACTCTACCCACAGGTCCCTCTGCTCCACCGCTTCCACCGATCCCAGCATATCGGCAGCGTAGAGAGGGAGGGAATAGGGGTTACGGATCGCCTGGGAGCGCCAGGGATATGCCTCTCCCTTATCCCACCTTTGCCCCAGCGAGATGTCCCCGTAGCCATATATCCTGCCGATGTTATTGATGCTGAGGTTGAGCTCTCTTGCCATCTCGAGTATGCGGCGTTGCTCGGGTGAATCCCCGAGTTCTCCCTCCCGCACTCCCTTTCTGGTCTCTTCAGAGGCGTTCCGCAGACCGTCCTCGTAGATCTTCTCCATATACCGCCTGGTCTCGCGACGGCGGCTCTCGATGATGATGTGCTCGATGGGGATACCGACCAGTCTCTCAACGCCCTCAAAGAGGTCGTCGATGTTTTCGGACTCGTAGAAGACCATGCGGCTCCTGGGCGACATGACCAGCGAGATGACCCCGCTGGCCTCCCACCTGTGGCCCTCGCTCACCATCCTCGGGACGCCGCACACCTCGCATGCTTCTATCTTACTCATTCACCTCACCTCATAAGAGTCTCCACCATGGATATCAGCCGCTTACTCGGTAGTATCGCGTTGGAGCCGCATCCACTGAAGCGGAGCAAGGGCGGGGTTATTCCCGGACGCCCTTACGGAGGACCAGTGCGCCTGCAACGATGATCAGGATGCCGCCCACCAGGTCCTGCCAGCCGGGGTGCTCTCCCAGGAATATCGCCCCGAAGACGACGGCGCTCAGGGGCTCGAGGTAGGCGATGATCCCCACGTGCTGCGCCTTCACCTTCTTGACGGCGTAGATGTAGACGAGGCCCGCGAAGGCGGTGTGCACGGTACCCAGGATGATCAGCGATGCCCACCCCTGCGTGGAGACGGGGAAGTAACGGAAAGCGCAGAAGGGGAAGAGCAGGGCGGCATTGATGGCCGTCTGGTAGAAAGTGACGGTCAGGGTAGGCGTATCCTCGCGCAGTTTCTTAAGGATAATGAGCAGGAAGGCGTACGTCACGGCGGCGGTGAGCGCGTAGACGAGGCCGGCGCCCTTCAGGCCTCCCTCGCCCGCCTGGCCGGTGAGGGAGATGAAGTACATGCCCGCCAGCGCCAGGAGCAGGGCGATCACCGTGATGCCCTCCAGCTTCTCCTTGAGGACCAGCGGGGCGAGGATGGCCACCAGCACCGGCGCGAGGTAGGTGATGAACTCCGCGTCCCCGATGGACAGGTTGTTCAGCGCTTTCATGAACATGACCCAGTGGAAGGTAAGGACCGCGCCGCTCAGGAAGAGGAGGAAGGGGTGCTTGCCGGGGCGCAGCTGGTCCTGCTTCCCACCGGCGTAGATGACCACGGTGAGGAAACAGATGCTGATCATGGCGCGCATGAAGACCACGAAGTACTCCTGGCCCGGCAGGTCCACCCACCTCAGGAACACCCCCACCGTGCCCCAGAGCACAGCGGCCCCCGCGATCATGAAGTATTCTTTGCCGCCGCTCTCGCTCAATCCCGCCTCCCTGGCGCTGTCAGGCGCGCGCTTTCCCAAAGCGACTCAAGCTCTATTAATAAACGATAAACAGTATGATTGCACGCCGGGGTGACGGCGCGGGGTCAGCCCCTGACGTGTGACATTTTCATGTTTCTCCTTCAAGAATCGTCACTTGAGAGTGTCACATGTCGGGGGCTGACCCCATCCTAGGGGGAGATGGTGAGGTCGAGGTCGCCGTCCTCGCGTAGCTCCCATTGCCGGGTGGAACTCTCCTTTCCCAGGGCCAGCTCGTAAAGGGCTTGGGCCATTCCCACCAGGATGAGATGCATGCACGAATTCTCTATGGTGATGCTCACGCGCCCCTCTCCCGCGTCGAAACGGGTGACGTTGCCCAGCCCGCGCAACGACGTCAAGGCCGGCAGCGAGAACACGAGGCTGCGCAGCTCCTCCGCGTCCACCCTCTCATGCACGTAGCGCCTCTCGGCCTCGATGGCCGCTTCCACGATGGCACGGCCATGCGCCGCCTCCAGGTCGTCCAGGACCGCTTCCAGGGCGAGGGGTCCCAGGATGGCCACCCTGCGTCCCGTGTCCTCCGCGGTGATCGTGCCCTCCTCCAGGTCCCAGCGGTAGCGCGATATCGCCAGCGGCACTTCACATTCGCGGCAGCGCTCATACGTGATGTTCCCGGGCTTGTAGCGGTAATGCTTCCTCTGCAGCCTCTGCGCCAGCCCAAGCGGGTGTTCCCCGGGAACCGCGGTCACGCGCAGGCGGTCCTCCCCCGCCTCCTCGTAGACGACCCGCATATCGATGCCCTCGAAGGCCTCCACCGTACCCAGGCTGTCCGCCACCCAGAGGGGAACGGAGTAGGGATTGCGGATGATCTGGGTACGCCAGGGATACTCCTCTCCCGTATCCCATTTCTCGCTCAGGGACTGTTTGCCGTAACCGAAGACGGTCCCCACGGCGAGGACCCGCTCGGTCATCTCCCTGCGCATCCTGGTCACCGTCTCCATGATCACGCGGCCGTATACCGTGCTCCCCACCTTCATATCCGTCTCCCCGAGCAAGTTGACGTTCCTGACCTCGAAGGGGAAGCTCCTCTCCATGAACTTCCTTGTCTCGCGCCGACGGCTCTCGATGACCATGGGCCCGATGGGCTCCCCCACTATCTCCTCCATACCCTTGAACATGCTGTCGATGGTGTTGGACTCGAAGAAGACCATGCGGTCGCGGGGGGAGTTGGCCAGGCTGATCACGCCGTTGTCTTCCCAGTGCAGCTCCCTGCCGATCATGGCGGGGAGGCCGCAGGTGCCGCACAGCTCAATAGTGCTCATAGCTCTTTTCCGTGGTTACCCCCGCAGGGTGATGGTGAACTCGAAATCGCCGTCATCGTCGAGCCTCCACTCGAAGGTGGAGCCGTCCGCGCCCAGGGCGGTCTCGTAGATGGCCTGGGCCATGCCCAATACCAACAGGGGCATACAGGAGTTCTCGATGTGCACGTGCAACTGCTTCTCGTCCACCTCGAACACGGTGATGTTCCCCACCCCACGGATCGCGGCCAGTCGGCTGAAGGTGGTGCGGCCATGCCTCCAGTAGCCGCCCTCTATGCGGGACTTAACGTATCTTCTTTGCGCCTCCACCACCACCTCGGGGATGGAGGGCCCCAGTTCAGCCTCCAGGTCGTAGAGGACAGAGTCCATGGAGAAGGGGCCGATGATGGCCATGCGCCTGCCGGACTCCGGGTCGTGTATGGTCCCCTCTTCCAGGTCCCAATCGAGGCGGGCCACCTCCAGCGGTATGCCGCATTGCTGACAGCGCTCGAAGATGACCTCGCCCGGCTTGAAATCGTAGCGCCGGCGCTTGAGCCAGTCCTTCAGCTCCACCGGATGTTCCGCCGGGTAAGCGGTGTATTCATAGGTGTCCTCACCCCTGTTCTCGTAGCTTATCCAGCGATCGCGTCCCTCGAACGCCTCGACCGAGGCCAGGGCCTCCGCCGCGAAGAAGAGCACGGAGTGGGGATTGCGGATGATGTTCACGCGCCAGGGGTGTATGTCGCCGTTCCTCCAGAGAGGGCCCATGATTACGTCGCCATATCCATAGACCCGGCCCACATCCAGGACCTTCCTGGTGATGGACCTTCCGATGGGGTTACGGATCATCCTGACGACATGTTCGACGACGGGCACCTCTCCCAAGTTCTCGTTCACCGCCACCAGGGGTTTGATCATCCAGGCGGGGAAATGCTTCTCTATGTATCTCTTAACCTCTCGCCGCCTGCTCTCGATGACGATGTGCTCCACGCTCATGCCGATGAGCTCCTCTATCCCCTTGAAGAGGTTATCGATGATCCTGGACTCGAAGAGCGCCACGCGGTTATGGGGTGACTTCTTGAGCGAGATGACGCCGTTGTCCCGCCACTCGAACTCGCTGCTCACCAGGAGCGGGGCTCCACATTCCCCGCAACGTTCCCTTCGCTTCATGTTCATGACCTCCAGGCCGGACAAGATGCTCTATGATTCTTCGCCCTAAACAACCGATTCCTTGAGCATGTGGAAGTGGCCGCTCCTGCCCTGTCGCGGGAGCCACGCAAGCGGCATTATCGCGGCTGTTCCACGGCTTCGCCTGCATTGCTCGGCCGGTCGTCGCCGGGACCAATAGCCCCGTTCTCAGGAAATATCCTCCAGCGCCGGGGATTCCACCGCGACCATGGCTTTCTTGCCCCTGACGGTCACGGTCAGGTCCCCATCATCGGAGAGCTCCCACTCACGCGTGGAGGATTCCTTGCCCATGGCCATCTCGAAGAGGCCCTGCACCGTGCCCACCATGAGCAGGGGCATGCATGAGTTCTCGAAGGTCACGGTGAGGTAGTCGCGGTCCCCCTCGAACTGCACCAGGTTGCCCAGGCCGCGCAGGGCGCTCATGCGGTTGAAGATGACCATGTCCTTCCTCCACGATTCCTCGCTCAGGCTGGAGCGCAGGTGTCGCCGCAGCGCCTCGACGACCGCGTCCTGTATCTTCTCCCCAAGCTCCTCCTGCAGGTCATCGAGGACGGAGTCCACCGCCCAGGGCCCGAAGATGGCCATCCTCCTGCGGGTCGCGGGGTCGTAGATGGTCCCGTGCTCCAGGTCCCAGAGACACTCGCAGATCTCGGCGGGAACGCCGCAGTGCTGGCAGCGCTCGTAGAGGATCTCCCCGGGCTTGAACGGATAGCGCTTCTTCCTCAGCCTCTCCTTAAGCTCGAGGGGATGTCCGCCGGGCGAGGCGGTAACCTCGAAGATGCCCTCGGCGATCTCCCGGTACTCTACCCGCATGTCGGTCTGCTCGAAAGCCTCCACCGACCCCATCATCTCCGCGGGGTAGAGGTACATGGACCAGGGGTTGACGATCACCTGGGTGCGCCATGGGTAATCGACTCCGCTCTCCCAAAGCGTGCTGAACTTGATCTCGCCGTACCCGTAGACCAGGCCCATCTCGTTAACCTGCTGGTTGTAGCTGCGGCGCATCTCCACCAGCTCCTTCATGCCCGAGACGGGGTCGAAGGTCTGCATCGCCTCTATCTCCTCCGGGAAGCTGCGCTCTATATACTTCCTCACGTCCCGCCGCCTGCTCTCGGTTACGATGTGCCAGACACCCGATCCGATGAGTTCCTCGATCCCCCGGAAGAGGTTGTCGATGATGGCCGACTCGTAGAAGACCACGCGGTTGGTGGGAGACATGGTGAGTGAGATGACGCCGTTCTCCTCCCAGCGCTGGCCGGCGCTGATCATGAGCGGCACCCCGCACTCCGGACATACCTCCATCCGCGGCACCATCTCTCCTTCCAGCACGACTTGCTCTTACTTATTACTTTCGCCTCCACCCTGGCCATACTTAAGACATGGACTCGACCGATGTTTGGTTTATATATGGCGCGCATCATGCCCGGCCCCCGGGAGACGGACGGCAGGGGGCACCGTGCGGGGAACGCTCCCGGCGCGGAACGCCCCGGTCGGCCCGCCGGCGGGCGCCCCTCAGGGCGCGGAGCCGCTGCCCAGCATGAAGTCGATGATGGGGCCGAAGGCCTCGTTCTCGCGCAGGGCCGGGCGGTCGGCGGCTGCGGTGAGCACATCGATATGGTTGTAGCCTTCCAGGACCAGGCGCTCGCCCGGGGGCTCACCCTGCGAGAAAGGGTTGAGGTTGCTCCCGGCCATGATCTCGAGACATGGCAACCCGCTGAGCTCGGAGGCATGGAGGTAGTTGAGGCCGTACTCGGGCGCGAACGGGAAGAGCAGGGCGACCATGTCCACCATGAGGCGGGTGGTGAAGTACCACTCCAGGAGGTTGGAGGAACCCTTGTAGACCACCTGCGCGACGTCCCGGATATCCGATACCTCCTCGGCCATGGTGGTGTAGGTGACGGTGCCCTGCGTGTCCTCGTACTCGGGATCGGCCACCCTGCCCACCTGGTCAAAATCCACCCACTCATAGAGCGGTCCCTTGCCCAGCGCGTAGACGGAGGGCCCGGCATCGTTGGCGATGAAGAGGGTGTCGAGGCTGACGAACGAGCCCAGCATATCGCCCAGCAGAGGTATCTGCGCCAGGTCCGCGGGCAGGGGGAAGTCTTTCTGGACCACGGCGCCCCCGGACAGAAAACCCATGCTGGCCTGGACTATCTTCACCGGCATGAAGTTATCGTCGAGGATGGCGCCGAAGAGGGCCTCGCTGGTGTAACGGAAGTCGGTGATGTCCGGCACGTGTACCAGGAAATGGTCCAGGGAGCGGGAATGCAGCAGTTTGAGCATGAGGTCCACCAGCTCCGTCTCCGGCACCTCCTCCAGCAGGGTGGACTCCCGCTGCGGCTCCTGGTCGGCCTCCATGGCCGCCAGCTCCATGACGATGGGCGCGTCGGGGGTGAGGAGGGGGAAGATGCGCGGGATGGTGCCGCTGCGCAGCCCCTGCACCAGCTCCGCGTAGTAGGCCTCCATGCCGTCGATATCGTCCGCCGGCGGGGGTTCCGCGGCCAGGGCGCCGGTTGCCGGCTCCATCATGCCCATGGTAAGCGAGAGGGCCCCGTCCAGCCCGATAAGACCGGCGCAGTTGCGGTAGCCGGCGTCGTCCGTGGTGGTCGGGTCGCCGTCGAAGTCCCACGCGGCGAAGATGTGGGAGAGGGGCCCACCCAGGGAGTGTCCGCCCACGAAGACCTTGCCGCGGCGTACCTCGGGGTCCGGGACCATGGTGGTAATGACCGTGTAGATATCCTCCATGACCAGCTCCATACCGAACTCCGACAGGTAGGGCGCGGTGGCGTCGGTGAGGAAACCGCCGAAGGTGGCGCCTCCAACCGCGGCGCCGTGGTTGTAGTAGTCGACGGCTACGCTCGCGTCGCCGGCCGCTTCCGCGGCGTTGAGCCCGGCCAGGTCCTCCAGGCGGTTGGGGCGGCGCTCCACCGCCCATACCTCTATGTCCGAACCCCGTTGCGCGGCCATGTAGACCAGCTGCCGCCCCAGGTACCAGAAGGCGTTGGCGCCGCAGTAGAAGCCGGGCGTGACCACCAGGACTGCGTCTGCCGCGGCGGGGTCGTCCCCGGCGGAGCGCGAACGGAAGCGCAGAAAGGTCAGCTGATCCGCAACCGCTGGAGCCGCGCCGTTGGCGGTGGGCGCCGGAGAATGGATGGAGACCTCCTCCACCGCGACGGCGGCGTCTACTTCCTCCCGGGTCCACGCGCGTTCAACGTTGGGATATGGCTCCTCCGGGACCGGCCCGCCGGGCATATAGCAGCCCGCGAGCAGGACGAGAGTGGCGATGACGGGAATAGAGGCGAGGTTGAGGAAATGCCTCTTCATGGCGGGTCCCCCTTTGTTACCGGCTCCCCTCTTAGGATCCCATTTATTCTAACACATATGAATACTTGTAAGTATAATTCCGCTAACCGTTCATGAGGGAGCTTTATCGCTCCGTACGGGGAGGAGATGGGGTCAGCGCTCTACGGTGATGGTCAGGTCGAGGTCTCCGTCGTCCGCCAGCTCCCACACTATCGAGGAGCTCTCCGCGTGGTAAACCATCTCGACCAGGGCCTGCACCGTGCCCAGCATGGGCAGGTGGAGGCAGGAGTTCTCGATGGTCATGTGCAGGTTGCCACGGTCCCCCTCGAAGCGCACCAGGTTCCCCAGCCCGCGCACGGCTATCATCTGCTGGAAAGTCAGGCCGTCCCGGTTCCAGTTCTCGAGGTTCCAGGCTTCCTTGATGTACCGCCGCGTGGCCTCGATAACCGCCGCGGGCACTTCATCCCCCAGCTCCATCTCCAGGTCGTCGCAGATGGCGTCTACGGAGAAGGGCCCGAAGATGGCCATCCTCCACCCCGTTTCGGGATCGGTGATGATGCCCTTTTCCAGGTCCCATTCGCGGCTGGCCACGGCTTGCGGTATGCCGCATTCGGGGCAGCGCTCGTAGGCGATGTCGCCGGGCTTGAAGTCGTAGCGCCTGCGCTTGAGCCGTTCCTTCAGCTCCAGGGAGTGCGCGCCGGGATACACCTCGGTCCGGTACGAACCATCGCCGATGGCCTGATACGAGACCTGCATCTCGACGCCCTCGAAAGCCTCCACCGAGCCCAGGTTGTCGGCGGCGATGAAGAGGATGGAATAGGGGTCGTGTATACGCTGGACCCGCCAGGGAAAATCGGCGCCGCTCTCCCACAACTCGCTGAGCACCTGGCCTCCGTAGCCGTAGTTCCTGGCGATATCGATGATGCTCTGGGTGATGACCCTCATGGTGGCGTACAGCGTCTCCTTCTCCTCCGGGGCCATCCTCACCATGCGATCCTGCAGGCTCGACTCCGTGCTGTCGACTATCTTGCGCACCTCCGGCGGAAAGGCCCTCTCGATGTATCTCCTGGTCTCACGGCACCTGCTCTCTATGACGATGTGCTCGATGGGCACGCCAATGAGCTCCTCTATGCCCCCGAATATGCGGTCGATGGTCTCGGATTCGAAGAAGACCATGCGGTTGCGGGGGGAGGCTGCCAGCGATATCACCCCGTTGTCCTCCCACCTCAGGCCGGCGCTGACCATGGTCGGAACGCCACATTCCTCACATCTCTCTATCATCTCGATGCCCCCTGATCAGATGCTCCTCCCGGCATTATCTATATCGGCACGGCGGAGATGCCTGATGACTCTTCGCCCGCTTTCCTCGCTGACTTCGATGGCCTCCATGGAGGCGAGCTGGTCGCCGTAGCTGTCGCCCGGGTTTTCCCCTTACCTATATTTCCAAATCGAGGAGGTTATATCCTTCATGGGGGGGCGAGGACAAGCGGCGGCAATGTGGCACGAGGCAGGGTTTGCCCCAAGAGTGCCCTGTGTGCCGGGTGGGTCAGTTGATGGTGACGTTCAGGCTGAGGTCGCCGTCCTCGGCCATCTCCCACTCGATGATGGAGCGGTCGACCTTATAGGCCATCTCCACCAGGGCCTGGATGGTCCCGATGAGCGGCAGGTGCAGACAGCAGTTCTCGATCTTCATGAAGAGATGGTCGCGGTGTCCGGCGAACTCGACCTGGGAGCCCAGGCCGCGCAGGCCGATCATCTTCTGAAAGGTCGCGCCTGAGCGGTTCCACCTCTCCTCGCTCCATGCGCCCCTTATATATCTCCTCTGGGCCTCGATGACCGTTTCTGGTATGGCCTCTCCCAGCTCGGCCTCCAGGTCGTCGAAGATGGCGTCGATGGCGGAGGGCCCGAAGATGGCCATCCTCCAGCCCGTGTCCGGGTCCGTATAAACCCCTTTGGCGAGGTCGTAATCGAGTGTAGCCACCTCCTGCGGCAGGCCGCAGCCGGGACAACGCTCGTAGTCGATCCCGCCGGGCTTGAGCCAGTAATGCCGCTTTTTCAGCCTCTCCCCGAGGTCGATGGGGTGCTGCTCCGGATAGACCTCGATGTTGTAGGTGTTCTCACCTATGCTCTCCCACCTCACCCACATCTCCGTCTTCTCGAAGACCTCCCCCGCCCCCAGGTTGTCGGCCGCAACGAAGAGGAGGGAATAGGGGTTGCGGTATACCTGCGTGCGCCAGGGGTAGTCCCCGCCGCTCTCCCAGGCGTCGCCGAGCCGCTGGTCCCCGTAGCCGTACACCCGGCTGAGGTCGACAATGCTCTGGGTGACCGCTTTGACCACGGCGAGGCTGGCTTCCCGCTCCTGCCGGTTCATGCCGTTCATCTCGCCGGTCCCGCCCCTCCACTGCTCGGGCAGGAAACCGCTCATCTCCGGGGTGAGCAGCCTCTCTATATATCTCTTGGTATCGCGGGACTTGCTCTCGATGACGATGTTGGCCACGGGGAGCCCGATCAGCTCCTCGATGCCTCGGAACAGGTGGTCGATGCTGTCCGACTCGAACAGGACCATGCGCGTCCGGGAGGACCTCTTAAGGGTTATAGCACCGTTGGCGTCCCAGCTGAATTCCTTGCTCAGCATCAGGGGGATGCCGCAGATATGGCAGCACAGGTCATCGTTCATACCCCACCTCTCGATTCGCAGCACGCACCTTCAACCTAGATATCTTTTCGCCATTAAGGGCGCTTGACTTGAGGGTAACATCGGCGATCGACACCAGGGCACGAGCGCTGCTCCCAGCGCCGCCATTTTCTCTTCCCGGCTTCGCGGGTCCTATTTGAGGAAGCGCCACACGCAGGGCTGGCGGCGCCCCTCTGGCGGGTGCACCCGCAGCCAGCCGGCTCCGGCCTCGGCGAGGAAAGCGGTGCAGATGCAGCAGTAGTATGGCATCCCCGCGCGCCCTCCCGACCATTCGTAGGCGCGCGCGGTGGTCCCCATGCCCGCGGGCCGGCGCGTCTCGCAGAAGTAGTCGAGGGTGAAGGGGATGGAGGACCTCTGCAGTCCCCGGGGGAGGGGCAACTTCGTCGCCAGGCGCATGGACATGACCTCCATATCCTCCCGGAGTTTCTTCGCCGGGTTGAGGGGCCGGTAAGCCCGGTGGCGGACGAGTTTTCCCCCGCTGCCGCAGGGATCCAGGATGACGGTCACCCCGCCCGGGTCCTCGCTGACGTTGAGCTTCCCCCGGGGATAGCTCCCGCCGCCGCAGAGGTCGGCGAGGAAGAAGTCGCGGACGATGAAGCCCACGGCCTCGCGCCGGTCCATGTTCTCGAGCTGGCTCGCTATCTGCCGGCGGGCGCTCTTCTCGTAGAGGAAGGCGAGGGCCTCACCTACCATCTCCTCCCCAGCCTGCCTGGAGATGAAATCGAGGATGGAGACGAGCATGTTCACGATCTGGCTATGCAGGAAGACGAAGTCCCCGGCCATCTCCCGGATGATGCGCAGGGCACCCCGGGTATCGCCGCCCTCCAGCCTCTCCCGGATGCGCGCATAGGTGGGCCGCACCGTGTCCTCCAGCTGCCGCGGGGCGAACCAGCGCTTCCCGGGCTCGGCCCGGGGTGCCGCTTCCTCCGGCTTCTCGACCCCGTAGCGCTCGTAGAACCTCGCGGGGATGGCCCTCGCGTCCTTGTATATGTACCAGCGGCAGGGGTCCTCAGCCCGCTCAGGGGGGTCAAGGGGCCAGGCTGGGATGCCGTTGTAGCGGATGGGCATGGACTCGTTTATGAAGGAGCAATGGGTGCAGTAATAAGGGAACCCCTCGCGCCCGAAGGACCAGGAGTAGGCCCTGGAGGTGCGGGCGAAATCGAGGGGCGGTCCGTAGCTGCCCTTGCGCAGCAGCCTCCCCCCGCTCCCGCAGGGGTCCATGAGGAAGGTGAACTTCTCGTCGTCCTCCTCCACCCTGAAAGCTCCGGGGTGTTCCCCCGCGCCGCCGCAGGAGTGGGCCACCCAGCCACGCACCAGCAATTCCGCCATGAGCCCCCGCTCTATCTCTATGCCCATGAGGTCGAAGACGGGCCGTTTGGCGCTGTTATCGAAGCAGTAGGTGAACATGTCGGGCAGCTTTTCCTCGCCCAGGTTTTCGCCCGTCCAGGTGAAGATTGCCGCGAGGCAGTCGGTGAAGAAGTCGTGCAGCAGGACGCGTTCCTGCCTCAGGTCATCGCACAGGGCGATGGCCGCGGGCACGTTTCCCGCCTTGACGGCCGCCCTGATGCGGCGGATGACCGGGACGGCCATCTCCTCTTTCTCTGCCTCGCTGAACCACTGGCTGGCCATATGGAAAACCCCTCCCGCCGGCTTTCCTGTATGGGACCGCTGCATTGATATATTACCCGGCTGTCGCCATATCTCCTCTATACAGCGAGGTCGCCCTTAAAGAGAGCCATACAAGTCTGTATAATATTTGGGCAGAAAGGGGAGGTGATGGCGTTGGAGGTTGTCACCGCTGCTCTATCAGAGATCGGTCTCGGTGATCTCGCGCGAGTCGGGGGCAAGGGCGCCAACCTGGGCCACCTGCTGCGGGGCGGTTTTCCCGTCCCCCCGGGCTTCTGCGTACTGGCCGGCGCTTACGAGAGCTTTCTCGCCCAACCCGACCTCGCGCGCCGCATAAGCGATATCCTGGGACCCCTCGAACTCTCCGATCTCACCGCGGTGGAGGAGGCAGCGGCACGCATCCGCGGGCTCTTCCTCTCCGTGCCCCTCCCCGCCCCCACCGAATGGGCCATTGCCGCCGCATACCGCGCATTGCTGGAGGATGTGGGCGCGGACACGCTGGTGGCGGTACGCTCCTCGGTGGGGACTAAAGACCTCTCCGTGACCTCCTTTCCCGGGCAGATGGACACCTACCACAACCTGCGCGGAGAGGACGAGGTTCTGAGAAAAGTGGTGGAGTGCTGGGCCTCGGCCTACAGCTACCGCGCCCTGGTCAACCGCCTCTCCCGCGGCATCGACCACCGCGACGTCTTCGTCGCCCCCCTGGTACAGGCGATGGTGGCGGCGGACAGCGCGGGCGTCATCTTCACCGCCAACCCCCTGAGCGGGCGGAGAGACCAGATGGTGATCAACGCCTGCCCAGGCCTGGGGGAAGGGGTCGTGGCGGGAGAGCTGCAGTGCGACCACCTGGTGCTGGAGCACGACAGCGGCGAGGTGGTCGAGGAAGCCCTCGGCCACAAGGATTTCAAGATCGTGCTGGACACGGAGAGGGGACAGGGCAATCTGAAGGTTCCCCTCCCTCCCGAGGAAGGAGACCTGCCCGCCATCTCGCCGTCGCAGGTGAGGCAGCTGGCGGAAGCGGCGCGGGCCATCGAAGCATACTACGGCTCTCCCCAGGATATCGAGTGGGCCTTCGCGGCGGGTGAACTGTATATACTGCAGGCGAGGAAGATAACCGGCCTGGAGACCGCCCCGCAAGCGGAAGAAGCGCCCCCCGCCACGGCTGCCGTGAGCGGCGGGGCCCCATCACCCGCGGGCGGCGCCACGGAGCCACACGACGACAGCGCAGCTACCCCGCCGGCGCCGTCCCCGGACGGGGCCCGGGAATGGGTGAGCGAGTTCGACACCACCGTCGACCCGCGTTTCGACCTCTATACCCTCTCCAATATCAGCGAGGTCCTGCCTGGCGTGCTCACCCCCTTGAGCATGTCGGACATCCCCTCGCTGGACTACGGCTTCACCAAGGCGAACAGCGACTTCGGACTGATGAAGGGCATCGAGCCGGCGAGCGAGATGAACTTCCTAGGCCTCTTCTACGGGCGCGTCCACCTCAACCTCTCGGTGGTCAGGGCCATGATCGCCAGGGCCCCCGGCGGCAGCACCCGCGAGTTCGACCGCAGACCTCCCGAGGAGAGCGGCCTTGAGGAGGTGAAGTGGCGCCCTACCAGGGAGAACCTTTTCGCCCTGCCCGGCATCATCCTGGGCCTGCTGCGCGGGGCGCGGGAAGCGCCCGCCAGGGCGGTGGAGCTGGCACACGAGAACGAGCGCCTGCTGGCCGAAGCGCGGCGCCTGAACGTGGCGAACGCCCCTTACCCGTCCATAATGGAGTGGCTGGGAGAGAGCCGCGCCTTCGTCAACGAGGTCATGGCCGGGCACATCGTCGTATCCGAGCTGGCCACCAACTACTACGGCCTTTTGACCAAGCTCACCGCGGCATGGCTGGAGGACACGGACGGCATGCTGGCCTCCCGCCTGGTGACCGGCCTGCAGACGCTTGAGAGCGCCCGGCCCAACATCGGCATCTGGGACCTCTCGCGCCAGGTCTGCGCCTCTCCGGAGTTGCGGGAGGTCGTCGAGAGCACCCCGCCGGAGGAGGTCCTCACGCGCCTGGAGTCCGACCCCTCCCCGCAGGCCGCCGCCTTGCTGGCCTCCCTGCGCTCGTTCCTGGACGACTTCGGATACCGCGGCGTGTTCGAGGGGGAGGCCATGACCCTCAACTGGGAGGAAGACCCCGGGTACGTCTTCAGCATGATAAGGAACTACCTGGACACTGGCCCGGAATACGACCCGCGCGAGCATGCCCGCAGGCAGGAACGGGAGAGGGAGGGAGCGACCGCCGCCGCCCTCGCCCGCCTCAGCGCGGCGCGGCGCCCCCTGCTCCGCTACGCCATCCGGCAGGCGCAGGAGTTCATCCGCCTGCGCGAGTTCATGAAGGCGGTGCTGGTGCGGTTGCTGGCCCAGGGCAAGGCGATCTACCACGCCCTGGGCCCCAGGTTCGCCGCGGAGGGGATCACCACGGCGGCGGACGACATCTTCTTCCTCACCAGCACGGAGATCCGCGAGCTGGCCCTCGGCCGCGGACGGGATATCGCCGTGGGGGAAGTGGTGGCCAGGCGCAGGCGCGAGTACGAGAGGAACCTCTCCGTGGTGCTGCCCGAGCACAGCAAGGGCCGTCCCCGCCCTCTCTCCCCCGCCGAGCTCGAGGCGCGGGGGGAGGTCCACGTGCTGAGCGGCATCCCCGTGAGTCCGGGCCGTGTCACGGGCAGAGCGCGGGTGATCACCGATCCGCGGCGCAACCCGCGGTTCGAGCCGGGGGAGATACTCGTGGCCCCGGTGACCGATGCCGCCTGGACCCCCCTCTTCGTCACCGCCGCGGCCATCGTAGTGGACGTGGGCGGGCCGCTCTCCCACGGCTCCATCGTGGCGCGCGAGTACGGCATCCCCGGGGTGCTGAACGTGGGCCAGGGCACCCGCGTCATCCGCACCGGCCAGACCATCACCGTGGACGGCGACCGTGGAATGGTATATATCCATACCCCGGAGGGGGGCGCCGGGCAGGCGGGGGCGCCCTCACGGGAGCCGGGAGAGGGGGAGTGGACGAGCGAGTTCGACACCACCGTCGACCCGGCCTACCCGGACTACACCCTCTCCAACATCAGCGAAGTGCTGCCCGGCGTGCTCACTCCCCTGACCATGTCCGACCTCGATGCCCTCGATTACGGCTTCGTGAAGACCAACCGCGATTTCGGGCTGATGAAAGGGATCGAGCCCGCGAGCGAGATGACCTTCCTCGGCCTCTTCTACGGCCGCTGTCACCTCAACCTCTCGGTGATCAAGGCCATCGCCGCCAGGGTGCCCGGAGGTTCGGCGAGCGAGTTCGAGCGCAGGGACGCCGGCGTCGGCGGGAAGGCGGAAAGGACCTGGCGCCCGACCCCTGCCAACCTCGCCGCGCTGCCGCGCCTGCTCTGGCGCGAGTTGGTCAGGGGCATCACCACCCCCCGGGAGGCGGAGGCGCTGGCGCGCGAGATGGACGCCCGGCTGGAGGAGGCGGGGCGGCGCGACCTGGAGCACCTGCCCTGCCGCGACATCCTTGAGGGGATGGAAGTAGGGCGCGAGCACCTCTTCCGGGCCATGGCCATGCATATAACCGTGTCTCAGTTCGCCCTTATCCATCACCTTCTCCTGTGCCGCCTGACGGCGGCATGGCTGGGAGACAATGACGGCATGCTGGCCTCCCGCCTCATGACCGGGCTGCGGGGACTGGAGAGCGCGAGGCCCAGCGCCCTCATCTGGGACCTCTCCCGCATGGTCCTCGCCAGCGGCGAGCTAGGGCGCATCTTCGCGGAGAGCGCGCCCGGCGAGATACTCTCGCGCCTCGAGGGCAGCGCCTCGCCCGAGGCGGCGGCGTTCCTGGCTTCGCTGCGTTCCTTCCTGGCGGAGTTCGGCTACCGCGGCGTCTTCGAGGCGGAGACCATGCTCCCGAGCTGGGAGGAGGACCCCTCCTGCGTATTCTCGATGATCGCCAACTACCTGGAGGCGGATGCGTCGAGCGGACCGCGCGAACTGGCGGCCAGGCAGGACCGCGAGAGGGAGGAGGCCATGCGCGAGGTCGAGAGGAAGCTCAAGGGCTTGCGGCACGTGGTCTTCCGTTACATCCTCGGGCAGGCGCAGCGCTACATCTCCCTGCGCGAGTACATGAAATCCTACCTCATCAAGGGCATCCATCAGGCCAAGAAGACCTACCGCGCCCTGGGCGCAAGGCTCAGCGAGGACGGCGTCCTGAGCGCGTCGGAAGACATATATTTCCTGACGCGCCAGGAGATCGCCGCCCTGGCAGGTGGCGGGGGCGGTAAGGCGTCTTGGGGAGAGATGATCGCCAGGCGCCGCGCCGAATACGAGCGCAACCTCACGGTCACCCTCCCGCAATACAGCCACGGCCGCCCCCGGCCCCTCACCCCCGAGGAGCTGGCGCGGGAGAGGAACGTCGAGGTCCTCGAGGGCATCGGGGTAAGCCCGGGGGTGGTCACCGCGAAGGCCAGGGTGATAACCGACCCACGCCGCGACGCCGCGCTGAAGCCGGGAGAGATACTGGTGGCACCGGTGACCGACGCCGCTTGGACCCCTCTCTTCGTCACCGCCGCGGCCACGGTGGTGGAGGTGGGGGGGCCGCTCTCCCACGGCTCCATCGTGGCGCGCGAGTTCGGGATGCCCTGCGTGGTCAACGCCGGCGGCGCCACCCAGCTCATCGCAACGGGGCAGACCATAACCGTGGACGGCGGCCAGGGCAAGGTATATCTGCACCCCGCAGAGAAATAATCACGAAAGATCCTTCCCGGAGAACCTGCCGGGAAACGACTCCTCAAAGGGGATTCTCATGGAAGCTTCCGCGGCGCGGGAGGGGGGATTCGGCAGCAAGCTGAAGGTCCATGCTTTGAGCGCATCCTACGCTCTGCTCAAGCGGTCGAAGGGCATCGGCGTCCCACTGCAACCCGGAGTGGAATACCTGCACGATCCCACCGCGGACCACGACTGGAACGAGAGCTTCTACTTCAACTTCACCGATCCCAAGCGGCAGCTGGGCGGCTGGACCAGGATCGGCATCCTTCCCAACCAGGACAGCGACGTGGGCGCCATCATGCTCTATGCCGGAGGCAGCCGTATCCTGGCCGCGCTCCAGACCGGAAGGGCCGTATGCGAGGGGGACGAGTTGCGCTTTGGCGGCCTCTCTTACCGGCGCCTCGAACCTCTGCGGAAGTGGCGCCTCGCATTCCAGGGAGAGATGATGGACATCGACAACGCCCGCAAACTCCCCGAGCTGAAGCCGGAGTCACTCCTGACCCAGAAGGTGGAGGTCGACCTCGAGGTCGAGGGCGCTTCCCCCTGCTTCGACTTCAAGGACTCCGACCCGCGGGCCCTTGCGGAGATGCTGGTGAAGGCGCGCACGCGCCTCTCCGACCTGCGCAAGGTGTCGAAGGTCTCCAGCGAGCACTACGAGCAGGTGATGCGCGCCAGGGGGTCCATCCGCATCGGCAACCGCGAGATACAGCTCCAGGGCAGCGGCCACCGCGACCACTCCTGGGGAGTGCGGGACTGGGCCGCGCCGCGCCTGTGGACCTGGCTCACCTGCCAGTTCGGCGAGGAACTGGCCTTCAACCTCAGCCGCGTGGCCATCGCCAGCGTGGACATCTTCAACGGTTTCGTGGCCAGGGGTGGCGCCAACTACCCCGTGCGCAGGGCCGCCCTGGAGACGCGTTTCGAGGAGGACGGCGTGACCCAGCACGGCCTCGCCATCCACCTCGAGGACACGGGAGGACAGGTTATCGAGGTCACCGGGGACGTCCTCTGCGTCATCCCCATACTCCTGCCGTCAGGGGAGCACACCACCCTGGTCAACGAGGCGCTGACAGAGTACCGCTGGGGCGACCGGGTCGGCTACGGCATCGCCGAATACCTTCATCAGCTGGGTTGAACCGAGGGTGTGACGAGCGACCGGGAAGAGGCGGCCAACCGCCTCTCTTGTTTTGGGTGTAAGGGACGAAGGTGAGGCATCAGGGTGGGAGGAGGTTGATATGGCGAACAGGAAGCCGGCGAGCATCGACGCATACCTCAAGGGGGTGACGCCGGAGATGCGGGACGCCCTGGAAGAGCTACGCGCGGTGATCGCGAAGGCCGCGCCGCAGGCGGAGGAGGCCATCGCCTGGGACATGCCCGCGTTCAAGCTCAACGGGAAGAACCTGGTGGGATTCGCCGCCTTCAGGGAGCATTACAGCCTCTTCCCCATGAGCGGCACCGTGACCGAGGCTTTCGAGGACGAACTCGCCCCGTTCACCACCACCAAAGGGACCATCCACTTCCAGCCGGGAAAACCCCTCCCCGCCGCACTGGTGAAGAAGATCGTGAGGTACCGCATCAAGGAGATCGAAGCCCTCGCCGCCGCGAAGAAGCGTAAATAATCACGGACGCATAAGGGCTGGAGTCCGTATCGTCTTCATCGCGTTGCGGCGATGTGGAGCAGCCGGATAAGCCTCTGCCGCCATCCGGGCATGAAACCGCTCGGGGCCGGCGGGGCCGGTATCAACCCGCGCAAGCCCCGTATCTGCAAGTATTACTGCTGTTGCGGGTCAGTCGAACTTGAGGTTGGAGAGCACGTAACCGGTCTGCTCGGTCACCGATCCGTATCCCCTCCCGCCCTCGAGGCTCATGATCTTGTCGATGTTCGCCTCGACGTCCTCGATGGTGATCTCCGCGTCCGGGTTGAGGAAGACGCCGGGCCCCTCGATGATGGCCGAGCGGCTGAAGTAACCCGCCCCGGCCATGAAGTACATGCCGCTGACGTTGCAGTGGTCCGAGGCGCACCAGCACACGATGGGGGCCACGTACTCCGGCTTCAGTTTCTCGATGATGTTCGGGGGCAGTACCGTCGCCGTCATGCGGGTGCCCGCCTGGGGGACGATGACGTTGGCCAGGATGTTGTACTTGGCGCCCTCCTGCTTGATGCAGTTGGTGAACCCGACGATACCCAGCTTGGCGGCCCCGTAGTTGGCCTGGCCGAAGTTGCCGTAGACCCCGGTGCCGGAGGCGGTGGAGATGATGCGGCCGTAGGCAGCCTCGCGCATGTAAGGGAAAGCCGCCTTGGTGCAGAAGAACGTGCCGTCCATATGCACCGCCATCACCAGCTCGTAGTCCTCGATGGACATCTTGAGCAGGCTCTTGTCCCTGAGGATACCGGCGTTGTTGATGAGGATATCGATCTTGCCGTAGGTGTCGATGGCCGTCTGGATGATGGCCTGGGCGCTGTCCCAGTCGGATACGCTGTTGTAGTTGGGGGTCGCCTCCCCGCCCGCGGCCTTGATCTCATCCACCACCAGCTGGGCCGCGCGGGTATCGGCGCCCACGCCGTCGAACGAGCCGCCCAGGTCGTTGACGACGACCTTGGCGCCCCGGCTGGCGAGCAGCAGGGCATAGGCCTTCCCCAGTCCTCCGCCCGCTCCGGTGACCACCGCCACCCTGTCGTCGAACCTTACCTCTGCCATGATGAGTTGCTCCTTTCCCTCGCGGAATCCACTCGTGGTTAACAGCACAAAGCATCTCTATTTTACACATGCCGCGCGGGATTTCACTAAGTGTTTGGACCCGTTCGGTCTAACCCCCTACTTGCGCTGCCCAACAAGCTCTCAGCCGTCCAACGCGTCGAAGGCTTTGCGGAATTCCGTATCCAGAGCCGAGTCGAATTCCTCCAGCCACTTCGAGATGTAATCCCTGTCGTATTCGGGGTTCTTGGCTATGACCGCCTTCAGGTCCTCGATGTCGCGGGGCCTTCCGGCCACGACCTTATGGATGATCAGATCCTCGAGTGACGTGAAACAGACCTCTGTCTTTCCTATCCTGACCCGCCTGACGCGTCCTATCGCCGCCCGTTCGTAGGATGATTGCGAGAAGATGAAGTCCACCCTGATGCCGGAAGGCTCATCGATGGTCGGCAGGACCATCGCCTCCATTATCAGTCCGATCACGTCCGATGGAAGGGGCTCCAATCCAATGTCTCGAGCCATCGCTATGATCTCCTCGGCCTGCTCGACCCCGACTCCCAGGGTGATATCGATATCCCTCGTCAACCTCGGCTCACCGTACAGCAGCACCGCCTGACCTCCGATGACCATATAGGGGATTCCCTTGGAATCGAGTTCCAGAGCGGTCTTCTCGAGAAGCTCTTCAAACACTGTTGATTACCTTCGCGATCCTGATATCGATATCGATCCCTTCCAGGGGATCCGCAGGAGGAAATGCCTTGAGTGTAACCGCTTCCTTCCACATGGCGTCCATTATCGCGAGGTTCTTCTTGTGATCGACCTTTTCCCGCCGCAGGAGATCGGCATCGAATCCCTCGAGCCTTTCCTTCTTGGAGATCAACTGGCATGCACCTCCCGGTTCACTTTCCCCGGCCCGGAAGCCCCCGCATACATACATTATACCAACTGGTTGCGGCCTGATGGCTGGCCTGGCCAGGACCTGCGGCACGGGGTTTGCGCTGGGCGGTTTGTGGATAACCTAAATACCATGGGACAGTGAGCAGAGCGAGGATATACGGGGGGTCATGTCTGCGGAACTCCATGACATGGATATCACCTGCGACGTGCTGGTGGTGGGGAGCGAGGGCGTGGGAGGGCCAGCAGCAATCAATGCCGCTCGGGCCGGGCTGGACGTGCTCACCGCGAGCAAGGGAAGGATGGGCCGCTGCGGCGCCTCGCAGATGGCGGGAGCGGACTACAACCTGGACGGCAGGAGCGCCATCGCGATGAGCCTCCCGGGGGACGGCCGCGACTCTCCCGGGCGGTTCTTCTCCGACCTGGTACGGGAGGGCTTCTGCCTGGGCGATCAGCGCATCATCGAAGCCTACGTGGAATACGCCGCCAAGCATCCGCGACCTCTGGTGCGAGGGTACATAGGGGTCAGGTCTTGGATCTTGGATACTCCGGTATCTATATAAAATGGATAAATATGACCATGATATAATGGTGCTTTGGATTGTCTTCCATAATATGGTATCCATAATCCAAGACCTGGCCCCATTAACGAAGCGAGGTGGTAACGGTGCCGGACGAGAGGAAGGACTTCGACCTGGAGGTGCTGGGGCCCGCCCTGGCCGAGCGGGCCGAGAAGAAAGAGCAATACATCGACAAGCCCCTGGAGATGCAGGGAAAACTCCTTGGCAGTATCGCCCGGGAGGTGATAGAGCGTTTCGGCGATGAGGGGCGGGAGGCGATCGTCGCGGCGGTGAGGAATTACGGAGAGGAGCGTGGGCGGAGGCTGGCGGAGAGAGTCAGGTCCGAGGGACGCGAGCTGGACTTCGCTTCCTTCACCGTCTGCTCCGACCTAGACACCGGCTTCCACCAGATGGCCCCCAGCCTGGAGGAAGGGCAGATGCGCGTGGAGGTCACCTATTGTCCCCTGGCGGCAGCGCTCAAGGAATGGGGCCTCTCGGAGTACGGCAAGTACTTCTGCCAGGAGATAGACGCGGCCATCATGCGGGGATACAACCCCGAGCGTTACGAGACGGTCTGCGAGCGCAACCTCACCGAGGGCGCGGAGTCCTGCACCCTGATCTTCCGGCTCAGGGAGTAGGGGGTCAGGTCTTGGATTTTGTATGCCAATTACTGGTACCCTTCTGAATTGCCAGGTCAAGTAGGGTGATTTCAAGCGTTTTGCGGATAGATGCCGGAGTATCCAAAATCCAAGACTGACACCCTAGACTATGGAGGATGAGAGATGGACTGGGACAGACTGGGAGACGAGGCCGTAGATATCCTCAGCGAGTACCTGCGCATCGACACCACCAACCCGCCGGGAAACGAGGGGCCAGGGGCGGAGTTCCTCGCGGGCATCCTCAAGCGGGAGGGCATTGACTTCAAGCTCTACGAGAGCGCCAGCGGGCGTTCTTCCGTCCTGGCGAGGATCACGGGAAGCGGGGAGGGGAAACCCCTCATCTTCCTCAGCCACATAGACGTGGTGCCCGCCAATCCCGAGGCTTGGCAGGTCCATCCCTTCTCGGGCGAGATCGCCGACGGATTCGTCTGGGGACGGGGGGCCTTGGACATGAAGGGCATGGGCGTGATGGAGCTCATGGCGCTGGTGGCCGTCGCGCGGCAGGGGGTGGAGCTCCAGCGCGACCTGGTCTTCCTGGCGGCCGCCGACGAGGAGGCGGGCGGCTACTCCGGCGTGAAGATGCTGCTGGAGAAGTACCCGCAGGACCTGGAGGCGGACCTGGTCATTAATGAGGGCGGCTACGCCACCACCGACCTGGTCGCGGGCAGGCCCTTCTTCATGATCGCCAACGCCGAGAAGTACGGTTACTGGCTGCGACTGAAACGGCAGGGGATCGGTGGCCACGGCTCCATGCCCACCGGCCAGGGGGCCCTGGACCGCATGGTCCCCGCCCTGGCCAGGCTCCTCGACGGCAAGCGCCCCATGAGCATCAACCCCACCATGCAGGCCTTCTTCTCGCGCCTGGCCGGGCATTGGGAGATACTGGCGCCCTACCGGGAGGACGGCGACCTCCGGACCCTGGAGCGGCTGATCGAGGAGAACAACCTGGCCGCCATACCCGCCCTCAGCGCCGTGATCAGGGACACCGTGAGCCTGAACATGCTCAACTCCGGGGTGAAGATAAACGTCATCCCCGACGAGGCGGAGGCTTTCCTGGACTGCCGCCTCCTGCCTGAGACGGAGGGGGACGAGTTCCTGGCCTTTATCCGCGAGGCGCTGGACGACCCGGAGATGGAGGTCGACGTGTTCATGGACATGGAAAGGGCACCGGCCTCTCCCCTGGACGGCCCCTATATGGAGGCCATCGAAAAGACCGTCCTCTCCAGATACCCGGACGCCTTATCCAGCCCCTTCATGCTCTCGGGGCTCTCGGATTCCCGGTTCTTCCGCGCGCGGGGCGTGCCCTGCTACGGCATCATCCCCGCCCGCCTCGGGCTCATGGACCTGGCGCGCATCCACGGCGTGGACGAGCGCATACCGGTGCAGGACGTGAAGGACGGCGTCGGGTTCCTCTACGATCTGGCCATGGAGGTCTGCGGATGAAGGGAGTGCCGGGCAAGATAGGGGGCGGTCCGGTCGGGGACCGCCCCTGAAACTTCGCGTCTCCGGTGTCTTCAGTAGGAGACCATGCCGGCGATGAACATCATCACACCGCTCATGAAGGTGAAGAAGAACGCGGCGCTCGGGGCCGCGCCCTGCCACCCGAAGACCAGCGCCATGATGTTGAGGACCACCAGGCAGGTGCCGCCCAGAAAGTATGCCCAGGCCGGCGACCTCAGGCCCGGCACCCTGCGCAGGGTGAAACGGGCCGTGAGCAGATAGGCCGAAAAGGCGGCGATGCCCGCGGACGCCACGAGCATCAACACCCCATAGACGGTCTGGTATCCCGCCCAGCCGTTGAAGAAATCCGCGAAGCAGAGTATCCCCGCCGTCAGGCTGGAGATGAGGGCGATGAAATCCCCCACCGGCCCCGCCTCGACGTAACGCACTACCTCTGGCGGGAAATCCCCCGCCTCCACTTCCTTCTCGCTGACCATCAGTCTCTCTAACATTCTTACAACCTCCCAGTTTCGCCTCTGCTTGTCTCTTGTCGTTCTTTTTCAGCTTCAACCCTATCGAAAAAGCGCGCGCCTGCAGCCGTTCGACGTCAGGACCTCACCCCCTTCTCCACTGCTGTGTATCTCACCTGGAAAGCATCGATGAAGTTCCTTACCTCCTGCATGCTCACCGCCCAGGAGGAGAGCTCCTTCCTGCCCTTTTCCGTCAGGTGATAGACCTTGCGGGCGGGACCCCTCCCCTCCGGTTTGGCGAAATCGAACCCCGCCATCCTCCTGCTCTCCAGGTGGAGCAGCTCCCGGTAGACCACGGCGAGGGGCAGGCGTTTCTCGGCCGCGCCCATCGCCACCAGCTTTTGCACCAGCGCGTAGCCGTGAGACGGCTCCTCGGCCAGGAGCAGCATGATGCTGGGGAGAAGGAAGCGCCTCGGCATCTGGCGCCTCTCGGACGCGGTGGCCCCGTCCTCCCTGGGGCCCGGTTTCCCGGCTCTCTGTTTGCCCATCGCCTCCTCCTTCCGGTTTGCTTACATCCTGACAATATGCAATATAGTTTAATATTCACAATTTGTCAATATATATTCAGGAGGAATAATTCCGGCGTCCCGGGAACCCGGACGGAAAACCGCCCGCTGCGGGGGCGGGCGGTCCGCGATGTGCCCGGGCGCGCTGCGCCACGGCCCGATGCCTGGGAGCCTCTACTGCAGCGCGACCATCTCGTGCAGGGTGGTGCCGGTCTCCTCGAAGCTGCGGCCCTCGTGCTGCACGCGCAGGGTGAAGTCCGACTCGAAGCGGAACCAGCCCGGGCGCATGAACCTGTTGACCAGCCAGCGCACGGCCGCGTTCATGATGATGGGGTTCATCTCCTTGAGCAGGTCGTTGGCGTCGATGATCCTCTTCACGTCGAAGCGCAGGTACACCTGGCCGGGTATCTCCATCTCCAGCACGGCGGGATAGGTGCGGTTGGCGACGGCGTTGAAGGTGGCCTTGTCCTCCCTGAGCTCCATCTCGCCCGAGGAGACGATGACCTTGTCCTTCAGGGCCAGCATGAGGGGCTTGGAGGCCACGTTGCCGAAGCGCTTCTGGGTGCGCACGTATGCGTAGAGCAGGGTGAAATCGTCGGTGTAGAGGCGGCCCCAGTACCACCAGGAGATGATGCGCCTGGCGTCGGTGGTGATCACGTTGTGGTCGTGGTACCCGATGCCCTTCGCCTGCAGGGTCTGGCCCGCGAACTTGACCGTACCCTCCACCCTGGCCCGGGGGATGGGGACCACCCAGCTGAAGTAGCCGCGGTCGCCGTACCTGGTCTTTCCCTTGCCAGGCTTCCAGCCCGGCACCTCGCTCACGAAGGTCAGGTCCAGCTCCATGCCGTCCTCGGATATATATAGATGGTGCGTCGGCAGGTCGCCCTCTTCCGGCCAGTCCACCCAGCAGTGGTTCTTGCCCACCCACACGTCGCACTTCTCCTCCGAGGCGCGCAACTCCGCGGCGTCGAACTTCTTGACCACCGAGAGCTTCTCCCCCGACGGCCTGTAAACATGTATCTCTATCCCCGGCTTGCGCGTCATCAGCTCCGAGGCCTGCAGGAAACCCACCACCACGTGGCCGTCCTCCAGGCGCGCGTCGAAATACCACCACTCGCCGTAGAACTTGCTCCTGCTGGCCTCGCGGTTGACGGCGTTCTCCCTGGCGGTGACGGGGACGATGGTGCCGTCCTTCTCCCCCGGACCCGACCACTCATCGATCACCGGCTCTACCCTCATGAGACCTCCCCTTCCGAATCTGACATAACGTCAGTATTATAGCACCTCGAGCCGGCCGCCTTGCCATGCAGTTCAGGCCATGCGGGACTGGAAAAGCTCCCCTTCGCATACCGCCGCCGGTCCGCATGGGATATAATCCAGGCACTGCAGTCGTCAGGAGGTGCGCCCATGGAGATGACCCCGCGGGAGAGGTTCCTCGCCACCGTTGCCTTTGAATCCACGGACCGGCCCTTCGTGTCCGGCGCCGGCAGACCCGAGGAAACGATATGGAACTGACCGCAGCGAAAACCTGGAGTTCGACGAAGGCGGCATTCCAGGTCATGCTCGACCCCGGCGGGGTAGTGGGAGAGATGCTCGCCGGCGTGCCCGCCGCGTTCTCCCTCTGCATACCCGCCCTGGCCTTCACGCTCCTGTTCCTGCAGGCCGGCCTGGACATGCACCGCGCCGGCGTGAGGAGCTCCGCGGGCGTGGTCGGCTTAACCTTCCTGGGCACCCTCTACGGCCTGGCCGGTATCGCCCTGGTGGCGGCGGCCGCCTGGGCCGCCGCGCGGGCGTTGGGGAGCGACTGCTCCCTGGGATGGACGCTGCGGGCCTTCGGGATTGGATATACGCCCAGCCTCATCTATGCCGCCTGCGGCCTCTTCTTCAACGCGGCATTCGGCTGGAACACCGCGGCCACCTTCGGGGTGACGGGGCTGCTGTGGTCCATGAGCCCCCTGATGTCCACGGGCCGAGAGATACTGGGCGGAAGGCTTGGGCTCAGCGTATTGCTGGCGACGGTCTGTGGTGGGCTGCTGCTCTTCGGCTGGGCCATTCTCGCAATCTGAGGTGACGTCATGGAGACGACTTCACGGATGACCGGCAGCGCGGGACTCACGAGGTTGCTGTATCCCGCGGCGTACCTGCTCTCCTTCACGGCCCTCTCTTTACTGAGCGGGCGGTCCATCGATACCGCGGCGGGCTTCGTCGCCGTCTTCACCCTGCTGGGCATGGCGCTCGCATGTCTGCTGGTTTGCGGTCTTGCCGCCCTGTCCTATGCCACCAATCCCCGCCTGCGCGCGACCTGCGATTACCGCTCCGTCCTCGATCTCTACGCCCGCAGCTTCGTGATGCTTCTCCCTTTTGCCGTCCTCGCCCTCGCGGGAGAGGTCCTCCTGGACTGGAGCATCGCCCTGGTCTTCACCCAGGCCGGGATCATGACCGCCGGCACCCTGGCCGGACTGGAGATCGTGAAGCTCAGCGACAACCGCACCTCGCGTTTCATCGTGCCTATCCTGGGTGCGTTCTCGTTTTCCCTGGCGTGGCTGCTGTTCTGTGCCGCGGCCCAGGCGGTGGTGGGGTGATGGCGTGAAGATACCAGCGCGTACGGCGGCGGCCATCACGGCCTGGGGCCTTCTGTTTCTCTGCCTGCTGGCCGTGATCCTGGCCATCGTCTTCTCCTGCGGTGAGACCTGCCGTGCCGAGCCGGCCGGCGGCGATGCAGAGACCTCCCGCGGCGGGTACGGTTATATACCTCCCTGCGAACCCGAGCAGCCGCCGGGGCCTGCAAAGGACATGGGCTCGCTGCCGGAACCTTGCACCTGGACCCAGGCGGCCGTGGGGATCCTGCTCCCCGGCCTCATCGGGCTGGGCATCGCCCTGATCCTGAACCAGGCAGGCCCCCGGGGCAGTGCGGCCCCCGCTTTTCCGGTGGCTCCTACTGTGCCAGCATCGGCGACGGGCGGCGCGGAGCGGGCGGACGCATCCTACCCGGGCCTTTCCTTGCCGCCATCTCCCGCGCCACCGCCGGCAGGCGTACCGCCAGCACAGGGGCCGGAAGGCCCGGCGGGGATTCGGGGGTGGGACGAGGCGAAGGCCGGCAAGGCCGCCGCATATATGGATGATGCCGTAAAAAGATCGCTCGAGGGCGCGGAGGCGGGAGAGCGCGGAAACACCGGAGACGGCACCGGCCGGTCCGGTCTCGTGAAGATGGGCGGCGTGGAGGCGGTGGCCATCGGGAGCGGGACCCGCGCTCTCCTCGACCGCATCGCTTCCAGGATCTCCGCGGACGAGGAGCCGCCGCAGCGGGACCGCCAGGCAGCGCCGGTCTTCGCCCAGAGCCTCGAGATGCTGGAGGTCCCCGAAACGCACGTCGACCGCGAGCTGTCCGAGACAAGGCAGGCTCTCTCCCAGACGGAGCGCAGCATGGCCAAGCTCGATGCCGCCGCGGGAAGGGCAGGTGTGGAGGAGGCGCTGCGAGGCCGCCTCGAGAGCGGGGTCCAGGACCACGGTGCCGGGGGCATCGGCGGCGAGGTCCTGGGACAGGCGGACGAAGCCGCCAAGGAATACCTGGAGTACCTGGCCCTGAGAAGAGACCTCAGGCTCAAGGAGGCGGTCTTCGAGTACAGGAGAAAGTCCACTGAGAAGGAGGATGAGCGGGCATGAGCGAGGGCGCCGTAGAAAGGCGGGCGGAAGGTGGAGGACCAGGCGGGGGCATCACCGGTGAGACCCTGGCCATCAGGGATTCCATCGTGGTCATACGCCAGAGGTTCAACTATTTAACCGAGCTGTGGCTGGCCGGCGAGTTGGATGTGGACCGCTATGTGAAAGAGCTCTCCAGGCTGGTCTATTGCGACTCCGGGGGTGCCTGCTGGTATATCTCCCCGCATAACGGCAACTGGTATCGCGTGACGGATACGGGCCAGGAGCCCGGGGAGCCCCCCGAGTTCCTCTACCGTCCTGCCTCCGATATCGCGTGGGAAGGGGTGCCCGCGCCCCAGGAGCCCCCGGCCGTACGCTTCTGCAAACACTGCGGAGCGCCGCGCGAGGACGGCGCCGTCTTCTGCTCACAGTGCGGCAGGGGGTTCCCGTGATCCAGGCCGCCTGATGCCCGCCGTCTAAACGGGCAGGCGGAGGAGGCGGTTGAAGCGGGGCTCGAGACCCGGGTTCAGCCGCCCTTCTCCACCTTGATCTTCCTGGGCGCGCTGTAGTTCAGTGGCCCGCCCGCGACCCACTCGTCCACGCCCACCTTCCTTATCTTCCTCAGGTTCTTGACGTGGGCGTCGCCGTGGACGGGAACCAGGAAATCCAGCTTGGAGCAGGCCGCGAAATCTCCGCATTCCCAGCATCCCTCGTAACCCTTTTTGGAAGCGCACTGGGCGATATGGCAGAACCGGGAGCGGCTGCTCACCTTGCAGCCCTTACACCTCAGCTTGACCATATTGCCGAGGTACTCGTAGGTCTCCCGGTACTTCTCCGCGTCGAAGAAGGGGATGACCTCGGCGATCTTGTCAAACCTGACCCGGCGCAGTTCCTTGCGCAGGTCCCGCGCCAGGTCGGGGATGGTCCCGGTGTTGAAAGCGCAGTCCCCGCAGTACAGCCCGCAGTAGGCGGTCATCTTGACGTTATCGGCGGCCATCTTCCGCTCCTCCCTCGTCATACCCGGCCATCTTCCACTCCTCCCTCGTTATACCCAGCCCTCAAGCCCACTGCCTCAGCAGTTTTTCGAAGAATGCACGCCTGGCCCGGTCGGCCCTGGCCCAATAGGGCTCTACCCTGTCCCTCCATTCGCCGAACCCGGAGGGGTGCTCCGGATAACGCTCGTAGAACTTCCCGATCGCGATGGCGTTAAGGCCTGCTTTAACCATGGAGGTGATGGAGGCCGGGCGCAGCTTTGCCGTGGCGATGCCCTTGAGCAAGGCGGGTAGGGACCGCATGCCCGCGGCGGGGTCGGACTTTACCTCGTATTCCAGGTTGAGGGCCCGTGTCCCCTCCGGGGTGATGATGCCGGGAACGGTGAAGAGGAAATCGATCTCCTCCTCCGACAGGGACACCACCGCCGGCATGACCGCGGTGAGAAAGGCGAACTTGGCCCCCTGGCCGCGGAAATACCTTACGTTGCAGGGCCACAGGGCTTCCCGGGTGAGGTCGTCGCGGGCCAGGGCCTCCGCGGCCACCTCGGCCGCGATGGCGCAGGCGGTGAAGGCGGAGGCCACGCCCTCTCCGTTGAAGGGTTTGTTCATGAAGGCCGCGTCGCCCACCACCATCAGCCCGTTGTCCACGAGCGAATACGGGGGGCGGCGGTAGGGCACCCTCCCCCCGGTAGCCGTCGCCACCTCGCCCGTGAAAGGAAGGGTCGCCGCGAAGGCCCGCTGCCTTGCCCGGGCCCCCTCGGGGCTGGCCGGCATGCCCACCCCCACGATCTTCTCGTCCCCGTAGCTGGGCGCGTACCACCCCTGGAAATGGAGATAGGAGTTGATGTCGGGGCCGATGTCCCCCCGCAGGTCTTTCCACGACTCCATATACACGATGAGGGTATCCATGTCCGAGATGGGGTCACTCTCGAACCAGGGGCTCGCGGGCACCAGGGTGCGCAGCGCCCCGCCGATGCCGGAGGCGTCCACGAGCAGGCGCCCCCGCGCCTCGAACCTTCCTTCTTCTCCCGTGCAAGTGAGGCCGCAGGGAAAGCCCCGCTCCGACAAGAGGCCGTCTGCCTCGACTCCCTCCACGATCTCCGCTCCCGCTTCCCGGGCATAGGAATGGAGGCGGCGCATGAAGAGGGGCTTGTCCATGTCCAGGGTGACCAGGGGGGCCGCAACGCTCACGCTCTGGTTGGGCGACCACATGGTAAGGGTCTCCAGGCGGTGCAGCAACTCATCCCCCTGTGGCAGCGGGATACCGAACCTCTCGAAGGCCTCCTCCTCCATGTGGAAAGGTCCGATGCTCTTCCCCAGGTCCTCCAGCCTGTCCCTCTCCAGGACCAGGCAGCTGTATCCCGCCTCGGCCAGCCTCCACGCCAGGTAGGTCCCGGAGGTCCCCGCACCTACGATCACCACATCGGCCTTCAAATCCGCCATAGCAGACCTCCCAGGTTGATCCTTTATGACTCGATTCTATCAAGCCACCGCCTTTTTATCTCGCCCACCTCTAACCGCGCGTCCCGTGCCTGTAAAAACGCCCTTGCATACCTGTTTCAAATGGCATAACGAACATCGGTCGCCAAAATATTCGACCTCGAGTGGAAATCCGTTTTAAAATAAATTCCGCAAACAAGAGGGGGTGCCGGTGCCGGCGACCATACCCTTACATCGTTTCAAGATCTGCCGTGGGGGGCAGCATGGACGGGGATACAACAGTAAGGTCCGACTTTTTCTTCCGTGCCGCTGAGTTCTTTCTGCTTTGCGTATTCCGCTTCACCGGCCTCCTCTTCCGCTACCTGCCACCCCGAGTGATTGACGCGGTCTTTTCCGCCCTGGGCGCCATGCTCTTCCACGCCCGGCCGGGGATGAAGCGCCGCCTCCTGGCTAAACTGTCCGCCGCCCTGCCGGAGATAACGGACCAGCGTGAACTGGAGCGCATCGGCAGGGAGGTCTGCTCCTCGGCCCTGCGCCCCATCTACGACCTATTCCTCTTCGGCACCAACGAGGAGGACTTCATGCGGGCGCTGCGGGTCGAGGGCATGGACAACCTCGAGCGGGCGGAATCCCGCGGCAAGGGAGTGCTGCTGCTCGGTTCTCACCTGGGGGCCTTCACGCTGCGGCTGGCGGTGATGATGCGGTTGGGAAAGCCGTACGCGCCCGTGATGTACAACCCCGACAGTTCACCCGTACCGCGTTACGTCAGGACCATGGCGGAATACGGCAGTTCCCTGGGGTACGATCCCATGCACAACCCCGTTATCTTCGCGGGGGAGGACACGGTGAAGCGCATCGAGGAACACCTGTCCCGGGGAGGAAAGGTCTCCCTCAATTTCGACGTGGACGGCGGTTTTATCGTGGACTTCATGGGCAAGCCCGCCGCCATGGCCAGCGGCGCCGCGCACTTCGCCCTCAATACCGGCGCCGCCATCGTGCCCTTCTCCCTGCAGCGCGGGGACGGGGTGTTCGGGCACCGCATGAGGATCTACGAGCCTCTGGAGTACGAACTCAGCGGCGACCGCGCCAGCGACCTCGAGACGATCATGGCCGAAGTGGTCAAGGCCGGCGAGAGGCCCATCCGCGAGACCCCGGGCCAGTGGATGAGCTGGTTCGGCCTCTGGCAGTGGTGGGACAAGGCGGCCGAGACAACGGGTAGGCGGGGCGCAGGCGCTCCGGTCCAAACCAACGGGCGGTCGGACTGACTTCCTTGCCGTTCTCGAGCGACTTCCAACGGGGCCGGAAAGCAAGCGATCTCCCGTAGTTATATAATTGTCTTGCAGCCGGGTACGCTCGACACGGGGGGAAACACATGATCTCGGAAGGCGCTTATCAGGAACTCGAGGAGGCCCTCGGCCCCGAGAACGTCTCGCGCGAGCCCGCCGTGCTCGACACCTACGCCTGGCAGGCCTTCACCGAGGTGGTGGGCGAGACCAGCGGCTGGACCCCCAACCGCCCCGCCGCCGTCGCGCTTCCCGGCAGCACCGCCGAGGTGCAGGAGGTGGTGCGCATCTGCGGCAGGCACGGCCTGCAGTTCAAGGCCATGTGCACGGGTTGGGGCGTCTGGAACATGGTCGGCGGCAAGGACGTGGTCCAGCTGGACCTGCGCCGCATGGACCGCATCCTCGAGATAGACGAGAAGAACATGTACGCGGTGGTGGAGCCCTACGCCATCGGCGCGCAGCTGCAGGCCGAGGCGATGAAGCTGGGGCTCAACTGCCATATAATCGGGGCCGGCTCCGGCACCTCGCCCCTGGCCAGCGCCACCTCGCTGTGCGGCTACGGGTGGTCGGGACTGACCACCTCCTACAGCGCCCGCACCCTGCTGGCCACCGAGTGGGTGCTCCCCGACGGCGAGCTGTTGCGGATAGGGACGGTGGGGTCCGATCTCGCGTGGTCCTGCGGCGACGGCCCGGGGCCAAGCCTGCGCGGCATCGCCAGGGGATATATCGGCAACTGCGGCGGCCTGGGCGTCTTCACCGCCTGCGCGATCAAGCTCTTCCCGTGGCCCGGGCCACCGGAGCCCGCGGTTAAGGGCACCCTGCTGGACTCCTTCACCGAGGTCCCAGGCACCGGTGCCATGTTCATCTGTGCCTTTCCATCCTTCGAGTCCTATAGTGAGGCGGCGTACCGGCTGGGCAACGCCGAGGTCGGGTACATGCACTGCAAGGTCGCCGTCGGCGCTTTTCTCTCCACCATGGTGCCCCGGCTCATGGGCAGGATAGTGGCGTATCCCGCCATGAAAGCGGCCCTGCTCACGCAGCAGCACATGTTCGTCTTTCTCATCAACGCGTACTCCCGCGAGGAGTTCGACTACCAGGAGAAGGTACTGAAACAGGCCGTGGCGGAGACCGGGGGGATATGCCTCGACCTCCGTGCCATGCCCTCCATGCATGCCGCCATGTGGTGGGGGTTTGTCCGGGCGTCCCTCCCGCCCCTCATCTTCCGGCGGGGAGGCAGTTTCGGCACCTCTTTCGGGGCGCTGGAGGCCTGGGACCACCCAGTTTTGCAGGCGAAGATAGCGGCGGAGCTGAAACAGAGCTTCATCGACCAGGGAAAGCTCATCGACGACCTGGCCGACAACGCCTGGGGGGGCATCTACGAGGGCAGTACCTGCTTCGGCCACCAGGAGGAGCTCTACCTCTACGACCCGCGCGACCCCGCCATGATGGCCAGCGCCACCGAGTACCTGGCCGGTACCTTCATGGCCACGGTCGGCCACAACCTGGGACCGGGCCTGGGCTTCGCCCTGGGCAACATCGGGGCCGAGCTCTTCGGCCCCATCATCGGCGGCTACCACCACCGCCTGCGCGAGGTGAAGCAGTCCTTTGACCCCGACGACGTCAGCGACGCCGGGTTCTACATCTCCCTGGACCCGGTGAAGACGATAAGGGAGACCATCGCCAGGCAGCCGGAGATGGCCCAGTTCCTCGCCCCCCGCCTGGAGGAACTAGGCCTTGAGAGCGAGGGGAAAGGGGTGGGCGAGGATGACGGTTGAGAGGGAGCTGCTGGCCCCCTGCGGGCTGTACTGCGGCGTGTGCGCGGTGCGCATCGCCCACGCGGGCGGCAACGAGAAGTTCAAGGAGAAGCTGGTCTCGGTTTATGGCGTTAGCTCGCCGGACGATATACGCTGCGGCGGCTGTCTCTCGGACGACCTCTTCTTCTATTGCCAGGTCTGCCCCATCCGCGACTGCTGCGCCGGCAAAGGAATAGAGGGCTGCCACCAGTGCGACGACTGGCCTTGCGAGACCATCGACGCCTTCCCCCTCCCCGTGGGCAAGAAGGTGATCATGCGCGCAATCCCCGCCTGGAGGGAACTGGGGACCGAGGCCTGGGTGGGAGCGGAGGAGGAGCGCTACCACTGCCCCGAGTGCGGCTATGCCCTCTTCCGCGGCGCCAAGCGCTGCCGTAGCTGCGGCAGCGCGGTTGACGTCGATTAGAAAGCCGCCCTACCAGGGCGTCTCCCCCGGAAAGACGACCTCGGTCACCTGCATGAACAGGCGCGTACCCTGTTCGTCGGCGTCCGAGATGTTGACCATGGTCACGACGGTCGCTTCCTTCTGCGGTAAAAAGTAGACGGCGGACGTGTAACCCGGCTGCATGCCGCCGTGTCCCAGCCACCCGCCGAAGTCGATGACAGCCAGGCCGTAGAGCATACCGTGGCCGAAGAACTCGGCTATTCCGGGCATCTCGAGCATGCCGGAGGTCATCTCCTCCCTGAGTCCCGGCGACAGCAGCTGCCCTTCGGCCAGGGCCCGGCCCCAGACGCGCAGGTCCTCGAGGGTGGATACCATGCCGCCGGCCGTCCAGGATATCGAGGGGTCGAGGTAGTCGGTGAGGTCGTAACTCTCCCCGCCTTCCACGTCCACCTGGTAGCCGTGCGCGTGATCGCCGCCCAGTCCGGGTCCCTCTGCCATGTAGGTGCCGTCCAGGCCGAGGGGGCCGGTGATGCGGTCCGCCAGCTCCTCCTCGAAACTACGGCCTGTCACCTCCTCCACGATCATCCCCAGCAGGATATAGTTGGTGTTGGAATACATGCAGCCCTCACCCGGCGGGAAATAGGGAGGGCTGGATATGCCCACGTCCACCAGCTCCCGGGGGGTCCAGACCTTGTGGGGGTCCGCCACGATGGTCTCGTTCAACCCCGTGTCCAGCCCGTAGTTGAAGATGCCCGAGGAGTGGTTGAGGAGCATGCGCACGGTGATGGTCTCCCCGTCCGGGATGCCGCCCACGAACTTCGAGACGGGGTCGTCGAGGGACAGCTCTCCCTCGTCCACCAGTTGCAGGACGACGTTGCCGGTGAAGGTCTTGGTGATGCTGCCGATGCGGAAGCTCAGGTCCTCCCGCATGGCCTCCTCCGTCGCCGTGTCCGCCAGCCCATAGGCCTTGACCAGCACGGTCCCGTCCTCCATCCATATGCCTACCAACGCTCCGGGGGCGCCGCTCCTCTCCATCAGGCCGGCCACGACCGCATCGATCTCATCCACCGTCTCGGGGCCGAACGGCTTTGCGCCATCCGCCCCCCGCCCACAGGAAGACGCGGTGAGCGCGAGGAGAACCGCCAGCAGGAACGGGAGAAGCAGCCCGCCTCCACCGTGAGTCAGCCTTCGCATCTTGTACCCCCTTATCCATTTAGGGGGTCAGGTCTTGTTTGTTGGATTCCAAAATATGGGATACTATGTAAACTTGCAGCATAATAGGCGGGTTTTGGACGCATTTCTCTGAAGATACCCCGGTATCCAAAAAACAAGACCTGGCCCCCTAGACGTTTATGTCGCGGCGCTCGAAGAAGAGCAGGCTGGTCGCCAGCAGGACCGCCGTGATGACGGCGAGCACCAGTACGTGTAACCAGTCCAGGCCGTTGGCCAGGGGATTGTTGGCGTTGTAATAGTAGATGGGTGAGATCTTTCGCCAGGGCTCCAGTGCCGCGACGATCAGCCCCAGGGAGTTGAGGACCATGGTCCCCAGCCCGAGGGCGGCGGCGATGCCGATGGCAAGGCCCTTGCTGCCGCTGGCCGCTCCCAGCACGAGCGCGAAGGTACCGAACGCCAGGGCCAGCAGGACCAGGCTGAAGGTCGCCGCAGCCATGTTCAGGTAGTCGATTCCCATATCGACGGCCAGCGCCAGCAGGGCCATCCCCGCATAGAGGACCACCGCCTCCAGTGTTACCGCCAGCACCATGGTCGCGAACTTCTCCAATACCAGGCGGCGGCGGGGCAGCGGCGCCGAGAGGAGCAGGTCCATAGTCCCCCGCCCTTCCTCTCCCGCCAGGGCATCGCTCCCCATGGAGATGGCCAGGATGGAGAGGATGATCGGGAGCATGATGAAGAAGAGCTGGCTGTTGAGGTAGCCGACGGGTGAAGAGATGTCGGCGGAACCCGCGATGGCCGTCATCAGGTCGGCCGAGGTGTCCGCGTATTCCTGGATACCCTGGTTGTCCCTCATCGAGGGGTAGACGGCGATGGTCATGGTCACGAAGAGGGTCAAGCCCACGGCCCACCAGATGAGGGAGACGCGCCGGTCGCGCAGGCCCTTGAGAAAGACGTTATTGAGCATCTTCATCACCCTCCCCGTAGTAGGCGAGGAAGATGTCCTCCAGGGGGGTCTCATAGCTCAATATATTCGATACCTCGTAGCGGGCGATGGCCTTGACCAGTGAGTCCATGCTCCCCTGCACCGTGCAGTAGAGGGTGTCTCCCTCCGCACGCAGGTCACGCAGGCCGGGTATGCCGGAGAAGTCATCCAGGGGCGGAGCCATGGCGAAATGTATCTCGAGGTGGTGCAGGGCGCGCTGCTTGATGGTGGATATCTGCTCCACGTCCACGAGGCGTCCTTCGCGGATGATGCCCACGCGGTCGCACAGGCGCTCCACCTCGTGCAGGTTGTGGGAGGAGACGAAGGCGGTACGCCCCTCCTCCCGGCAGGCCTCTATGATGTGGTAGAACTCCTGCTGCACCAGGGGGTCGAGGCCGGCGGTGGGCTCATCCAGGATGAGCAGTTCCGGCCGGTGCATCAGTGCCTGGATCAGTCCGACCTTCTGCTTGTTGCCGCGGGAGAGAGAGCGGATGGGCACCGACAGGTCGCTGTCCAGGCGCTGCGCTAGCTCCTCCACGTAGGACCAGTCCACCCCGCCGCGCAGATTGGCGAAGAAGCGTGCGAGGTCGGCCCCGGTCATCTTCTCGTAGAGGGCCAGCTCGCCCGGGAGGTAACCGGTGCGGCCGCGGATGGCCACGCTGCCGCTGCGGCTGTCCAGCCCGAAGACGCTGGCGCTGCCTCCGCTTGGGCGGATGAAATCGAGCAACAGGCGTATGGTGGTGGTCTTGCCGGCCCCGTTGGGGCCGAGGAAGCCGAAGACCTCGCCCGCGCGCACCTCCACGTCCACGTCGATGACGCCACGGCTCTTGCCGTAGAACTTGGTGAGACCCGCCGTCCTGATGACCACGTCCGCCATACCGCCCTCCATGTTCCGAGCCGCCGCGGTGTCTCTCTCCCCTGCCTCAAACCGTTCCACTACCATATACGGGACGGGGCGGCCCGTTTCCTTTTCGTTACCCTCATTCCCCATCGCCGCCCCACCTACCCGGCCTGGGACTATAACCAGATTGCGGGAGAATAATAGAGGGGGTCCTTATGTCGGTACTCCTCTCGCCCTTGCAAATAGGGAACCTGGAGATAAGGAACCGCTTCGTCCATTCCGCCACTACGGAATCCATGGCCGCGGAGAACGGCGAGGTGATGGAGGTTCTGGAAGAGGTGCTGGAGGACGGGAGCGCCGACCTCATCTCCCTCTCCCGCCCTTTCATCCGGGAACCCGACCTGGCCAGAAGGTTCGAGGCGGGGAAGGAGGAGGCGTCCTGCACCTCCTGCAACGGATGTTTCGCATCCATGATCGCGTCTAAGCCCGTCCGTTGCTTCTGCAGGACCTGAGCTTCCGTTCCCATCTCCATCGCGGCACGCCCGGGGTCAGGCCCGCATGGTGCCAGGGTCCGCTCGCTTGCGGCACGGGCCGGACCCCAAATGGGCCACGTCTCAAGGGCATCTCCTCCGGCACCGAAGACAAGAAGAAGGGTGGACGCTGGTCCATCCCGGACTCTGCAGCGGTGCCCAACCAGGAGGTGCGAGATGTTTCTGGATCGCTTTTCGTGGTCGATATTCGGGTCTCCTTTCAAGCGTGACGGCTCCGATCCCGCCGACCTCGTGGTCGCAAACGCGGACGTCTTCACCTGCGACCGCGCCAATCCGCGGGCGGGCGCCGTGGCAGTGAGGGACGGGAGTATCGTCTATGTGGGCGATGCCCGCGGGGCGGCGGTACACGTGGGACCGGACACGCGGGTAATCGACGGCAGGGGCAGGGTCCTCACCCCGGGGTTCATCGACAACCACTGCCACGTGGTGTGGATCGGCGGCATGATGGCCTTTATGACCAAGCGTCTCATGGAAGCCGAGAACCTGGACGAGATGCTCGAGATGGTCCTCGAGCAGTCCCGCGCCCATCCCGACCTCCCCTTCGTGTCCGGCGTGGGCTGGAGGTTCGAATACGCCCCGGGCGGATCTCCCGACCGCGCGGTCCTGGACAGGGTGGTCACGGACCGGCCGGTACTGCTCATGTCCATCTGCGGCCAGTGCGGGTGGCTCAACACCCGCGCCGCCGAGCTGCTCGGGGAGCGCAATCCCCAGGCGCTGCGGCGTCTGGCGCCCAGGCTCGATGCTTCCGGGACCTGCACCGGAGCCCTGGACCACTTCCACTCCTTCTCCCCGCTCGATTTCTTCGGCGAGGAGGAGATAGCCCCCGTCTTCGAATCCGCCGTGCCGGAGGCTATCGCCGCGGTGATGGACGAGGCGGTCTCGGTGGGGGTGACCGCCATGGACGACGTACAGTTCTACCGCCCCTTCGTGCCTTACGTGCTCGCGTACCGGGAGCGCGGCATCTTCGACAAGGTGCGCCTGCGCGGCTCCCTCTACGTGGACCCCCACGACCTCGAGGACGAGGGCAGGCTGCGTGAGGACCTGGCCTGGTGGATGGACATGGGCGGAGAATCGGACGGGCGCCTGGCCCTCGGCCGCTCCGTGAAGTTCTACATCGACGGCACCGTGGGCAACCGCACCTCGTTCCAGCTCGAACCCTATACGGACGATCCCGGCTACTACGGCAGGCCGGACTGGACCCAGGAGGATTTCGACCGCGTCATCGAGATCGTCGACGCCATGGGACTGCAGGCCTGCACCCACGCCTGCGGCGACGCCGGCATCCGCCGCGTTATCAACTCCATCGAGCGGGCGCGTGGGCTCAACGGCGCCTGGGACTCGCGCCACCGCATCGAGCACTGCGAGTTCCCCACCCCGCCGGACCGGGAGAGGATGGCCCGCCTCGGCATGCAAGCCGCCATGCAGCCTGCGCATTCCTTCGGCGACGAGGTCGTAGAGCGGCTCCTGGGGCACGAGAGGATGCAGGGCTGGCACCCCTGGCGCAGCCTGGAGAAGGCGGGGGTGCCGGTCTCCTTCGGGAGCGACTGGTGCAACAGCCCCCTTAACCCCTTTTACGGCCTCCTCCTCGCCACCACCAGGATGAACTACAAGGGCAAGACCGACTGGGCGCCGGAGGAGAAGATCGACATAGAGGACGCCGTCAGGCACTGGACCATCGACTCCGCGCGCGCGCTGAAGATGGAAGAAAAGATCGGTTCGCTCGAGCCTGGCAAGCGCGCCGACTTCGTGCTCTGGAACACCAGCCCCCTCAAGGTCAGCTCCTGGTGGTTCATGCTCACCCACGAGATGGAACTGGGAAAGCTCGAGGGCTTCGTGGACATGACCTTCGTGGACGGAAAGCCCGTCTACGAGAAGCCGCGCAGCTAGGCCGCGGCCGCCTGGCATCTGCTTAGGGGAGGCCGGGACTCTTCTTCTGCTCTCTCCGCCCTCGGGCTCTCAGGCTTTCGTGGTTTCCGGGCTGCAAGGGCGGGTTGAGAATATCCTCGTGAGGCGGGTTTACGCCAACCGGCCCGACCTTCTAGGCGGTCTTCTTCGATGCCGCCGAGACCCCTCCCTACTCGATTTGCTAATATATAGAGGCCTGCGAAGCCCGCTTTCCCGCAAACCGCGTCGTGCCTCAGTGGGTCTTTTCCATTGCCAGGGAGGTTTCGGATGGAGACGCTCAAGCCAGCAAAGCAGTTCGACGAGGAGGCATGCACCCGCTGCGGCCTGTGCTTCGGCGAGTGCCCGGTGATGGGCCTGCCGGTGAAGACGGCGCGGGAGGAGATCGCGCGCCTCATCGCCGGGGAGCCCACGCGGCATGTGCTGCGCAAGTGCGCCAGCTGCTTCGCCTGCGACCATATCTGCCCCGAGGGGTGCAACCCCACGGAACTGGTGCTGCAGCGCTGGCACGAGCATTACCTGCGCGAAGGCCTCCCGGTCCGGGCCAGGTACTACTCCCCCCACGAGGAGCTGAACTTCCGCACCTACGTGGTGGCCAGGATGCCCGCGGACGAGCGGGAGCTGCTGCGCAAGTGGGCCGACCACTCCCCGACCGAGGAGGTCCTCTACCCCGGGTGCAACATCATCACCGCCCCCTTCCTCACCCGCACCAGGGCCCTGGAGGGGCTGGACATCCGCGGCACCCTCGACTACTGCTGCGGCGAGACCTACTACCGCATGGGCCTCTTCGACGAGGTGCAGAAGGTGGCCCGCCGCCTGGAGAGATACTTCAAGACCCTGGGTGTAAAGCGCGTGAATATCCTGTGCACCGCGGGATGCAACATGTTCATGAACGTGCTCCCAGCCTACGGCGTCGACTTCGACTTCGAGGTGCGGCCCTACCTTCCGGTGATCCTCGCGAAGCTGGAGTCGGGAGAACTGGAGATCGTGAAGAAGCTCGAGGGCACCGCCACCATCCAGGAGTCCTGCTACGGCAAGCAGCTGGGGGATGAATACATGGACGTCCCGCGTCGTATCCTAGAGCTGACCGGCATGGAGGTGGTGGAGGAGAAGAAGCGGGGGGACTGTGCGCTCTGCTGCGGCATCGCGGGGGGATTCCCGCCAACCTCAGGCTACCACATCATGGACATCACCCTGGCCACCCTGAAGAGCCTGCTGCAGGCGCGGGGCACCGGGGCCGATTACACCGTGGGTTACTGCGCGGGCTGCCTGCAGATGCTCTCCACCGGCCGGGTGCTCATGCCCCTGGGCGGGCCCGTCTATCACGTCCTGGAGATGCTCTCCATGGCCCTGGGGGAGGAACCCCGGCATCCCATGAAATGGCGTGCCCGGGCTTTCCTTGCGGGCACCCTGCGCAACCAGGGACCCATCACCCTGTCCCGGAAGAGGTACCGCATCCCGGAGATACCGGAGGTGCCGCCGGCAGTGGATGGCTGATCCTCCAGGTGATCCCCGGCCGGCAGGCCTGGAACCGGTTGAACGCAGGAAGGCATATGGGGGTAGAAGAGATGCATGAACGGCGATTCCGCTTCTTCCGCGAGGACCTCTGCGACCGCTGCGGCGACTGCTTCGCCGCCTGTCCCTACCTGGAGCTGCCGCAAGAGGCGGCGAAGCGGGAGATCACCAGGCTCATCGAGGAGGGCGAATCGCTCGCCCTCGACGCGTGCAACACCTGCCACACCTGCGACGCCGTTTGCCCCAACGGAGCCGACCCCTACGAACTGGTGCTGGAGCGCTGGAGCGAGAGGCGCCGGGGGGGCCTGCCCACCACCGCCCGCCTGGTGACCCCGTCCGAGCCGTGCAACATCTGGTCCTCCCTCAAGGCGGTGATGCCCGAGGAAGAGCTGGCGCTGCTGCGCTCCTGGGACGACTTCAGCCCCCGCGACGAGATCTGCCTCACCGGCTTCTACACCAGCGTGGTGCCGTACATCCTGCAGGCGGAGGTCCTCGCGGACCTGCCCAGGGTGGCCGGCTCGGAGGCCCTCTTCGGCTGCGCGGGGGACATCTACAAGACGGGGCGCTTCGACATGGTGGAGCAGATAGCGCGCCGCCTGGAGAAGGTCTTCGGGGAGATGGGCGTTAAGAAAGTGGTCTGCTCCATGAGCGCCGAGGGGATGGTGCTCAAACATATCCTGCCCGAGCGGTTCGGGGCCCGCTTCGGCTTCGAGGTGGTGGCCCTGGACGACTGGCTGCTGGAAAGGCTTCGGGCCGGGGAGATCGTCCCCGTGAGAGAGCTGGGCATGCGCGTGACCGTGCACGACAACTGCCTCTCCAAGATGGAGGGCGGGAGGCTGCAGGAGGTCAACCGCGAGATCGTGCGGCGCACCGGCTGCGATATCGTGGAGATGCGGCACAACCGCAAGAACTCCCTGTGCTGCGGCTTCGGCGCGGCGGCCTCCCGTTTCCGGGTCATGGACATCATGTCCTCGGGCTACCGCAGGCTGAAGGAGATCGAGGCCACGGGGGCGGACGCGGCGGTCGTCTACTGCCCCGCCTGCCTCTTCATCCTCTCGGTGATCAAGGAGATGGCCGGGGCCGAGATGCCCTTCTACCACCCCGCGGAGCTGGTGGAGATGGCCGCGGGCGGAGAGCCGGCGCGCCGCCACGAGGAGAGGGCCTGGGAGATGATGGCGGTGATCAGCAACCACCTGCTCAAGTACGCCCTCTTCCCGGGCCACCGCGGGAGCTTCCAACCCGCCCGCATCTCTCCCGAGATGCAGCCGCTGCCCGGGCTGCCGCGCTGGGACCGCCTTCGCATGCGGGCCCTGACAGCCCTCTACCGTAGCCCGGTGGTCCAGAACCGGGCCACGCGGAAGACCGTCTCCCTCGGCTTCAAGGCGGCGGTGGCGGCGTACGGCGCGGCGGCACGTTTGGGGTCAACCCCGGCCCGCGCCCCATTGAACGGCTTGCGGCATGGATAAGAGCTGACCCCGGAAGTGCCATTGGAACAAGGGGGGTGTGACATGGCGGATGATGACAGGTACGATTTCTTCCGTTACGACGACTGCGACCTCTGCGGCGACTGCCTCTCGCGCTGCCGCTACATGAACCTGGGCAGGGCCGAGGCCGTCGAGGAGATGAAGCGCATGCGGGCGGGTGAGCCCACCCGCGTGGTGCACCGCAAGTGCATCAGTTGTTACGCCTGCGACGCCTTCTGCCGCAACGACTGCCGCCCCTACGAGCTCATCACCTCGAGCTGGCACCGGCGCTACCGCGAGCGGGGCCTGCCGGTGCGGGCCTCCTACCTCATGCCCGCCTCCATCCCCAACTTCCGCACCGACATGATCAGGACAATGCAGCCGTGGGAGCAGGCGCTGCTGCGCGAGTGGCAGGGCACCCCTCCCGAGGGCGAGCTGGTGCTCTACCCCGGCTGCAACGCCCTCACCATGCCCCACCTCCTCAAGGGCCCATACATGGAAGGCGTGACGGTTTCCGGCGACTACGACCTCTGCTGCGGCGAGATGTACTTCCGCATGGGCCTCTTCGACGTGGTGGAGAAGGTGGCCGAGAAGCTCACCGCCCACTACCGCGGCCGGGACATCGGCACCATGCTCTTCGTCTGCCCCGCCGGGCTCAACATGTTCCGCAACGTCCTGCCGGGCTCCTTCGGAGCGGAGCTGCCCTTCCAGACGAAGTTCCTCGGCGAATACCTGCTGGAGAAGGTGGAGGCGGGCGAGATCGAGATCAAGCGGAGCCTGGGCCGTTCCGTGGCCGTGCACGACTCCTGCCACGGGCGCATCCTGGGCGGGGAGATAACGGCCTCGGCGCGCCGGCTCTACGAGCTCATGGGGCTGGAGACGCGCGAGATGGTGCGCAACCCCGACGAGGGCCTGTGTTGCGGCATGGCGGCGGGGTGCAACCGCTACCGCCCCGACGATATGTACTTCGCGGCGGTGAAGGAGCTTCACGCGGCGGCGAAGACCGGCGCGGACGAGCTGGCCACTTACTGCACGGGCTGCCACCTCACCCTGGCGATGATGCGCTGGCTCTACCCCACCCGCCAGCCGGTGCGGCACCTGCTGGAGTACCTGCAGGAGGCTATGGGGGAGGCGCCCTGTCTACCCGCGCCGAAACGCACCCTGCGCATGCTGGGCAACGTGGCGGTGAAGGCCTTCCCGCAGCTACTCTCGCGCAAGACCTACCACATCGAGATCAGCAGTTGAAAATCTTTAGTCGTGGTGCGGCTTTAACACAGGTAAGTTGAACGGCGCCGCGGCCTGGACGATAATTGTAACGGCCTCGCTGGATGCCTGACCGCCTACGTCGAAAGTTTCTTTGAGAGGCCGCGTTGCCGCCTCGGTTCGACGAGGAAATCCAACGGAAACGATCATGCCGCATGCCCGGAGCTTGACCAAGGAGGTAGGAGATGGACTTCACGCTCAATGACGAACAGAAAGCCCTGAAGCAGACGGTGCACGAGTTCGCGGCCAACGAGATCAGGCCGGTCTCCATGCAGCATGACGAATCGGGCGAATTCGCCTGGGACGTGGTGCGCAAGGCGGCCATACTGGAGCTGACCTATTCCGGCGTGCCCGAGGAGTACGGCGGTCCCGGCCTCGGCATGTTGGACAATACCATCGTCATCGAGGAACTGGGATGGGGTTGCGTCGGCATCGCGTCGGCCATCGCCCTCAACCAGATCGCCATCCTCCCCGTCCTCCTGGCCGGCAGCGAGGAGCAGAAGAAGACGTACCTTCCCCGCCTCACCGACCCGGACAACCCGCGCCTGTGCGCTTTCGGCCTGACCGAGCCGGAGGCCGGCTCCGACGCCGCCTCCCTCAAGACCCGGGCGGTGCGCGACGGCGACGACTACGTTATAAACGGCGGGAAGTGCTTCATCACCAACGGCGGCATCTCGGACTTCTACACCATCTTCGCCACCGTGGACCCGGAGCGGAAATACCAGGGCATCACCGCCTTCATCGTGGATGCCGACACCCCCGGCTTCTCCATCGGCAAGATCGAGCACAAGATGGGCATGCGCGCCTCCCAGACCGCTGAGCTCGTCCTGGAGGACGTGCGGGTACCGGCCGCCAACATCCTGCGCGGCGAGGGGCAGGGCTTCTACGTGGCCATGGAGACCCTTGACACCTCCCGCCCCGGCGTTGGGGCCATCGGCGTGGGCCTGGCGCGCGCCGCCTTCGAGGAGGCCCTGGCCTACTCAAAGCAGCGGGTGCAGTTCGGCAAACCCATCTGCCGCCAGCAGTCCATCGCCTTCATGCTCGCGGACATGGCCACCAAGGTGGACTACGCCCGCCTGCTCTGCCACCGCGCCGCCTGGATGCTGGACAACAAGATGGACGCCATCAAGGAGTCGTCCATGGCCAAGTACGTCGGCACCGACGTGGCCATGGAGGTGTGCACGGACGCGGTGCAGATCCACGGCGGCTACGGATACATGAAGGAGTACCTGGTGGAGAAGTTCTTCCGCGACGCCAAGATCCTGCAGATCGTGGAGGGGACCAACCAGATACAGCGGCTGGTGCTGTCGGCCCAGCTCATCGCGTAGGGAACCCCTCGGGAGCACCGCTTCTCAAGCCGGTACCGTCGATGAGAGAACCGGGCAGGCGGTTACGCAACCGCCCGGGCCTCATCCCTTATAGATGTTGGCGTGGCCGAAGCCGGGTGTGCCGAAGGGCAGCGGCAGCAGCGGCTTCTCGCGCTCGGTGAGCTTCACGATGCGGTCCATCCGCTCCGCGCCGACGAACTGGACGTGCCTCTCCATGCGCCGCACGTTGGGGCGGACGAAGCGCTTCCACAGCTCCTTCAGGTAGAAGCTGCGGCGGAACCCCGCCAGGAAGCGGTCGAACTCCGCCTGGGCGGCGGCCGGGTCCGACACGGCCATGGCGGCCACTTTGCCGGTGACCAGTGCCCCGCTGATCCCGAAGCCCATGAAGGGGTCGATGGCCCCGGACATGGTGCCGCACATGATCAACCCGTCGCGGAAGAGCCGGTAATTGTCCGCCCTCGCCAGGGGGACGGCGGACGTCTGGTATTCCCACTCGTCGTGCTCCACGCCCTCGTTGCGCACCATGAAGTCCTTGTACCTCTCCAGGCCCCTCTCGTCCACCCGCTTCCCGAACGAGAAGAGCAGGTCGAAGTAGTAGTTGTTCACCGCAGACAGGTAGCCGTACTCGGTGATGCTCTCGTCGAACCACAACCAGGCCAGGTCGGTGAAGCCGATCTCTCCCCGCGACAGCCACATATGAACCGGCAGGAAAGGGACGTCCAGCATCTTGTACGCCTTGGGCACGAGGCCGCAGGCGATGATGGTGCCGGGCTTGAGCCTGGGCACGTCCTCCTCCCGCAGCGGCGACGAGAACTCGAACTCCACCCCCAGCTCCAGGCACTCCCGGTAGAGCAGGGTGTCCAGGCTGCCCGGACGGTCACCCCTCTCCACCCCGAAGACCTCGTAGACAGGGAACTGGAACGCGGTATCGTGCAGGTAGGCGGGGCAGCGCAGCAGGGCGTGGAAGACGGGGCCCACGTCGATGCCGATGTACCGCGATGTCTTTTCGATATCGATGGGGGTGACGTGGGTGGAGGGATTGTAGGCCTTGGTGCCGCCGTAGGAGTCCTCGGTCTCCCGGATCACCACCCGGTAGTCTTCCCGCGCCAGGTTGATGGCGGCGACCATGCCGCTCATGCCCGCGCCGTAGATGAGTGCCTCTTTTTTCCGCATGCTGCCCTCCCCTGACCGGCACCCCTCCTACCGGGACGAAAGACCCGCAGCGCGAATCCCGTCCCCTGCATTATGCCACGCCCGCGGCCGCATCACCACCACGCACGGGATGTCGCTGCCGCGTAGTATTCTTGAGATCGGGGGAAGGCCCGGCCTTCCCGAAAGCATATGGGTTCTACCAGGAAGGATACATGTTGGAGCACGGGATCAACCGCCTGGCGGAGGGTCTGCGGGAGCTGTGCGCGTCCCGCGTCTACGAGGAGAAATGGCTGCTGGCCCCCTCCTTGCGCACGGGGTACCAGTGGCTGGATACGGTGTCGCGGTGCGGCCAGCCCGCACTCAACGTGCGCGTGAAAACCACATCCGCCATGGCCCTGGAGCTAGCGGCCCCGGAGATGGAGCGGCAAGGCCTGACCCTGCTCGGTGGGATGAGGATGGAGTTGCTCGCCGCCGGCCTCCTCGTTCGCTTGCGCCGTGGCGGCGGCTATCTGGCACACCTGGAGGCCAGCCCCGGGCTGGTCCGTGCCGCCGTCTCCACCCTGGGCGCCCTGCGCCGCTGCGGGCTCGAGGCAAGCGACCTCTCCATCCGTCACTTCGAGGTCGCGCAGAAAGGGATGGAGATCATCTCGCTTCTCACCGCCTACGAAGAGGAGCTGTCCACCCGCGGTCTCATAGACCTGGCCGGGGCCATACGCCTGGCGGCACAGCGCCTCGAGACCGACTCGGCGGCCCTGCCTGCGCACTGCCTGGTGGCCGCTTCCCGGGACCTGGTGGATGAGCTGCGCGGCCTGGAGCGCCGCATGTGGGAGGCGGTCCCGGAGGAGAAACGCCTCGTGATCCCCTCTGACCGCCCATGCGAGGAACGAGGCGGCGAAAGCGGCAACGCGGCCCTGCTCGCCTGGATCCCCGCCCCACGCGAGGCACCGGCCGCCGGAGATGACGGCAGCGTCAGGATGTTCCGGGCCGTGGGAGAGGCAAACGAGGTGCGCGAGGTGCTGCGGCGCTGCGGCGCCCGGGGTATCCCCTATGACCGGGTCGAGGTGCTGCATACCGACACCGCCACCTACGTGCCGCTCTTCCACGAGATCTGCTCCGCCGTCAGCGGGGAAGACGGGGACCTGCTGCCCGTCACCTTCGCCGAGGGCATACCCGTGCTCTACTCGCGCCCGGGGCGCGCCCTCGCCGCCTGGCTCTCATGGATCGAGGATGGTTTTCCCCAACCTACCCTGGTGAGGATGGTACAGGAAGGGCTCCTCTCCCCCGGCGAGGACCTCCCGGATGGCTGGAGCTTCTCCCGGCTGGGGGGCATTCTGCGCGCCCTGCCCATCGGCAAGGGACGCGAGCGCTACCTGGCGGCCATCGATGCCGAGCTTGAATCGCTCGTGTGGCGGAGAGCACATCGCGCCCTCGAGGAAGACGGCGAAGAGGACGTGGAGCGCCCGGAACACCTGGAGCGGCGCGAGAAGATGCTGGGCGTGCTGCGCGGGATGGTGGAGGGGCTGCTGGACGGCATCCCCGCGGCCGCGCAGGCCGGGTCCGGCCTGCTGCGCGCGGCCGAGGATTTCCTGGTCGCGCGTGCGCGCGTGGTCAGCGAGATGGACGATTACAGCCGGCTGCGGCTGCTCGACGGGATCAGGGAGCTCGCTTCACTCCTGCGGACGGAGGGCGTGACCGCTCCCCCGCAGGATATCAACGGCTGGCTCGAGGACCTGGCCCGCTCGGCCCGCGTGGAGGGCAAGGGACCGCGGCCAGGTTGTCTTTACGTGGCCCCCCTGGCGGGTGGAGGCCACTCCGGGCGCCCGCACACCTTCATCGTCGGCCTCGACGACGGGCGCTTTCCCGGGACCGGCCTGCAGGACCCCCTCCTCCTGGACACGGAACGGGCGGCCATCTCCCCGGACCTCTCAACCGCGGCGGAGCGACTCGCGGCCAGCCTGGATGACTTCGCTCGCCTGGCGGCCGGATTGCGGGGCTCCGTTACCCTGAGCTACAGCTGCCGCGATCTCGGGGATGACAGCGATATGTTCCCCAGCCCGGTGCTCCTCGCGGCCTACCGCATCGTCAGCGGCAACCGCGAGGGCGTGCAGGACGACCTTCTGGCCTGGCTCCCCGAACCCGCGTCCTTCGCCCCCCGGGACCCCGTCGACTGCCTGAACAGCTCGGAGTGGTGGCTCTGCCGCCTGTGCGGCGAACCCGCTCCGCAGGACCCCGAGGGGACCGTCGCCCTGGCCTTCCCCCACCTGGGCCGGGGCATGGAGGCGCGGCGGGCCAGGGAGAGCGACCTCTTTACCGCCTACGACGGCTACGTGCCCGAGGCGGGCCAGGACCTGGACCCGGCTGCGCCCGGCGGTCCTGTGCTCTCGGCGAGCCGACTGCAGACATTGGGCAGCTGCCCCCTGGAATATTTCTTCTCCTACGTCCTGGGGATAGAGCCACCCGAGGAATATCCCTTAGACCCTACCGCCTGGCTGGAGCCGACCGAAAAAGGCGGGCTGCTCCACGCCGTGTTTCACGCATTCCTCCTGCGCTTATGCGAGGAGGAGCGCCGCCCCGTGCTGGAGAAAGACTGGGGCCTGCTGCGGAAGCTCCTCGACGATGAGATCCGTGCATGGACTCGGCGCAAACCGCCCCCCAACCGCGAGGTCCACGAGAGGGAGATCGAGGACCTGCGCCGCACCGCCCGTATCTTCCTGCAGGAAGAAGAGGGGTACTGCCGCGAATGGCGCCCGCGGTTCTTCGAGGTGGCGGTAGGGTTTGACGTGGAGGAACGGGAAAACCGCATCGATTCCCCGCAGCCGGTAGAGATCGCGCTGCCGAGCGGAAAGACGATCCGAACGCGCGGCTATATCGACCGCATCGACGAGCTGGAGGGAGCCGGCAGCCCGCGCTTCTCCGTGTGCGATTACAAGACCGGTTCCAGTTACCCCTACAGCCAGGGCAATCCCTTCCAGCAGGGGCGATGCATACAGAACCTCCTCTATCTGATGCAGGCGCAGTACCTGCTGTCAAAGGATTTCCCCGGCGCCGAGATCGAGTCGTTCCAATACTTCTTCCCAAACACCCGGGAACACGGCAGGCGCATCGCATGGGCGGCCACCGCCCTGGCCGACGGCATACACATCCTCGACCGCCTCTGCGAGATGCTCTCCCTGGGATGTTTTTCCTTCACGGATGAAGAAAAAGACGTGAGGTACAGCGACTACCGGGCCGCCTTCGGATACATCCCGCGGACGCTGGAACAGACGAAGCGTAAACTGGCCAACGCGCAGAACGTTGCCCTCTCGCCCTTCCGGGAACTGCGCAGCATGAAGAAGGGGGGCGGATGATGGGCATCGCCCGCGCGGCCGGCCCGCCGCTTCCCCCCGATCAAGAGCAGCGCGGACTCATCGTCAGCGAGCTCGAACGCAATATCATCGTGGAGGCCGCCGCGGGGACCGGCAAGACCACGAGCATGATGGAGAGGATGCTGGCCCTGCTGCGCACCGGCAGATGCGAGAGCGTCCGCACCATGGCCGCGGTCACCTTCACCCGCAAGGCCGCCGCCGAGCTGCGCTCCCGCTTCCAGGTGGCCCTGGAGAGGGCGGTGCGTGAAGCCGCGGACGAGGAGAAAGAGCGCCTGGAGGCCGCGCTCACCCACATCGAGCAGTGCTTCATCGGCACTATCCATTCCTTCTGCGCCCGCCTGCTGCGGGAGCGGCCGGTGGAAGCGGGCGTTGACCTCGCTTTCGAGGAGATCGACGAGGACGAAGACAAGCGCCTGCGCGCGGAGGCGTGGGACGCCTTCCTGGCCGAGCTTATCGCCGGCGACCCCCGCGGTCTTCTCGACGCATTGGGCGGACTGGGCCTGGGGGTCTCCGAACTGCGCCCCGCTTTCGAAAGCTTCGCCGACTTCCCGGATGTGGAGGACTGGCCGGTACCCGAAGACAAGGTGGAGCCGGAGTTCGCACGTGTACGGGACGAGCTCCGGATTTATACCGCCCATATGTCCGAACTGGCGCCCCGGCTCTCCTTCGAGTGCGGCACCGACACCCTGGTCCCCACCCTCCTGCGCATGCCCCGCATCATCTCCCATTTCGAGGACCTGGACCGCCCCGACCAGCTCATGGAGGCACTGGAGTTCTTCGATTCCAAGCCACAGATCAGATATACCTTGTGGGTCAAAAACGGCGGCTTTTCGAAGGAGGAGGCCCTCGGCGAGATGGAACGCTGGGACCGTTTCCGCGATGATGTGGCCATGCCGGCCTTGAGGGCCTGGCGCGAACTCCGGTATGGCGCGGTCATGCCTGTCCTGCACGCGGCCCGCGCCGTCTATGTCGAGTTACGCGGCGAACGCGGCCAGCTCAATTTCCAGGACCTGCTCATGAAGGCCGCCGCCCTGCTGAGGGAGAACCCTGCCGTCAGGCGTTACTTCCAGTCCCGCTTCACCCACCTGCTGGTGGACGAGTTCCAGGATACCGACCCCATCCAGGCCGAGGTCATCATGCTGCTCTGCTCCAGCGATCCCGATGAGACCGACTGGCGGGCCTGCGTCCCCCGGCCCGGCTCCCTCTTCCTGGTGGGAGACCCCAAGCAGTCCATCTACCGTTTCCGCCGCGCCGATATCGCCACCTACAACGACGCCAAGAGGATCATCCTCGCGGGCGGGGGCCTGGAAGCCAGGCTGTCCGCCAACTTCCGCGCCGCCCCGGACCTCATCGCCTGGGTGAACGGCGTCTTCGAGCCGGGAGAGCGGACATGCGATGCGCCGGGAGGGGCCATGCTGCGTTTTCCCGCCAGCGATTCGGAGGAGTCGCCCCGTTACGAGCGCCTCAGTCCCGGCAGGGAGGAGGGCGCAACCGGCATGCTTAGCGGCCTCTACCGCCTGCAGGTCCCGGAGGAATTCACCAACAAGGAGACCGCCGCGGCGTTTGAGGCGGATCTCATCGCGCGCTTCATCCGCCATGCCCTGGACAGCGCCATGACCGTGCCGCGCGCCCGCAGGCAGCTCGAGGACGGCCAGCGCATGGAAGTGGGACCGGGTGATTTCATGGTCGTGACCCGCAACACCGGCTTCCTGGGTACCTACGCGCGTGCCCTGCAGCTTTACGGCATTCCCCACCAGGTGACCGGCGGCACCGCCCTCAACGAGCTGGATGAGTTGCGGCTCTTCAAGGCCTGCCTGCAGGCTGTGGTCCACCCCGACGATCCGGTCGCCCTGGTTGCGGCCCTGCGCAGCGAGCTCTTCGGCCTGAGCGACAGCGACCTCTACGCCTTCAAGAAATCGGGGGGCGTCTTCTCTTACCGCTCCCCATTGCCCGCGGACCTGGCGCCGCGGAACGTGGAGGCCTTCGTGGACGCCTTCAAGCGCCTGACCCGCTATTCGCTCTGGCTCTCCCGCCTGCCCTACGCGAGCGCCTGCGAGAGGATCGCCTCCGACCTGGGCCTGCCCGCCCTGGCGGCCGCCCGTCCCGGCGGGGACATGCAGGCGGGGAGCCTCGGCAAGGCCCTGGAGCTGTTGCGCGGCATGCGCACGGAGCAGTGGAGCGCGGCCCAGCTCGTAGAGTACCTGGACACGCTGGTGGAGAGCACCGAGAAACATGATGGCATCTCGGCCCTCTCTGGTGTCCTTCCCGCGGTCCGCGTCATGAACCTGCATAAGGTGAAGGGCCTGGAGGCCCCCGTCGTCTTTCTGGCCGATACGTCCGGGGAGAACGAGTTCCCGGTGGACAGGCATATCGACCGCTCAGGGGACACGATCACGGGCTATCTCTCCATCTCGGGTGAGGCTAGGGGGCGTCGGGGAGGGAAGTTGCTGGCGCATCCGGTTGACTGGGAACGCCTGGCGGAGAGAGAGGCGGCGTTCGAGAGGGCAGAAGCCCTGCGTCTGCGCTACGTGGCCGCTACCCGCGCAGCGTCGGCCATGATCGTCTCCCAGCGGGTCAAGGGCAACGAGAGAAACCCCTGGTGCCATTTCGGTCCTTTCCTGGATGAGTGCCGCGACCTCCCCGACCCCGGCCCCCAGGCCGCACCCGTAAGAAAGACGGTGCCCCTGGCGCCGCAGGAGATAGCGGAAGCGGGGGCGGCGATCACTTCCCGGCTGCGAGCCGTGTGCGCGCCGACTTACAACGCCCTTCCCCTCAAGGAGCATTCCCTCTCCCTGCCAGTGGATGCTGTTCCGGTTGAGTCCGCCGTGGACGGCGAGACGCCGCGGCCGATCCCTGGGGGGGAGCACGGAGTGGAATGGGGAGGGGTCATCCACCTGCTGCTGCAGACGGCCATGTCCGAGCCCGGGGCCGACCTGGTGCGGTTGGCGGAGGCGGCCCTGGCCGAGGGGGGGTTGGGGATATCCCTGGCGCCACAGGCCGCGGCGCTCGCGCGCTCCGTGACCGACTCCGAGATATGGCGCCGGGCCCTGCGGAGCGAGACCCGGTTCGTGGAGGTGCCGCTGCAGGCGCAGTGGGTGGAGGGCATGGCCGTGCCCACCATCCTGCGCGGGGCCATCGACTTGGTCTTCCGCGAGGACGGGGGTTGGGTGCTGGTCGACTACAAGACCGACCTCCCGGGGAGCGGGGGCCTGGAAGCGGTGGCAAGAAGATACGCGGCGCAGGTGCGCCTCTACTCCGAAGCGTGGGAGAAGTGCACCGGCGAGCCGGTGAGGGAGGCCTTCCTCTACTTCACCGCCGCCGCCGCGCTGGTGAAGATCGACCTGTGAGTCCGGCGTGCCTGACGTGATTCCTTATACCTCATCATTCTATACGATAGAATGAATGGCGGAAGACCGGTCGCAAATGGCCCCACGGACGGGCCGGGGGAGGTCAACAGGATGGAACACCATATACGGCCGGCGGGGCCCGAGGACGCTTCCGCGGTGGCCAGGCTCATGTACCTGGCGGGCAAGAGCCATGTAGAGACCTCCATCTACGACCTCACTTTCCCGGGGAGCATGGAGGACAGGCTCTCGAAGCTCGCCGCGCTCTTCACCGCCCAGACCCGGTCGTGGTATCACTACTCCCACTACCTGGTGAGCGAGTCGGACGGACTCATCGCGGGCTGCCTGTGCGGCTTCAACGAGCTGGAGTCAGGGGGCAGGAAGATGCAGGAAGCATATATCGAGATCGGCACGGACCGCGCCGAGGGCAAGGCCATGTTCGCGCGCCTGCAACCCTTCCACCGCGTGAACCCCAAGCATTACGAGGACTCCTGGGTGGTCGAACACGTCGCCGTCTTCCCGGAATTCCGGGGCAGGGGGATCGTCTGCGACCTGCTGCGGGAGATACTCGAGCGGGGACGCGAACGCGGTTTTGCGAGCGCCGAGCTGAATATGCTCATCGGCAACACGCCCGCCCTGGGGGCTTACGAGAAAGCCGGTTTCTTCATCGTGGAGGAGAACACCGACGAGGAGTTCATGGGTATATTCGGAAGCCCCGGTATGGCCAGGTTGTATATGCAGCTGTGACACTATGGGCCGCGGTCCCGAGCCATCGGCCGGGTCCCAGGGGGTGTAGAATACTGTTATGGCCGGTTTTGTCCGAGCGACGGCCCGGAGCCGTAAGGAGGGCGCCGTGAAACGGACTGTTGTCTTTCTCATCCTGCTGGTGTCGCTCTCCCTCACGATCCTCGGGGGCGGCTGTGGCGGATCGCAGGAAGGCGACCAGGAAAACGGCGGCCATACCGGCGGGGAGGTCGATCTCGCCGAGTACGAGAGGGGCATCTCGGAAGGGCAGGCACGAGGATACGAACGGGGCTTTTCCGACGGCAAGCAAGGCGTCTACGATCCCGGGGTGGAGGTGCCGTCGGACCTGGACGAGGACTACGCGGCGGGCTATAAGCAGGGCTGGGTAGAGGGCTACGAGGACGGGCACGCGGATGCCGTCGCGGAAGCGGAGGACGCGGGAGGGGAGCTGGCCGAGGTGGAGGCGGCCATGCTCGCCTTCGTCAGACAGAACTCGGCGCCCGGCATGGAATTCAGGATCGAGAACATCGTCATCCACGGCAACCAGGCGGCGGGTATAGCCGTGTGCACAAGCGAGAAACTGGAATCGCCCCTGGTGGTCATGGAGAAGACGGCGTCCGGCTGGAGCGCGGTGGACTTCGGCACCGGCATCGAGCCTCCCTCGTGGTACGAGTACCGATGATGCACGGCGGAGATCGCACAGGGATCAGGACCGCCGGACAAGGTCCGATACAACGACAGGCGGAAGCAGGCGTGCGCTGGTTCCCGGGGTAGAGTATGAAGCGTTCTAAGAGGGGCGGTAAGAGGTCCGGCGAGCCGGCAGCCGGAACCGCGGGTCCGGCACAGCCGGGCTCGGGCGGATCACGGCCACCCGGGCGGAAGGGCGGCCCCGAGCCCGGCGAACGCTTCGCCCTGTCCCTGCTGGAGTACTCCTTCGACCTCATCCTGCTAGTCGGACGGGACGGCAGCATCAACTACGTCAGCCCCTCCGCCGAGCGCATCCTCGGTTACCCGCCCTCCGAGGTCACCGGCTCCACCATCTTCGAGTTCATCCACCCCGATGACCTCGAGCGCGCCCGCGGCTTCTACTACACCCATACGGACAGCAAGACCTTCTCCCGCCTCATCACCCTGCGCGTGCGGCACCGCGACGGCTCCTGGCGCGAGCTGGAGGCCGTCGGCAATAACCTCCTCCACGACCCCGGCGTCAGGGGCATCGTGATCAGCGCGCGCGACATCACCGAGCGCCGCCTCCTGGAAGAGGACCTGCGCAGGAGCGAGGAGTACTTCCGTTACATCACCGAGAACACCCACGACATTATCTCTGTGCTCGACGCGGACGGCGTGCTGCGCTACGTAAGCCCCTCCATCAAGAACATCACCGGCTACGAGGCGGAGGAGATAATCGGTCAACGCGCCTTCGACTTGATCCATCCCGATGACATCGCCAATACCATGAGCATCTTCACCGAAGGCGTCCGGGAAAGCGCTCCCGCGGCCCGCGCCGAATACCGCTGGATGCACAAGGATGGGACCTGGCACATCCACGAGGCATTTGGGATAAACGCCCTCGACAACCCATCCATGCACGGCGTGATCGTGCATGCCCGCGACATTACCGAGCGCAAGAGATGGGAGGGGGCACTGCGCGAGTCAGAGGAGAAGTACCGCCTCATCTACGATTTCACCGGGGAGGCCATCTACACCTACGACACGGACTTCGTGGTCATCGGGGTCAACAAGAAGGCGTGCGAGCTCATCGGCTACGAGGAACACGAGATACTAGGACGCAACATGCTGGAGCTGAACATCCTGCATCCGGACGACTACGAGCGGACCATGCGGGACATCCAGAGGCTGTATGCGGGCGAAGTGGTCAGGGACGAGCTGCGCTTCATCAGAAAGGACGGCAGCGTCGCCATCGGGGACGTCACCGGCGCTCCCCTCTATAACCATGAAGGGCTGATCATCGCCTTCACCAACGTGGCGCGGGACATCACCGAGAACCGGAATATGGAACTGCGGCTGGAGAGGTTCAACCAGTGCCTGCTCGAACTCGGACCGGACCCCCTGGAGAACATCAGGAAGATAGTCCTCACCGGCTCAGAGGTCCTGGAGGGATTCGGCCTCATATACGCGAGGATGGACAAAGGCCGCCTGCTGGTGTACTCCGCCGAAACCGCGGGGGACTTCATCGTCTGCGAGGACCCCGAGCGCTATCTCTGTTACGGCCTCATCAATGCGGGCCTCGAATCGTCCTTGAGCGTGGAGCAGATCGCGGGAACGCCGTACGAGGGCGACCCCTTCGCGACCGCCGGAGGTTTCCGCTCCTTCCTCGCCTACCCCACCCATTTGAGGGGCAAGATAGCCGGCTCGCTCTGCCTCTTCTCCACCGAACCGGGGTCGTTCAACCGTGACGACGTCAACCTCATGGGCATGCTCTCACGCGCCCTGACCATCGAGGAGGAGCGGCTCGCCCACGAGGAGAGCATCCGCCATTTCGTGGACATCGCCTCCCACGAGCTGCGCACTCCCCTGTCCATCATCAAGGGCTACGCCGACGCCTTCCAGTTCGGCGACCTCATGGAGCTCAACGATTTCCAACTGGAGAAGATACGTATCATCAACAGTAAAGCGGACAAGATGGCCAAGACCATCAACGACCTTCTCGACCTCTCGCGCATCGAGCGGGGCCACTTCGTGGCCGAGAAGATGCTGGTGGAGGTCGAGCCCCTGGTGCGCAGCGCGGTCAGGCAGATGCAGGAGAAGGGCGCACCCAACGTGTTCGAGGTGGAGTTCTCCGACGGACTGGGGGAGTGGGAGATGGACCCGGAGCAGATCGTCGATGCCCTGCTCATCCTCCTGGACAACGCCGCACACTACTCTCCGCCCTCATCGAACATACGCATCGAGGCCGGGCCTTGCGAGGAGGGCATCTGTCTCTCGGTGCTGGACCGCGGAGCGGGGGTCCCGGAGAAGGACCGCGAGAGCATCTTCGAGCGTTTCTACCAGCTGGAGGACTCCCGGCACCATTCAGCCACCGGCATGGGGCTGGGCCTTTACATCGCCTGGGAGATCGTAAGGGCGCATGACGGCCGCATCTGGTACGAACCCCGCGACGGCGGCGGTTCCATATTCAGCATCGTCATCCCCTGAGGGCGCTACCTGCCGGTGTACATCTCGGCAAAGAACCAGCGCACTGACGCGCTGCTCACCCCCATGGAGACATGGCCGCCCTGGATGGGCTCCCGGCCGCGGCTCCCCCTGCCCATGTCGAAATACATGACCCTCTCGCATGCGATGGGCTGGTCCGAAGTCAGCTCCAGGGCCACCTGGGAGGGACTCCCAAAAGCCGCCAGCTCGGAATTGACGCTCACCGTCGCGCGCGAGCGCGCACCTACGGTGTACACCTCGGCGTGGGTGCCCTCGCCCGGCCCCAGCATGTAGGTAGCCCTGACCGTGGCGACCTCGTCTCCCGGGTTCACCAGGAGGACGTACTCGTGGATGCCGGGGTACACGCTCCCCTCGGCGAACATCCACTTCCGGGCGGGCCTGGTGTTGCCGGGAGAGACGTGCCCGTCGTCCCAGCCGCCGTTGTAGTCGAAGTACATCACCCTCTCGCAGGCGATGGGGCGGTCGCTGTCAACCACCACCGAGACGTCGCTGGCCGTGGCGAAGCTCTCGTTCACCAGGACGCTCCGTCGCGACCGGGGCGGCAGCACGACCCGCCGCGACCCGCGCTTCCCCGCCGGCGTGACGAAGGTGACCGTCGCTTCCGCCGCCTCCGGTGCCGGGTTGGCCAGGGATATCCATTCCTCGAAGTCCTCGCTCACATGGCCCTCGGCGAAGTACCACTGGGAGGAGAGGGCGCTGATGCCGGGCTTGGTGTGGCCGCCGTCCGCGATGAACCCCCCGTTCATGGCCGCATAGCGGAAGTAGACGGAGCGTTCGGCGACCACGGGCTGGTCCGTCTCCACCTTCACCGCCACCTCGCCCTTGACATACGAGTTGATGCAGTAGGTCCGGCGGGCCCCCGCCGCGACGCTCAGGTCGACCTCTACCGGGTCGCCGGAGAGCGGCATGAGGGTCATGGTCCCACTGGCCGTCCGCGTGCCGAAGTTGCCCAGGCAGATATATTCCTGGAAGGGGCCGGCATCGGACGTATAGCCCTCGGCGAAGTACCAGGTCGTGTTGGACTGCCGCGACCCGAAGGCGTCGGAACCTCCGTCCATCCACCCGCAGTAGCGGAAGTACATGGGACGCTCGGCCAGCAGGGGCGTCCCGTCGACGGAACGCACCCTCACCGACAGGTTCCTGTCCCGCAGGTAACGGTTGGCGTTGCAGTCGATGGTGATGCGCGCGTCTCCCGGGACCTCGCGGTAGATGGTCAGGTACTCTCCCTGCTCGTCGCAGAAGGTCACCTCGGCCCAGGTGGACGCGTCATTCGGATTGGCGATGCAGACGAAGGGAAAGAAGTTGTAGGAGGTGTCCTCGGCCTTGAAGACGTCGCGGCTGTCGTGGGGAAAGCAGGGCTCTCCCAGGTCGGTATTGTCTCCGTCGCCGTTCTTGTCCCCCGGTGCCACCCCGAAGACTTCCTTTGCGGTAAGCCCGGGGTCGCCCGCCCAGGCGGGCTGGCTCCAGACGTCCCGGTTGGTGCTGCCGGGGAAACGGTTCTTGCGATAGGTGATGCCGTAACCGCCCAGATAATAATGGGCGCCGGTGATGAACTGGTAGCCACTGCCGGCCGCGAAGGAGGTGGAGAGGTCGGGCACCGTGAGTTCGGCGATGGGGGTCGCGTAGTTCTTGAAGAGGTTTCTCAGGTAGGCGGGAGTGCCGCCGACGATCGCCGTGGCCGTGTAGGACCCTATCGCGGTCGAGGGGTGCAGGAAGGTGTACGAGTACTCGTTTATCCTGCGCATGACCTCGCTCTGCGGCAGCAGTCCCGCGCCGCTGTTCAAGTCGAGGGCCTCGACCCCGGTGGAGAAACAGGTATGCCGCATGACCACCATGGCACCTGGCGCCAGGCGTATCTCCTCCGCCCAGTGGTTGCGGTAGTCCCCGAACAACCTGGCCTCGTCCCATCCCTGCGGAGTGCCTGTCTGACCTGCCCATGCCGCGTCCTGGGGCAGGTGGAAAGCCCATCGGCTCGCGTCGCCGTGACCGTAGTAGATGAGGAGGTTGTAGCTCTTGCCGTCCACTCGCTGGTGCAACTGGTAATGCGGACACGGGATGATGCCGCCGCTCTCGTTGTAGGCGTCGAGTATCTCAACGTCGAAGCCGAACTCCCACAGCGTCCTCACCGTCTCCTGCAGGTCGGAGACGCAGCTGGACCTCAGGCTCTCCCCCGGTGCGAAGGCGAGGACCAGGAGGGCTCTGGGGGTCACGGCGGCTTCGGCGGCCCGGTCCGCCGGCAGGGGCACCGCCAGGACCATGGTCAGCGCCAGGAAGGTCGCCACCAACGGCAGCGCTTGCTTTCTCATATCATCACCCGCTCACGATGCGGCATCTCCGGATAAATCGCGGCAATACTATATCATCGCGGTCTTTTTGTACATGTCTTCTAGCAACGGCCGTGGAATCCTGTCTCCTACGTGAAAAACGGGCACCCGTATGGGAAATGGCGGGCATCAGGAAGGCATCTGCCAGGCAAAACGCTTTCTCAACGGGCTTGTGACAGGCGTGTTACCATTATGTATAAAAGATGTTACGACTGTATGAAAACGCTAAAGAACGGGGACCCCACTGCCGATACATTCGTTGTCTGTATGTATGATCGTGCGGACTGCAAAGAAGGTGTGAGGATGCAAAGGAAACCGGCAAGAGACCTCTTCATCGACTCTTCCTGCAGGCGGACGGGGCTCCTCAAGACCCTGCTGCAGAGGCACAGGCACAAGCAAGCCCAGGACGTGTCTGGGGACGGACCGAACACGCACGGAGACTGCGCTTTCCTGTCCACGGGAATGGCGGAGTGCAAGGGCGAGAACGATAAGTCCCCCATGCGAAAAGTGGTCAGCCTGTAGCTCCCGACCACACTGGAAGAAGGAGTGGCGGCCACACGGCTGGACACCCGACCCCCCGGACAGGCCGGAGGAGGCCGTGAAGCGCCGTTACGCATAATCTTCCCCCCTGGCACGCCGACTGCAGCTCCCCCCATGGGCGGTCTCCAAACACCCAAATCCCTGGTGATACTGGGCCTTCTCACAAATGATCTTTATCATTCCCCGGGAATGAACCTTTTTTGTTCTGGCGCGTCATAAGGGGCAGAAGGAGGTTTCAGAAGGCCATGAACAAGAGCAGAGAACAAGAGGTTTACATAAACCCCAGCCTGCGCCGATCCCGTGCGCTAAGATCGATGCTGCCCGTGTTGCTCTCCAGGCGTGCCGAGACCGGGAACATCCGTTCCTTTCACGGCGAGCCTGACAAGAAGACGCGCTAGAGGAAGTCCTTGACCCCGTCCCACCCCCGAGTATCCCCTCACTTATAAGGGGCGGGGTCCCCCTATGTATCGGAGGGGGTCAGCCCCTGACAAGTGACATTGTGCTGCGTTACTGCAACCAGAGCTTCGAGTATGCTTGGCATGTCACATGTCTGGGGCTGACCCCATAGGAGACCCCTCAGAAGGAAGGGGTGACGGTGTAGAGGCAGAGGATGCCGTCCTGGCGGTTGATCTCCGCTTTGGTCAGCTCACCGCCCAGTACCCGCACGACGAGGCCTATTATCTCCTCCGCTACGTCCCCCAGGGTCTTCCCCTCCAGCACCGCGCCGGCGTTCACGTCCATATCGTCCTCCATGGCGCGGTAGAGGCGGCCGTTGCTGGCCACCTTGATCACCGGCAGCAGGGGGAACCCGATGGGGTTGCCGCGTCCGGTGGTGAAGATCATGAGCTGGCATCCCGACGCCGCCAGGCCGGCGATGTTCTCCGTGTCGTAACCGGGACCGTCCATGATCACCAGGCCCTTCTCGCGGGGAGGTTCGGCGTAATCCACCACCTCGTTGATGGTCGAGCTGCCACCTTTGAGGATGCATCCCAGGGACTTCTCGCGGATGGAGCTCATGCCCCCGTCAATGTTCCCGGGCGCGATGACCTGGCTGGCCAGGGGGCCAAGGATCTCGTGGGCGCGGCGCTCCGCCGCCGCTATTCGAGAGGCGATCTCGCGCGCCACATCCTCGTTGCGGGAGCGGCGCTCCAGGATGTGGCTGGTGCCGATCATCTCCGTGGTCTCGCTGAAGATGGCCGTGCCGCCGCGTTCCACCAGCCAGTCTGCGACCAGCCCTACGCTGGGGTTGGCGGTGACGCCGGAGAAGGCGTCGGAGCCGCCGCACTCCAGGCCCAGGACCACGGCGCTCAAGGGGAAGGTTTCCCTCTCCTGCTTCGCCGCCGCGTCCAGCATGCCACGCGCTATCTCGACTCCCTTTGCCGCCGCCCGCCGCGAGCCCCCCACGTCCTGGATGTTGAAGTACTCCACCGGCTTGCCGGTGTGGGACATCCGCTCCGCCAGGTACTCCGCCTTGATCACCTCGCACCCCAGGCCCACCACGAGGACGCTATAGACGTTGGGGTTGCGTGCCAGGTTGGCCAGGGTCTTGAAGTGGAGCCCCAGGTCCTCGCCGCCCCGGCCGCAGCCGTGGCCGTGGGGCAGCGGTACCGCCCCCGGCAGCTCCCTGGCGATGGCGGCGACGACCCCGTTGGCGCAGGCCACGGAGGGGATGACCGCGACGTGGTTCCTCACCCCGGCGGAGCCGTCCGGCCTGGCATATCCCTCGAAGCCGTCCACGTCCATCTCTGTCACCCGCCGCCCTCAATCCTCGACCACCAGGTTGTGGGTGTGCACCCAGTCCCCCTCGGGGATGTCCCGGCTGGCCTGCCCGATGACCTCGCCGTACTTGATGATGTCCTCGCCGCGCTCGAAATGCCGCAGGGCGACCTTGTGGCTGTAAGGGATGCCGTCCGCGGCCGTTATCTCCCGCCCGTCGGGGAGGCAAACCTTCCCGCCCTTCGCGACGTCCTCCAGGGTCACCGCCACGTTGTCGGCTTCGATGATGATGAGCGCGTTGGGCTTCACGGCATGCCGCCCCCTCACTCCCAGCGGAAGAACTTGATCGACGCAAGGAGGGCGATGATGCCCATGGCCACCAGCACCAATATGTCCACCCACACGTCCATCAGGCTTGCCGAGTCGATCATCACCTGGCGCAGGGCGTCGCCCAGGTAATAGAGGGGCAGGCACTGGGCGATGACCTTGAGGGGAGCGGGCACCCATTCCACCGAGAAGAATATGCCGGAGAGGAACATCATGGGCATGGCGATGGCCTGGGAAGCCAGGCCGGCGCTGCGCATGTTCTTGGTCAGGGAGGCGATGAGGAAGCCCAGGGCCAGGAAGGAAAGGGCGCCGATGATCACCAGCACGAAAATGTAGAGATAGCTGCCGTTGATGTGCAGGTTGAAGGCGAAGACCCCCACCAGTAGCAGCAGTACGGACTGGACCAGGGTGAAGATGAGCACCGATAGTATGCCGCTGGAGAGGTAGGTGGCCAGGGAGAGGGGCGACACCTTGATGCGGCGCAGGATGCCCTTCTCGCGGTAGGAGGCTATCTCCAGGCTGTAGCCCGCCAGCCCCCCGAACATGAGCACCATGGCCAGGATGCCGGGGACCATGAAATCGATGTACTCGAAGTCCTTGACGTCCTGGGCCGCCTCCTCGTTGACCGCTATCATCTGCAGGGACCCGGACATCGCCTCGTCGAGGTTGTACAGGACCCCGCTGAGGGAGGAGAGGATACCGTTGAGCGTGGCCGTGGTTATCTGGGCGGTGGAGACCTCGGACTGGTTGACGATGATCGTCACCTCCGCCTGCTCTCCCGCCGCGACTTTCTCCCCGAACCCCTCTGGTATGATGACGACGGCGTTACGGTCGCCGTCCTTGATGGCGGCCCTTTCCTCCTCCTCGCTGCCCGTCTCCACCACCAATCCCTCCTTGATGCGGGGATCATCTCCGGTGAAGGCGCCCATGACGATCTGGCTCTGAAGCGAACCGTCCAGGTCCACAATCCCGACCTTCAGCTTCACCTCCCCGCTGGAGCCGAAGACGAAACCCAGGATGACCATGAGCAGGACGGGGAAGAGGAAGAGCCAGAAGAGGGCCTCGCGCTGGCGCAGGGTCATCTTCACGTTGTAACCGAAGATCTTGAAGAACTTGCTCACTCCCGGATCCTCCTGCCCGTTATCTTGAGGAAGACGTCCTCCAGGGTGGCCCGCTTCATGTTGATGTCGTCCGCCTGCACCCCCAGCTCGTGGGCCATGGCCACGATGCCGATGAGGGTCTCCTGGGGCACGGCGGTGGTGACCCTGTAATCCCCGCCGTCCGCATCCACGCCGATGACGCCGTGAAGTCCCCGCACTACCTCCTCCTCCACCGGCGGGGTGAGGCGGAAGGTGATGATGCTGTCGGACACGTACGCGTTGATTAGCTCGTCGGGGGTGCCCCGGGCGATGATGTGTCCTTGGTCCATCACCGCCACGCGGTCGCAGAGGTACTCGGCCTCCTCGATGTAGTGGGTGGTGATGACCACCGTCTTGTCCTGCTCCCGCAGGTGCTCCACCATCTCCCAGATGCGGCGCCGCGCCTGGGGGTCGAGGCCGGTGGTGGGCTCGTCGAGGAAGACGATGCCGGGGTCGTTGACCAGGGCCAGGGCTATGGACAGGCGCTTGTGCTGTCCCCCCGACAGCGAGTTGACCCGCGCGTCCGCTTTATCCCGCAGTTCGGCCAGGGCGATGAGTTCGTCCACGGGAAGGGTGCGGGGGTAGAAGGCGCCGAAGAGGTCGATGGTCTCGCGCACCGTCAGCTCGTCGAAGAAGACGGTGGTCTGGAGCTGTACGCCGATGATCTCCTTCACCGCCCGGGGGTCGGCGCGCACGTCCAGGCCCATGACCTCGATCTGCCCGGAGTCGGGTTCGCGCAGGGTCTCGACCATCTCCAGGGTGGTGGTCTTGCCGGCGCCGTTGGGCCCCAGGATGCCGAAGATCTCCTTCTCCTCGATCTCCAGGTCTATCCCGTCCACGGCCTTGATGTCGCCGTAGTATTTCTTCAATCCCCGTATGGATATGGACGGCATGGCCTCCCTCTCTACGCGGTCAACGTCCCATATTATATACGAGGTCCTACCTGTTCTTCTCCACGCACTCCCGCACCGCGGCGGCGATGGTCTGCGCGGTGGGCGCGCAGGCCGCCTCCAGCACCGGGGAGAAGGGAACGGGCTGGTCCTTGGCCGCCACCCGCACCACCGGCCCCTTGAGGTCGCTCCAGGCTTCCGCGGTGACCAGCGCGGAGATCTCCGCCCCCACCCCGCCGGTTAGGCACCCCTCCTCCACGGTGACCAGCCGGCCCGTCTTGCGCACGGAAGCGAGCAGTGCCTGCTTGTCCAGCGGTACCAGGGTGCGCGGGTCTATGACCTCCGCACTGATGCCGTCCCTGGCCAGGGAGTTGGCGGCGCTCACGGCCGAGGAGACCATGCCCGACACCGCGAAGACGGTCACGTCCTCGCCCTCCCGCAGTACCGCGGCCTGGCCCATGGGGACGGTGAACTGGGGGTCCGTAGGCACTTCCTCCGATGCGAAGTAGAGGGCTTTGTGCTCGAAGAAGAGGACCGGGTCGTCGTCCCTGATGGCCGACTTGAGCAGCCCCTTGGCGTCCACCGGACCCGAGGGCACGCATATCTTCAGCCCGGGGATGTGCATGAACAAGGCCTCCAGGCACTGCGAGTGCTGGGCCGCGGAGGAGGTGAGCATGCCCCCCGGGGCCCGGATGACCAGGGGCACTTTCACCTGCCCGCCGGTCATGAAGCGGATCTTGGCGGCCTGGTTTATGATCTGGTCCATGCACACGGTCATGAAGTCGGCGAACATGATCTCCACCACCGGGCGCATGCCGGTGATGGCCGCGCCCACCGCCGCCCCCACGAAGGCGCTCTCGGTGATGGGAGTGTCCAGCACCCGCGACTCGCCCACCTCGAGGTGGAGGTCCTTGGTGGGGCCGAAGATGCTGAAGCGGATGTCCTCCCCCATGAGGAAGACGGACGGGTCCAGCTCCATCTCCTCCTTCAGGGCCAGCCTGACGGCCTGGAAGTAGGTGAGGAACTCGGTCTCGGCAGCCATGGTCTCCGCCATCACCGCTCACCCCCCGCGAAGACGAGGCCCGCGTCGTCCTCGGGGGAGGGCTCCTCGCTCTCCTCGGCGAAGGCGCAGGCCCGCGCGATCTCCTCCTCCACCTCCGAGCGGATGCGCTCAAGTTGTGCGGTGGAAGACAGCCCCTCTTCTATGCAGCGGCGCTCCAAGAGCGCTATGGGGTCATGGGCGGGGAACGTGGCCTTCTCCTCCGCGCTGCGGTAATCATCATCGTCGTCCTCGAAGTGGCCGTGCCAGCGGCAGGTGGTGGCCTCCAGCAGCGTCGGGCCTCCTCCGCTCCGAGCGCGCTCCACCGCCCAGGACGCGGCGAGAAAGACCTCCATGACGTCGTCGCCGTTCACGGTGATGCCCGGCATTTCGTAAGCTTCCGCCCGCCTGGAGATGCGCCCTATGGACTGGTGCGCCCTCTGGGGAGTCGAAAAACCGTATCCGTTGTTCTCACACACGAAGACTACCGGGAGCTTCCAGGTGGCGGCCAGGTTCAGGCCCTCGTGGAAGGTGCCCTGGTTTGAGGCCCCGTCCCCGAAGAAACAGACCGCCACCTGGTCGGTCCCCCGCATCCTGGCCGACAGGGCGGCACCCGGGGCTATCACCAGACCGGCCCCCACGATACCGTTGGCCCCCAGCCCGCCCACCTCCACCGAGGTGATGTGCATGGAACCTCCGCGCCCCCGGCAGTACCCGGCCTCCTTGCCCTTCAATTCGGCCATCATCCTGTCCGTGCGGGCCCCCTTGGCGATGAGATGTCCGTGCCCGCGGTGGGTGCTGACGATATAGTCGTCCTCGCGCAGGGCGGCGCATACCCCGGCCGGCACGGCCTCCTGGCCCACGGAGAGGTGGATCATGAAACCCGGCACCATGCCCGTACGGGCGTATTCGCTCACCTTCTCCTCGAAGCCGCGGATGGTGTACATGGTCTTGTACAGGCGTATGACCAGTTCTTCAGAAAACTCCGGCATCTCCCCCTCCTTTAACCTGTTACCGTGTCGCGGCGTACCGAATAACGTACTGGGTCATGATATCGGGTTGACTGCGTGGACCTTGGGAACGCATATATTATACCGCCTGCTGAGGGAATAATATCGTGTGTGCATTTAATAGAAAGGGTGATCGACCATGAAGATCAGATATGCCACCATGGCTGTTGCGGACATGGATGAGTCGACCAGGTTCTACACGGAAGTCTTGGGACTTGAAGTAGAAAGCCGGCACAATCCCCGCCCTGGGTTGACGATCACGTTATTGAAGGGGGAAGGGGATGCGATGATAGAACTCATAGAGGATACCGAGAATCCCCGAGAAACAGGCCTGTTTTCGGTGGGAATGGAAGTCGAAGACATACGCGCCACAGTGGAGGAACTCAGATCTAAAGGGGCCAAGATCACCATGGAACCCATACCGATAACCGTTGGGACCCTTGCTTTCCTGGAAGACCCGAACGGGGCCCAGATAGCGTTGATCCAGCACCACTGAAGCCACGGAATCTTCGGCTATTTCTTCGCCTGCCATTTTCATAAAGACAAAATGCTGGTCGCGATGATCAGGGTCAGGGCCCGTCCTGCCCGAAAGGCGGTGTGCTTTGCCGCAAGCCCCCTGGGTCTTAACTCGGCTCCCTTTGCTAAGACACTGTTTTACTGGAAATATGCCTTTTGGAATAGAATATGCCTGGAGCTACCCGAGAAAGGCCGATCTTGCGGCTGTGTCCAACTTGTGCCCATTTCCGGAGAGTGGGAATTGCCTTCATCGCCATTGAAAGCTGCGCAACCGTTACAAGTCGGTTCTCTTAAGGCCTTTCAAGATCTGCTCTATCTGATCCAGGCATTCCTGCTTATCGTAGTTGCCGAACATGTGATATAACTCGGCCATGTATTCCCCTATTCCCATGAATGCGAAACCCAGGATCTCGGGGTTGGCATCTTCCTTTATCTCCCCCTGTTCCACTGCTTGTCTGATATCCCATATGACCGGCTGCACGATATAGTTGAGGCTCTCCTTATACTTCTCCACAAAGGTCTGGTTGTCGGAAACGGCTATCCCTCTCAGTTGGTTCATCATGTCCCGCCATTTGGGATAGGCGTCGATGAAAGCATCCCCCCTCTTGAGCAGTCGGGGGACTGCCTCCTTTTCCTGCCTGATCCCATCCCATACCTCGTTGAACATCTGGTGGAATATATAGTCCGTGCATTCCAGGAACAACTCCTCCTTATTGTTGAAATACGTGTAGAACGTGGACTTGCTCATCTGTAACTCGCCGACGATATCCTGGATGCTGACCTTATCGTAACCCTTCTGCGTGAAGAGCTTCGCCGTTGTATGTATTATCTCTTGCCTCCTGTCGATAGATTTGCCCTTGTTTTCCGGCTGCGATTTCTCCGCCTCAAAACGAGCCAGCTCATCCTTGATGAACCTTATCGGCATCTTCTCCTCTTCCCGCAGTTTCCTTATAAGCTCGAGCCTCTTCACCTCCTCCTCGGTGTAATAGGCCATGGTCTTTCCGGTCCGCACATGGGGGGCTATCAGGCCCTCCCTTACGTAATACCTTATGGTGGATTTGGGGATGCCCGTCGATTTCTCGAGCTCGCTTATGGTCAGGTATTTATGCTTTTCCAATTCGACTCCTCACAACAGACAATGACTATACTTATTTAAGAGCTATATGCACTGTAAAGTCAAGCGCTAAATACTATCTAGACAGATGGGAAAGTAAGTAAATTACCATATAGAATGGGGTTTAAAAGCAGTAAACAATGCCCTTGACATATAGCCAAAGCTCTTATAAACTACAGTAATGTACCGTACCGTACTATTTATAGTACATGGAATTACCCGAAATTGCCGGTTATTTTCGAAGGTTTCACGCCGGAGGGAAGGAGGCCCACATGGAAAAGGGCGAATTCGCTATCATCGGCACCGGCGAGGTGCCCTGCGGCAACTACCCCGCGCGCTCGGAGTTCGAGATCGCGTACACCGTGGCCCGGGATGCCATCCGCGATGCGGGGATCGACAAGGACGAGATAGGGGCGGTGGTCTGCGCGCAGCACATCATGTCCAATCCCGACAACGACTACAACACGGAGATGGTCTTCGGGCGCCTCCCCGAGGCCATCGGCGCCAGGGGCTGCAAGATAACCTGCATGACCTCGTCGGGGGGCGCATCCAGCTTCTCGCTCAGGAAGACCGCGGAGGGCATACTCAGCTCTGGAGAGACGGACACGGTGCTCGTGGTGCACGCTCAGCGCTTCTCGACCTTCACCCCCAACGAGCAGGCCAAGTATTTCTCAATCGCCGGTTCGGATGTGGAGTGGGAGGTCCCATACGGGATGACCTACAACGCGCTGGCGGCTATGGTCACCCAGGGATACATGGCCTACACGGGCACCACTATGGAGCAGGTGGCCGCGGTGTGCGTGGCCAACCGCAAATGGGCCATGCTGCAGCCCAACGCCATGTTCAACCAGAAGGAGATCACGGTGGAGAAGGTGCTCTCCAGCCGCATGGTGGCCTATCCACTCACCGCCTTCATGTGCAACGTGCTGGGGGACGGGGGCACCGCCTTCGTCATGACCACGGCTGAGAAGGCTAGAATGGTTTCCGACCGTCCGGTATATATCCTCAGCGATTCCTCCAGCTATTCCCACCGCACCATCACGAGGTCGAAGTCCAGGGACCTGGGCAAGATGGGCGAGAACATGGCACCGGTTGCCAACGCCGCCTACGAGAGAGCCGGCCTGGGGCCTGAGGACATGGACATCTACCAGGTCTACGGTTCTTACCCCACCCTGCAACTCATCGTCATGGACGCCCTGGGCATCTGCGAGCCGGGGAAGTCGGGCGCCCTGGTGGAATCCGGCGAGACCTCGCCCGGCGGCAAGTACCCGGTGACCACCAACGGGGAGGCTCTCTCCTTCGGGCATACAGGGACCGGGGTGGGCATCGCCCTCCTGGCCGAGTCGGTGCGGCAGCTCCAGGGCAAAGCGGGCAAGGCCCAGGTGGAGGGGGCGAAGTTCCTCATCGAGAACACCGGCGGCGGCGCCTTCATGGACTGCCACTTCACCGTCCTGGGCAGCGAGATACCTGGTTGAGCAGGAGGCGGCGGCAAGAACGTGTTGATCTGAAGATATTAGGAGGATCGTGAGATGAGCGAAGAAAAGGTGAGCATCAAGGACCTGCTGGGCCTTTCCGACGAGGAGATGCGGAAGCCGCTGCCCGTCCCGACCAAGTGGTCGCAGCCCTTCTGGGACGCGGCGAAGGAGCACCGTCTTGTCCTCAAGAAATGCTCCGCGTGCGGCAATATCGACCACCCGCCCTACCTGTACTGCACTGCCTGCCAGGCGGACGAGCATGAATGGATCGAGGCTTCGGGCAAGGCGACCCTCTACTCATATGCCGTGAACCACTTCGGGGTGCCCTTCCCCTTCTGGGATGATATGCCGTATGTCCTGGCCATGGTCGACCTCCCGGAAGGTGTGCGCATGATCTCCAACATCGTTGAGTGCGACCTCGAAAAGCTCGTAAACGGCATGGAGCTGGAGGTGGTCTTCGAGGAAGTTTCCGGCGATATCACCTTGCCCAAATGGAAGCCGGCCAAAAAGTAGACGGCGCGAGAAAGGAGCGGGTATGCAAGATTATCAATACCTCATCTACGAGATAGAAGAGGATATCGGGAAGATAACCCTGAACCGACCCAAGAAGCGCAACGCCCTCAACGCGGAGCTCATCGCCGAGCTCAAGGACGCGGTGCCGCGCATGAACGCGGAGCCCGAGGTACGCTGCGCCATCATCACCGGCGCCGGCGAGAAAGCATTCTGCGCCGGCGCGGACCTCCCCATCTTCGACACCCTGCAGGAGGTCGAGAAGGCCTACGCGTACCTTCGCAACGACGGCGGGACCATCACCCGTGCCCTGGAGACGGCGGAGTTTCCGTGGATAGCGGCGGTGAAGGGTGCCTGCGTGGCGGGCGGATTGGAGCTGGCCTTGTGCTGCGACATGATCGTGGCGGGCGAGAACTCCTTGTTCGGCGTGCTTGAGATAAACATCGGGCTGCTTCCCGGGTGGGGAGGTACCGTGCGCCTGCCCAGGGCTATACCGGTGCGCAAGGCCAAGGAGCTTCTCCTCACCGGGGCCATGATCGACGCCCAGGAGGCGTACCGCCTGGGATTGCTGAACAAGGTGGTCGCGGTGGAAAAGGTGGAGGAAGAGGCCATGAACATGGCGCGCAGCGTCGCCTCCAAGTCAAAGGCGGCCGTACGCGCCGGGATGAACATCGTCAACAACTCGCTGGCATGTGCCTCCATAGACGCCGCCCTGGCCCTGGAGCGTGGCACCATCATGACCCTGGTCGGCGCGGAGGAGACGCGCAAGTACCTGGAGCCGGCCATCCGCATGATGCAGGACATGGAGAAGAAGGACTGAGAAGGGAGCGTATATGGACTTCTTGCTGACGGAGGAACAGAAGATGCTCCGGGAAACGTTCCGTGAGTTCTGCCGGAAAGAGATCACCAAGGAGTATGTGCGGTGGCTGGACGAGAACTGCGACTTCCCCCCCCAGGACATGGTCGAGAAGATTGCGGACCTCGGGTTCTTCGGTATCTCCATCCCTGAAGAATATGGAGGAGCGGGCGCGGGCATGTTCGACCTCTGCGTGGCCCTGGAGGAGCTGGCCACGGCGAGCGTCGCCATGGCCATATCCATGGGGCTCACGCCCGCCTTCGGCGGCAGGCCCGTTGCCGAGCTCGGCACGGAGGAGCAGAAGCGGACGTACCTCCCGCCGATCGCCGAGGGGAAGGAGAAGTGGTGCATGGCCCTGACGGAGCCCGCCGGGGGAACCGATATCCTGGGCGCCATCGCCACCACCGCTGAAAGGGACGGGGACGAATACGTGGTGAACGGCGCGAAGATGTTCATCTCCGGTGCCCACGTGGCGGACTGGATACTGCTGGTCGCCATCACCGACAAGGAAGTCAAACGCTCGAAGGGCCTCTCCGTCTTCATCGTCGATGCCCGCAGCCCAGGCATCACCATCAACCTCGTCCGCAAGGTCGGCATACACGCCTGCGGCACCACGGAGATATTCTTCGAGGACGTGAGGGTCCCGGCGGCCAACCTGCTGGGGACCGAGAACATGGGCTGGTACCACATCCTGGGGACCCTGAACCCGGAACGTATCGGGACCTCCATGCTCTCGCTGGGTATCGCCAAGGCGGCCTTCGACGACGCCCTGCAGTACGCCAAGGAGCGCACGGCCTTCGGCAAGCCCATCGGGCAGTTCCAGATCATCCAGTATTACCTGGCGGATATCGCCATCGAGATCGAGAACGCCCGCAACCTCATCTACAAGTGCGCGTGGCTCTGCGACGCGGGGGAACGCTTCGACGTGGAGGCCACCATGGCCAAGATCGTGGCCTGCCGCGCCTCGGAGAAGGCGGCCCTCCACGGCATGGAGATATTCGGCGGGTACGGTTTCACCATGGAATACGATATGCAGCGGCACTTCCGGGACTACAAGCAGATGATGTTCAGCCCCATCTCCGACGAGATGAGCATGAACTATATCGCTCAGAGCTGCGGCCTGCCTAAATCATATTGAGACTGCTGAGGGAAAAAGGAGGGGACCTGGATGTATACATTAGGGGATGTGCCAAGAAAAGGGAATACGCTCTATCCACACAAGGAGGCGATGGTCTTCGGGGATGTCAGGATCACCTACGCGCAGATGGAGGAACGGGTGAACCGCCTCACCAATGCCATCCTGGGCCTCGGATTCAAGAAGGGCGACCGCCTGACCATACTCGCAGAGAACACTTTCAAATACATGGAGGTCTATTTCGCGGCAGGTAAAGCCGGGATGAGCGTCACCCCACTGAACTTCCGCCTTTCCGACGGGGAGATCGTCCATATCGTCAACGACAGCGAGGCTGTCCTCCATCTGGCAGGCGAAGGGTATGAGGAGCGGTCGCTCGGCTTGAAGAAGGAGCTCGAGAAGATCAGGGGATGGATATCGCTGGACAAGGAAAGCGAAGGCTACCTCTACTACGAGGACCTCCTTTCCGGTGCCTCACCCGACGATCCCTGGATCGATGTGGACGAGGACGAGATGGCGATACTCATGTACACGGGGGGCACCACCGGGCTCCCCAAGGGGGTCATGCTCTCCCACCGCAACCTGATGACCGCGGCCTACGGCTGCATCCTGGTGTCGGGCTTCGATGCCGACGACGCCACCTGCTTCGTCCTGCCCCTGTTCCATATCTCCCTGTGGCCTGCCCTGTGCCTGCTCATGATGGGGGGCAAGGTGGTCATAATGCCCCGGCCAGACCTGGTGGAGATATTGCGGCTGATCCAGGACGAGAAGTGCACGCATATCAACCTCGTACCCACCATCTACGGCTGGCTCCTGAACCTCCCCCAGGTCGATGAGTACGACCTCTCCAGCCTGAGGATCATGACCTATGCCGGGAGCCCCTTCCCGCCCGATGTGCTCAAGCGGTGCATCAACAAGTTCGGCAACATCTTCGCGCAGGGGTACGGGCTGACCGAGGCGGCGCCGGTGGTTTCATTTCTCATACCCGAGGACCACGTGCTCGAGGGGGATGAAAGGCTTACCAGGCGGCTTACCAGCGCCGGCAAGGAGGCCCACGTGGTGGAGGCCAGGGTGGTGGATGAGAACGACGAGCCGGTCAAGGTGGGCGAGATCGGAGAGATCGTGGCCCGCGGCAGGAACATCATGATGGGCTACTGGAAGAACCCCGAGCTCACGGCGCAGGTGCTCAGGGGCGGCTGGCTGCATACCGGCGACATGGGCACGGTCGACGAGGACGGATACATATACCTCATGGACCGCAAGGCGGACATGATCATCACCGGCGGCGAGAACGTCTATCCCAAGGAGGTCGAGGACGTGCTCTACGAGCACCCGGCGGTACTGGAAGCCGCGGTGGTGTCCGCGCCGGACGAGAGGTGGGGAGAGAAGGTCCAGGCGGTGGTCGCCCTGAAGGAGGGGGCCTCCGCCAGCGAGGAGGAGCTCATCGCTCACTGCAAGAAGGGTCTCGCCGGTTATAAATGCCCTAAAGCCGTGCAGATATGGGATTCCCTTCCCAAGACCCCGATCGGAAAGATCGTCAGAAAGGATATAAAGAAAGCTTTCTGGGGCGACCAGGAAAAGAAAATCGGATAAGGATTCAGGAGGTTATCATGGCTAAGAAAGACAATCCCTTCAAAAACCTGCTCAAGCCGATCAAGATCGGTCCGGTCGAGCTCAAGCACCGTATGGTGCTGGCTCCAATGAACGACACCCTGTCCGGCCACAATGGCGAGGCGACTGAGCAGATGATCTCCTATTACGCCGCGCGGGCTAAGGGCGGGGCGGCAATGGTCATCACCGGCGCGATCATGGGGACAAAACTGGCATCGCAATTCGTATGGGGGCGCAACCTGTACTGTTTCCATCCCGGGCACATCCAGGGGCTGAAGCTGCTGACCGACCGCATCCATTATTTCGGTTCGAACGCCTGCGCCCAGATCACCATCGGGTTCGGACGCCAGGGACATTCCGCCGACCACCACGAGCTCGCTCCCGCTGCCACCGGGGGCCTTCCTTATGAGATAGCGCTCGAAAAAGGCCCCAAGGCCATCGAGATCTCCTGGAGGAACATCGAGCATCCCCGCTCCTTCCTGGTGGGCCAGATGACCCGGGAGATGACCATCGACGAGATCCACAGCGAACAGAAGGAGTTCGCCCGCAGCTGCCAGTTGCTGGTCATCGCCGGGTTCGATGCCATCGAGATCCACGCGCCGCACGGATACCTCGAGCACCAGTTCCTGTCGCCCTTCTCCAACAAGCGGACGGACATGTACGGGGGGGAATGGAGAAACCGCAAGCGCTTCCTGAACGAGGTCACCGAACAGGTACGTTATGCGGTAGGCTCGGGCGTCGCCCTGGGGGTGCGCATCAGTGCCGAGGAGCACATGGAGGGAGGTCTTACCCGCGAGGAGATGATCGACGTCGGTAGAGACCTCGAGGAACGCGGTATCGATTACCTGAGCCTCTCCGACGGCGGCGGATACGAGGAGGGCGGGCACCTCGTCCCCGACAAAGACCGGGCCAAGCATATTCCTGAACACGGCAGGGACTTCAAGAAGGCCATCAAGATCCCGGTGATGGTCGCCTCCCAGCACGACCCGGTCAAGGCGGACAAGGATATCGGGGACGGGATGTTCGATCTCTCGGCCCTGGGACGCCAGCTGTTCATCGACCCCGAGTACCCCAACAAGGTAACGGAGAACCGCCCCGATGATATCAACAGGTGCCGTTACTGCCACACCTGTCTTGGCATATCCCTGGCCGGGGCCGGTATCGCATGTCCGTACAACCCGGAACTGGGCCGTGAGTACGCCAACCCGGAGTACATGATCGGACCACGCGCGGAACACGAGATCATCATCCCGCGCGGCATGCTCGCCGGTGACATGCCGGCCTTGGACCGGCCCTGGTGGAAGCCGGAATATCCGGTTATCGAGAAGGCCTGGAGACCTTTCCGCGGCCCGGGCAAGAGATAGGGAGGATACCGGCAAGAGTCGGGGGCTGTTAATCGCCTCAGGATAAAAGGAGTAGATCATGAGCGACGGATTCGAGAAGGACGGTTTCTTCAAGATCGACCCCGAGGCTCACCTGCTGGGGGAGATGGAGCCCATCAACCACTTCCCCGGGGTGCAGATGTGGTGGCGGGCGATAGAGAGCATCAGGCGTCCCTTGTTGTTGGGCTTGAAGCCCCCCGTATTCGAGGGATTGGAACCGAAGGAGTTGAACAAGGACGAGGACCCCGAAGCCCTGCTGGAGTACATGGACAAGTACGGGGTGGACATCGCCTGCTGCCTGCCCGAGTCCATGATGGACACCACCGGCTACACCAGCCGCTGGATGTCGAACGGGGCCATGGCCAGGGTGGTGGACGCCCACCCCGACCGCTTCATGTACCAGCCCAACATCAGCCCCATCAAGTTCAAGGGCGTGAAGAACACCATCTGGGAGCTGGAGTACTGGGTGAAGGAGCGGGGGGCGAAGATATTCAAGTTCTATCCCCCCGAGGATACCTACATCAACGACCCCGACCTCTGGCCCTTCTACGAGAAGGCGGAGGAGCTCCAGATCGTGCTCGACATCCACACCGGCTTCTGCTGGGTGCCCCCCGGAAAGAGCAAGTACGCCCTGCCCCTGCAGCTGGACGACGTGGCCCGGGACTTCCCCGACTTAAAGCTCGTCGCCTTCCACATGGGCTACCCCTACTGCGACGACCTCAACATGGTGGCCATGGGGCACCCCAACGTCTACCCCTGCCTCAGCCTGCTCATCCCCTGGGCGATAGGGGCGCCGCGCAAGTTCGCCAAGATCCTGGGGGAGGCCATGCGCTTCGTGGGCCCGGACCGCATCATCTGGGGATGCGACTATGCCGGCTTCGGCGTGCAGATAAAGACGGCGGTGATGGGCCTGCGCGAGTTCCAGTTCCCCGAGGACATGCAGGAGGATTACGGCTATCCCGCCCTCACCGACGAGGACCGCGCCAAGATCTTCGGGCTCAACCTGGCCGGCCTGCTGGGGGTGGACGCATCGAAGCGCAGGATCAAGACGTGATGAGGCAAGAGCGCCGACTGGATGTTCATCACCATCTTCTCCCCCCGGAGTACCTGTCCGCCCTGAACAAGAGAGGCATAACCGAGTTCGCGGGCCGTCCCTTTCCCGAGTGGAGCCCGGAGGTCTCCCTCTCGCTCATGGACCGGCATGGTATAGAGGCCGCTATAACATCGGTTTCATGCCCGGGAGTATATTTCGGGGACATGGGGCTTGCCAGGGACCTCGCCCGCATGTGCAACGAATATGCCGCGGAGCTTTGTCGCGGAGAAGACAAGCGATGGGGAGCCTTCGCCGTGCTCCCGCTGCCTGACCTGGATGCCGCGATGGCGGAGCTCGAGTATGCGCTCGATACCCTGCAGCTCGACGGCGTCTCCCTGCTCGCGAGCATCGGCAGGCGATATCTTGGCGACCCCTGCTTCGATGAAATATTCGCCGAGCTGAACAGGCGGAGGGCCGTGGTGTTCATACACCCCAGCGTCCCGCCGGGAAGCGATGTCCCGGAGTTGGACCTGCCATATTTTCTCGTGGAGTTCGTCTTCGATACCACCCGGGCAATAGCCAACCTCCTTTTCGGCGGAACCATGGAGAGATGCGCGGACATACGCTTCATCGTGGCTCATGCCGGTGGGACTGTTCCCTACCTGGTGTTCAGGCTGTCCCTGGGGCAGTTTCTTCCCGGCCTGCAGGAGAAAGTGCCTGAGGGAGTCGCGGCCTATCTCGGCCGCCTTTACTACGACACCGCCCTTTCGGCGTCACCCGCCGCCCTCCGTTCGCTGCAGGAGCTGGTGGATAGCTCTCGTATAGTCTTTGGTAGCGATTATCCTTTCGCTCCCGAGCTGGCGACCGCGATCACCATCTCAGGCCTGGAGGACTACGACGGGTTCGACGAGCGGGAACTGAGAGCGGTCTATGGCGAGAACGCTCTATCTCTATTCCCCCGCCTGCAACCGACGGAAAGGAGAGGATAGCCCGTGAGGGAGACCGAGATAGTCAATACTTCCACCCCGGACGGCCCCTTCAAGGTAGGGGTAAGGACCGAGTGGCTGGAGTTCGAGGGACGCGACCTGCGCGTGGTCATCTGGTATCCCGCCCGGGAGGTGGAGAAAGCCGAGCCCCATGTATTCCGGAGCGATGATCTGGGATCCGCGGTGAGAGGGTCGGCGGTGCTGGAGGCCCCGCCCGACAGGTCGGGCGCGCCCTACCCCATGATACTCTACTCGCCGGCCCTGACCGCTCCCGCGGACGCCTCGGTATTCTATACCCAGAACCTGGCTAGCCACGGCTATGTCGTCGCCGCCGTCGATCACCTGGATGCAAACCACTTGGACCTGGTCGTCCGGGACGGGAACTGGAAAAACCTCCTCCGATACTTTCCGAGGATGTTCAAAGAGTTCGTCACCGGCGATCCGAGCGTAACGGTCCTCGTGATGTTCAGCGGCCATTTTCGCAGTACCGAGTTCGGGCTGAAATACCGGCCGCATGAGGCGAGGCTGGCGATCGACAATGCCGCTATATGGAACGGGGACGCCTCATCGCCGCTGTACGGCATGATCGACCTCGATACAATAGGCATGACCGGTCATTCCCTCGGGGCGTGGACCACCCTCCTACTCGGGGGCATGTCCCTCAAGTACGACGAGAGCTTATGTGCCGGCGACTCCGATATCAACAGTGGGTGCATCGCCGATCATGACCCCGTCTGCACCCGGTCCGCCAGATCCCTTGAGAGCCCCTACGCGCTGCGGGACGAAAGGATCAAGGCGATACTCCCCATGGCTTCGCCGATCTTCCACCACGATGCGCCGGATAACGCAAGGGAGATCAAGGTACCGTTGATGTTCCTTACCGGCGATGATAAGAGATGGGAAGCCACTTTCTACCGCCAGAAAGAGGTGTACGACAGCGCGCCAGGCCCCAAACATTTCGTGGTCATCCGGGACACCGATCACTATGTGATCTGCGACATGTGGCTGAAATCCCGCGTTATCCTTGCTAGATTCCGGCTACCCAAATTCAAGCAGAATTTCCAGGAGAAGGCCCAGGCTTACAAGGATTACTCAGTGGCTTTTTTCGATCTCTATCTCAAGGGCGATGACAGTAGAGCGGACGTCCTGCAAGCGCCGAACCAACCTCTTGTAAAACAGGTATGGAGCGAGATATGAAACACCTGAAGGAGGGGGATGCCCTCATCCACATCCTCTATGAAGTGGAGCAAGCGGCGGCAGGCCGTATAGATTATATGCCGTGGGACCGTCTTTATCTATGCGTCTGGCTTCAGTGGCTATATATGGCCCGTCCTGCCCGAAAGGCGGTGTGCTTCACGGGTACCCTTGTTGCATGTGGCCTCTCTTCTTGTCAGATGCAGCTCTTGAGCTGGTAATTCAAGGATGATCTGCTGGATGTCGTCAGCATCCTGAAATGACGGGATTGCCCACTGTGTTTAAAACGTGCCCATTTTCGATGGCCAACCTGGCCGGCCTGACAGTCATATAGAATTGGTATAATTATCGCAGAGCGGAGAGCAAAGTAATCGATGGGTAAGAAAGCATGGAGATCAACGACCTGGTTCATGATTATTTCAACGTTGATGCCGATGAAGTATGGTCGACCGTGGAGAAGGATCTGCCTGCCCTCAAGGCCGACATACTCACCATCCTAAGGGATATTGAAGCTTGACAATTCTCACGCAATCCAATGCAACTGCATGAATATAGTTACTGGTAGAACGAACTTGGATTTCGTTGGAAACGCCAATGCGGTGGCTGCCTAAAAACCGAAAAAGGAGGTTCGGCGATGCCTGAATCAAGCAATTGTCCCAAGTGCGGCGGGGCTATGATCCCGGGGTCGCTCAAAGAGCGAACGTTATATGGTCCCTCTCCATACCAGTGGGTTCCATCAGATGATGCTCCTTTCCCCATGAAGGGAGCTCCAAGCAATCGACATGATATCTCGATATATCGTTGTGAGGATTGTGGATACCTGGAATTATATGCAATATCCGGCTGATATAAATGACTTGTCTGGTTCTCTATGACGAGTAGATCAGAAGACTCACATGCCTCGAAAGGCGCTGTGCTTGGCAAAATATCTGGCGGAACGGTGTTCTTTGCTCTCCGCCTATGTATATCTTAAGCGGCGTTTTTTCGGCTAAAGGCTGCAAAATACATAGGAGCTTGGAAACCGCCCGATTCCCGGCTGTGTCCAGATTGTGCCTATTTTCTGATAATTGCTGAGTGTCCAAGATATTCGGATAAGAACCTTTACAAAACATGTCTTTATAGCTAATATTATTAATTATAAAAGCATGATACGTAAAGGATGAAAGAGATGGTTGTCAATGAGTTCCTGGAACGGCACCCGGTGTTCACCCTTACAGAGTTCAAGGCTTTCCTGGATGAGAACGCATCGGTGAACAAGTGGACGCAGCAAAACCTCCTCGCATATTACAAGAAGAAAGGGAGAATACTCGGGGTCAAGCGGGGGCTTTACGCCGTGGTACCCCTAGGCATGGAGCCGGACAGCTTCCTTCCCGATCCATTCCTTCTTGCGGCCAAGATGGCGGAGGATGCAGTGCTCTCATATCATACGGCCCTGGAATTCTACGGTTCTGCCTATTCCGTTCACAATCGCTTCATATACTTGTCTGGGGTTCAGAGAAAAGAACTATCCTGGAGGGGATACGTTTTTAGAAGCGTCCCCTTCCCGGGAGCCCTGCTCAAGAAGAGGAAAGAGTCGTTCGGTATAAATGCAGAAGACCGAAGGGGTCTTGGAGTGAAGGTCACGGGCTTGGAGCGCACCATGGTCGACGTTTTCGACCGGCCCGACCTCGGGGGCGGCTGGGAAGAGATATGGCGCAGCCTGGACCTCGTGGACTATCTGAAACTGGAAGAGGTGGTGAGGTACGCCCTGCTCCTCGACAACTCCACGACGGTGGCAAAAGTCGGCTTCTACTTAGAGCAGAACAAGGAACGCCTGATGGTGGATGACTCGCATCTCGATCGCCTGAGGAAAAAGATGCCCCTTTCCCCCCGCAAAATGGAGCGCACAGGAAGCCAGCCCGGCAAATTCGTATCCGCTTGGAACCTGGCAGTTCCCAGGCCAGTTTACGAAAAGGTATGGGAGGAGGTCACATGATCCTTTCCCGGGAAGGGCTTGCGCGGGCGGTGGCCTCGAGCGGCTTCCGCGAGGATTACCTGGAGAAGAGCATCAGGTTGCTGTATCTCCTGGAGGCGATCAAGGATAATCCGTTCCTGAGATCGAGATTGGTTTTAAAGGGAGGAACGGCACTGAACCTCTTTATCATGGAACTGCCCCGCCTTTCCGTGGACATCGACCTCAATTACATCGGCTCTCCGGAAAGGGGGGTCATGCTGGAGGAACGGCCCCTGGTCGAACGCACCCTCCAGGCTATCTGCGGCCGCGAGGGATTCCGGGTGAGGCGCATACCAAGCGATCATGCGGGAGGTAAGTGGTTATTGAGGTTTGATAGCACGCTGGGGAGAGGAGGCTCTCTCGAACTCGACATCAACTTCCTTATGAGAATCCCTCTTTGGGATCCAAATACTATTGATTCTCAAGCCCTAGGCGATCATCAAGTAGGTGGCATCGCTGTACTGGACAAACATGAGCTTATGGCGGGTAAAGCCGTTGCCCTGCTGTCGCGCAGGGCGGCCCGTGACCTCTTCGATTGCCATGGGTTGCCAAGAGCCCTATCCCTTGTTGCCGACAAGCTGCGTCTGGCCTTTGTCGTAAATGGAGGCATGAGCCGGAGGGATTGGCGCGATGTATCGCTTGACGACATAGGATACGACATCAATGAATTGCATAACGTTCTCCTGCCCACTCTCCGCAATGATTATGCATCGGGTATCAAGGATGTCAGTTCTTGGGCAGACCGCCTGGTGCTCGAGTGCCGGGAAGAGCTTTCGGTCCTCTTGCCCTTGCGAGCGAACGAGGTCGATTTTCTCACGTCTTTGAACGAGGAAGGAGAGATACTCCCAGGGCTGCTGACATCAGATAAATATCTGGCACGTAAGATCGAGAGGCAACCTGGGTTGCTCTGGAAGGCTCAAAATGTCAAGGAATACAGAAGAACATAGTTGCTCAACACAAAATGTACCCTCACTTTATCTGTTCTCGAGATATAATTCACTGCGCATCGTGAATATAATACGATATGGTAATATATGTTAAGCTCGTGCACCTCGAAAGGCGTTGTGCTTACCCACCAATCCTGCGAATCCAATAATTGTAGGCACCACAAACACATGCTTTTAGCTGGGACAATATGTCCGTTGTGACCTATTCCGTTTTTTTCTCGAAAAGTGTGATTTGCCCTGCTGTGTCCATATTGTGCCCATTTTCGTATATTTGGGCATTTACTAGGTACTCTTGTGGATTAATTGCGCTAATTGCCTATCTGACACCTGAATCAATGGTGTGCTTTCAGCACCACAGATGTATCCTATACTCTGTAGAAGGGGTTGTAGAATACTGTAAAACCTATTTTACATGAGGGGGATGCTATGTGGCCTGATAATGAGACGTCGATCGACCTTCTAGGCTTTGAACATCTTGTCGATGCACTTGAAATTGTGCTGACAGACTCGAAATTGCTCCCTGTGACAGTGGGCGTAGTTGGTGACTGGGGGTCTGGAAAAACGAGCCTAATACGGATGGCTGAGGAAAAGCTCAAGCAGATTCCCGGAATCGTAACTGTATCTTTTAATCCTTGGCGTTTTGAGGGTTACGATGATATGAAAGCTGCTTTGATGTCGGCAGTTATTTCTGAAATTGAAAGGAAAATTGAGGATAACCCTACCGTATTCGAAAAAGTCGCTAGAGGCTTGAAAAGACTTGCGCGAATAATCGGTTTAGTTCGAGCAGCACCTATAGCTGCTGCAGCACTTGCCTCTGCAGCGCACGCCCCAACTGCTGTGGCGTTAATGTTAGGCGAAATGGCTGGAGCAGTTGCCGAAGCAGCTACAGAGGAAAAGGAAGATGAAGATACGGAATTAGTATTATCTATCGCTGAATTCCATCAGGAGTTCGAGCGAATAATGAAAGAATTGGGCGACGAAGTTGAAGCAGTCATCGTTTTTGTAGATGATCTCGATCGCTGTTTGCCAGAAACGATCATTAATACTTTCGAGGCCATCCGATTGTTCCTCCATGTTAACAAGACTGCATATGTAATTGCAGCCCACCCAAGGATAGTGGAGGCGGCAATTGAAGCTAGATACATTGACAACAGACGCGGGGATGAGAATCTAGGGCGCGACTATTTAGAAAAGATCTTCCAAATGACAATAACGGTGCCAGCGCTTTCGGAACCAGAAGTTGAAAGCTATATTAACTTACTTCTGTCTGAGCAATATCTGGAGAGAGAAGAGTTAGACAAACTGCGTGAGGAAGCTAGTAAGCGGCGGCGTGAGGGCCAATTCGGTGTAGTAATGAACTATGGAATCGCAAGTGGGATAATTGGAGGCTCAAAGGAACTCGATTCTGACTTTGCTCTAGCAAATCAAATTGCGCCCGTGCTTGCTAGGGGTTTACGCGGAAATCCACGGCAGATTAAAAGATTCCTCAATACATTTATGCTACGACGGCGTACTGCGGAGCGGCGGGGTATAGACTTGGACCCTGCAATTTTGGCGAAATTAATGATACTTGAGTTAAATCTGGAAGAGTTTAAGCAACTCTTCTTATGGCAGCTTGTGCAGGATGGTCAACCCAACGAACTGGTTGAAGCGGAGGAAAAAGCGCGCTCGAATGCTATACAGGAACTAGAAGGAGAAGTCGCAACTTGGGCAGCCAGACCCAATGTGTTGGAATGGTTGTGTCTTGATCCACCTCTAGCCGATTTACCGCTAGGTAGATATTTCTATTTCTCCCGCGACAGACTATCTCCGGCTGCTCCTGCAGCAAGATTATCAGCTGCTCTACAGGAACTCCTGGCACGGCTACAAGTTGATTCAGACGCACTACGTCGGGCTGCCATCAATGAAGCAGTAAGTCTGCCGAGGGAGCAAATTGTTCAGGTCTTCGATGCTCTTCTTGAGAAGGCAATTCGTAAGCCAGAGGGACCTGCAATGGATAGCAGCTTGGAACTCGCGGCGAAACAACAAACGCTCATTGATGATTTTGCTAATGCACTTGAAAGAATCCCTGTCGCGAGCGTACCAATTCATCTGCCCTTGAAAATCCGATTAACTTTCGGGGATCAGAATCCACGTCTCGAAGCAGTATTAGATTCTTGGGATAAATGCGGGTCTGGGGATCTAAGAAATGCTATTGTCCAAGCCCGAAGCAAGGGAGATACGTAATGGGAACATCGTCTGATTATTCCGGATCAACTGGAGGCCCTTGGACTCGTTTCAAACGAGCGGCAACAGATTTCGCGAAATACGGCGGTGAGGAACGTGCCCGTCGCGTTATGGCTCGCCACGTTGCCACATTAGGTGGCGCAAGAAGAGCGTCAGAATCTGCAAAAGCTGGCATATCAACTGCTCAGAGATTAGGCGAGGCATTAACAAGGCTTGGGACATTAGGATTAGATGCAACATTACAATCATATAATCTTGATTACTTGATCGGCAAAGACAGATTCGATGTTCTGCAAGCCCTTATTGAAATAATTGCTCCGCCAGGTACAGATCTAGAAAGTGAAGCAGCCCGCAATGCAGCTTTAGATGTTATTGAAGAAGTATTCGGCGAGGGTAATTCTTATGAAGATTTGTCGTCTACTCAGTTTGACCACGATGGGCTTGTCAATGCATTAGAGTTGTTTATTGCAGCATATGTCTATAACCGGGCCATTCCACTTATCGAAAAGCGGCTTAGCGAGTTAAGTGCAGGCGAGGCTGATAATCGTGATAAAGCTCTACATATCTTCATTAAACAACTTGTCAGGCTGAGGTTAAAAGACATGGATCCTTTGCAGATAGACTGGAAGGGGACAGAAGGTCATAGCATTATCCAACGGCTAATCCGTGGCTTATATAGCCAATTGGAATCTTGGGATGAATGACAATGCTATTCCAGCTAAGGATTCACTTAGATGAGCCGATTGAGACGGAATCAGTCGTGCTTGATTGGTCAAGAACACAAGGGACGATTGATTATAAGGGTGCGCTCTTTGATCGACTGCACCAACCTTCTATGGCATTGGACCTCCTACGATTTGGAGCGGTAGTGCATTGCGCCGACAAGTTAACTTCTCGTGAGGCCACGGAAAACGGATGGGAGCGTGAGATTTCCTTGAGTATCCCGGCGATGGACCCTGTCCAATGGCAATCTGCCACAGACACATTGACCGAGGCCCTTTGCTTTCTAAGCGGAGATCGATGGAGTTTGAGGTTTAGGGAGAGTTGCGAACAAGAGTCAGGAGCTCGAGTTCGCCAATCTTGTGATGCTATCTGCCTTTTTTCTGGAGGGCTTGATTCGCTTGCTGGTGCAATTGATCTCTTGGAGGATGGCTTATCAGTGTGTCTTGTTGGTCATTACGACACCGGTCTTACACATGGCAGGCAACTTGAACTTGCCGAAGAACTTGGGAATCACTATGGCAACAAGAAAGTGACCCTATTGCAGGTCTTCTTGCGTCCCTCGCCAAGAAGGGATAATCAGGTAGAGCCATTACCCCATGTAACCGAGAAAAGTACAAGGGCGCGCTCATTTCTATTTATTGCGATGGGTCTTGCAGTTGCGAACACAATTGGTGATTCAATTCCCTTGTATGTTCCTGAAAATGGATTTATTGGCATTAACGTTCCTTTAACGGCGGCCCGAAGGGGTAGTCTAAGCACGAGAACCACCCATCCATTCTTTCTGAGACGCCTTGAAGATGCATTTGCCCAGCTGGGAATTATGAACACAATCCGAAACCCTTATCGATTAAAGTCTAAAGGAGAGGTAATTGCTGAAAGTCGGAATCGAGGTCTCTTAGCTCGGCTTGCTCCGAGAACTATTTCATGTGCACATCCAGAAGCATCGAGATTTTCTGGCCAACCACAGGGCAACTGTGGCTATTGTTACCCTTGTCTTATCCGTCGTGCTTCGTTGCATCACGCTCATCTCGATTCTGCTGAGGGATATGCATATGATGTCCTTTCTGAACAAGGATTCGTTAGCTCCCAAAGTAGTCGGCCTTCTACACTTAAGGCTGTTATGAGAAACCTATCCAGGACATATAAATGGAGTGATGTGCTTCGGAACGGTCCAATACCCGGAAATGAACGTATTGAGTTCGAGGGGGTATTTCGTCGCGGGCAAGAGGAGCTGCGTGAGTGGCTACTTAGCTCACCTGAAAATAGCCTTAGAAGGCTACTTCCCGAGAGCATGCCATGATGGAATATCTTGATACTCATTGCCATATAACGAAATATCGTCAGCCGCTACGTATTATAGAGAGTGCAGAAGAGAGCAAGGTTGGCATTATTGCAGTGACTGAGCTTCCGAGCGAATTTAGAGCATTGGTGTTGAAGTTGGGTTCAAGGCCAGGAGCAATGCCAGCTTTGGGGTTGCACCCTTTGCTTGCTAAGAAGGCTTCACCTATTGAAATGAGCCTTTTTAAACACATGCTAGCTAGAACAAAGTTTGTAGGAGAGGTTGGACTTGACTTCTCACAGCAAGACATTTCTACGCGAAGACGCCAGATAGAAGTATTTGAAGCGATACTAATGCAACCTGGAATACAAGAGAAAATCCTAACAGTGCACTCTAGGCGAGCTGAGACGGAAACAATTGATTACATTATCCAGTCTCATGTCGCAGCCGTATTGCATTGGTACTCAGGCCCTGTTAAGTACATAGAGCGTGCACTTGATGCCGGCATCTATTTTTCAATAAATCTAGCAATGATGCGAAGCTCTCATGGAAAGCGAGTTCTAGCTGCCGTGCCCCAAGATAAAATACTGCTTGAGACAGATGGGCCATACATTAATATCGGGCCAAGACCGATAGAGCCCAAGGATATTCCATCGGTAGTCAACATGCTAACTAATTGTTGGGATTTGACACCAAAAGAAGTCTTAGAACAAGTCCGTAACAATATACTAGCGTTAAGAATGCGGGTGAAAACTGAAGACGAAATTGTAGATGACCCTTAAAGATATAGGGTTAATTCAAGGGAGAAGGAAAGCCATTTATATCTAGGATTGAAGGTGGGCTCTCTACCAAGGGATCTAAGCGGCTTGCTTGATCTGCTGCCCATTCGAGCCATCGCCCTAGTTCGCTATCGGCGTGAATCCCCCCATCAGTTTCTATCGCTTGCTGTCTGGCTGCATCGATGAAATCCCTGAGGATGTTGCTCTTGTGCCAGTTTTCGGCGAGCCCTATAAGACAATCCACGCGCATCCTCTCCCCTTCAACTAACTGCTGCTTCTCTTCCCAGAGGCGGTGTCGTTCCTGACTCTCCTTCTCTTCCAGTTCACGCTGGCGGGTTACGCCCACCAGAACCAGGCGATGTCGGGGTCGGTGAAGACAATGAAACGCTTGTGCTCCGAAAAATGCCCGCCCTGGAGTATCTCGATACGCCCGGGCTGCTTCACCACGCGGTGGTGGGGGAGGCCGGCTTCATTGTCGGGGTCTGAGTGGAGATATTTGGCCTGTACCAGGCCCACTTGGCCAAGCCTTATCAACTGGTACTGGCAATAAGCTCCACCACCTTCTTGAGCTCAATTACAGGCAGAGAGTGGCCGTCCTCCACGCCTTTACGGGTGAGGATATGAGTCACCCCGAAAAGCTCCCGGCTGGCAACGACACAGTCCTCCACGAGGTCCGCAAGGTCGAAGTTGCGACTCCACTTCCGGCCCACCTCCCAGACCACCACGAGCGCCAAGCTCTCGAACTTCTTGGGCGAGTGGCAGTCCGTTACCTCCTCGATGAGGCTGTCCAGGTTGACCTTGAACTCCAGCATGGCCGGGGGGTACCGCACCTCATCACGGCGGGCAAACGCGGCCGGGGACAAGCCCAGGGGGTTCGCTTTAGGTTCGTAGAGCGCCTTGGGGTGGTCCTTCTTCAGCTGGAATCCGAACACCCCGTCATAGGTAGCGGAGTGATAGGCACCATATAGGTCGTAACCGACAAGCTCCCCTTTCCCGCATAGCTCGGAGAAAAGCCATATCACCTCGGGCTCGTGCTGGGGTAGTGAGCGCAGGCCATATCCTCCGCCCAGGGGCGTCTTCTCCGCCCGCGCTTCGGCCTCCCTTATCCTCTGGTGTTGGGCCATTTTGTCGGCGGCCTGGGATGCCTGGACGCCGGCGGGCTTGAGGTGCTTCCGCCGGGCCACGTAGTAGCGGATGAGCGCATCCCCGAGCTTTTTTATCTCGTCAACGAGGTCGGGGTTGAAGCCCTTCCTTCCCAGGTCGGGCCTGACATCCGCAAGCTGCACCAGCATGAAGAAGCGGTCCTCGTTGCCGGCGGCATAACCCAGCTCCAGGGGTATCGGCTCTCCCACCACGGCGTTGTGGGCGACCACCCATGCCCCCGGCTTGATGGCCTTCAGCGACTTATCCCCCACCTCCAGCTCACTAAGCAGTTGAAAAAGGCCTGCCGAGAAGGCGAAGAAGGAATATGCAGCTTCGAGGTCCTTTCTGAGGATGGGAAAGTCATTCCTGTTCAGGATGCCCCGCTGGGGGTGGAATAGCTGGTTCTTGGTCCATATCCTGTACAGGGCATCCTGGTTCAGGTGCTTCGTCGCTACCGGAGAGCCCTCCTGGTGCTCCTGGTAGTAGCGGCCAAGGTCCAGGTAGTTGAAGGTGCCGATGGTGTGGGGCAGCGGGTAGCTGAAGGGTATCTCCCAAGAAGCCGTAGACCCCGCTCCGTCCATGAGGATAAGGTTCACTCTGACCTGCCTGTTCCACCGCTCCCTGCGCAGCAGGTCCACGAAGCCTATGGCGGTCTTAGTGCGCAGGATAGCCTCCCACTTCTTCGGGGTCACCCCCAGGTGGGAGAGGGCTGCCGGCCGGGTTCCATCACCCAAGCGCAAGGTGACTGCTGTGCCCCTGCCGAGCTGGTTGAATATATTGCAGGTCTCCACCGCCGGGCGCGCTGCCGGTTGCTTCTGGCTCCCGTCTCCCATGGCCCAGCTCCGGCCGCCAGTAACCTCGAAGGAGAGGAAGCCGTCCTCTCCCATGGTAGAGACCCTGATATAGTCAGTGGCATGTGCGAGGAAGGTAGCGCCCACCCCAATGTGACCCCGCAGGATCAAGCCCAGGTCGCTTGCCACCCGCTGCTTCAGGCTCAGGTTGGGAACCAGGATCTGCATGAGCTCGGTCTTCGTGAGCCCGAGCCCACTATCCACTACGGTCACCTCATTATCTCTGAGGTTGAGGATAAGCCAGATCTCGGGCTCTTCGGCGAACTCGATATCCTCGCCCGACCAGATAAGTTTCACCCGGTGCTCCAGGGCATCGACGGCGTTCTGCGTGGCCTCGATGAAGAGGTCGTAGCTTCCCTGGTAGCTGTTCAGGATGTTCCTGACCGTCGCCCGTTTTAGAGCCTCCTCATCGGGCATCAGGTTCCAGAAGCCGAAGTGGTCGAAGGGCTTGGTTATGCCATTGGCCCGGGACCTCCTCGACCCTCTGGGCATGGGGACAACCGTCCCCAACAATAGGTTTGTGTTGCCGTTCATGGCAACCTCCTTTCGGTCGTTCCCCATTAAGGGGAATGGTTTACGGATAAACTTGTGGCGGCCTCACGGGAGACCGCCACCTCGAGACAGGCATCCCTTCCTGCCTGGTGGCGCCCTGCCCCGATATGGGTGAACGGCCAGCCTTTTCCGCCTGCCTGCCATATCAACCCTCCTTTCCAAGCCCCGCCATCGATGGCGTGGCTGCTGGCGTTATGTGCACTATATATGTGCACAACTATATTATAACCAACTCCAGTGTTATATGTGGCATTTTGTGCACTCTTTTTGTAAAATGATGAAAAGCCTTGAAGGGGGAGTTATGAAACCGTTTGCCCTGCTTATACGCGAAAAACGTCAAGAAAAAGGATATTCAATGGACAAACTGTGCCGTATTGTTCAGGAAGAAGAGGGGTTGAAGATGTCCAAATCGCTCCTAAATTTCCTCGAAAAGGGCCAGCGGGTTCCGACCTACGAGATGGCATATGGACTATCGCTAGCCCTTGATATTGACATAAAGCAGGCCTTATCGGCGGCTTATATAGCGCGGGTGGAACGTGATTTGAAGGGAGAAAAGAAGAGCCTAGAGAAGCTCGTTAACAACATACAGACCAAGGGTATTGACGTAGACTCAGTCTTGGCATCTCACCACAAAGTACATATATGAAACTCTGTCCTTTACGAACGATATAATAATCTTGATGCATAAATGATTGTGTATATTGCTGTGTTTCTCCAGATATTTAGTTTTGGGGGAGGGTAGATAATATGCCAGCCCTTGATTGGATTGGTAAAAAGGCCGTTGTTAACCATCACCGTGAGGTTCCATACCACTTGCTGCGGTACGAAGAGGAGTTATCTGCCGGTAATCCTGAAAGTGGCAACCTCTTGGTCCAAGGCGACAACCTCATCGCGCTTAAAGCTTTGCTCCCGTTCTATGCAGGGAAGGTAAAGTGCATATATATTGATCCTCCGTACAACACTGGTAATGAGAAATGGGTCTATAACGACGCTGTAAACAGCCCTGAGATTAGAAGCTGGTTAGGAAAGGTCGTGGGCGGTGAAGCGGAGGATCTTTCTCGCCATGATAAGTGGTTATGCATGATGTACCCAAGGCTCTCTCTTCTTAGAGAGTTTCTTCGTGAAGATGGAGCTATCTTCATAAGCATTGATGACAACGAGGTTCAGAGCTTGCGGTTCATAATGGACGAGATTTTTGGACCAAGGAATTTTATCGCTACTATTATCTGGCAGAAGATCTTCTCTACGAAGAATACAGCCAGGCATCTATCAGAAAGCCATGACTATATACTTCTTTATGCGAGAAATGCAGATTTGTGGAGGCCAAACCTTATAACCAGGACTGAGGCTTCTCATAGACGCTATAAGAATCTTGACGATGATCCACGTGGCCCATGGACATCTGGTGACTGTTCAGCACGTAACCCATACAGCGCTGGCATATATTCTATTCAATGCCCTGGGGGACGGCTCATTCCTGGCCCTCCCAGAGGAATGTATTGGCGTTTCTCAAAAGAGAAGTTTGGAGAACTCTGAACCGCCCCGGGTTTACCGGAGACTCGGTTGCTTGAGTCCTTCCGTATCTTCCTGATCCTCCTTTCCCCAATAGTAAGCCTCGAACTCCGCCGGCGGAATATTGCCAATGGGCTCGAGAAGCCGG